>JBJYXS010000372.1:0-11718 GCA_046260075.1 Anaerolineales bacterium | reverse complement strand
ACGGCCGGGCGGACATCTACGCATTGGGGGTCATGCTGTTCGAAATGCTCACCGGCCGGCTGCCGTTCACCGCGGATCATCCCGGCGGGATGGTCATCGCCCACCTTGATACCGAGCCGCCCGATCCGCGCCAGTTCGCGCCCGAATTGCCCGAAAATGCGGCGTCGGCGATCCGGCGGGCGTTGGCCAAATCGCGCGATAAACGTTTTTCCACCGCCAAGGAATTCATCCGCGCCATGCGGTAAGGGACACATGGAGCGGGCAACCGCCCGAAATACAACGACGCAAAGGCAGAAGCCTTTGCGTCGTTGTATTTCGGGCGTCGATTTCCCGGTCAATCCTTCGTGATCACCGCCTTCAGCGCGTTCCAATCCCCGGTCGCCAAATATGCCTCGTAAATGGCTTCCAGCGCAGCAAACAATGGATCCGGGTTGGCGGCCATGAAGACGGCGTTCGCCGCCCGCGCCTGGAACAGCGCATTCCGGCCGCGCAGCGTGTCGGTTTTTCCGGTTTTTTCGCGGCTACGGATATCGGTGGTGATCCGGACGGCGTCCAGGGCCGCCACCAGTTTCCCCATTTCCCGCTTCTGAGATTCGGTCAAGGATTCGCCGTCCATCATGGTCTGGAGCGCCGAGAGGACCGCGGGATACTGCAGATCGCTTTTTTCGACGGCGAACCGGCAAGCCTTCAAGGCCATGGCGTGCAATTTTTCATCGCTCTCGTGAGTCAGATGCGAGTAGAACTCCCTATCCAATGCGGAAAGCCTTGCAGTGGCCACGGCATTCCTCTACATATATTATGTTTTCCGTTCCAAGAATAGTACATTTAAAAAAAGTAAAAAGCGCCCGGCTATCCCAACCGCCCGGTCACGTAATCCTCGGTCCGCTTCTCCGCCGGCCGGGTAAAAATCCTCTTGGTTTTATCGTATTCCACCAGTTCGCCCAGCCAAAATAAGCCGGTCCGGTTGGAAACCCGCGCCGCCTGCTGCATGTTATGGGTAACAATGACGATGGTGAACTCGACGGCCAGCTGATGCATGAGTTCCTCAATGTGCATGGTGGCGATCGGGTCGAGTGCCGAACAGGGTTCGTCCATCAGGATGACTTCCGGCTCCACGGCCAGCACCCGGGCGATGCACAGCCGTTGCTGCTGTCCGAGCGAAAGCCCCAACGCGGAATCCCGCAAGCTGTCCTTGACGTCGTCCCAGAGGGCCGCCCGCCGGAGCGAGGATTCCACCCGTTCGTCCAATTGGACCGTCCGGTCCATCCCCAGCACCCGCGGTCCGAAGGCGACGTTGTCGAAGATCGACTGCGGAAACGGGTTGGGTTTTTGGAAGACCATGCCCACCCGCCGGCGCAGGATCGCCACATCCAGCGCCGGGGCGTATATATCCTGACCGTCCAGGAGCACTTTTCCCTCCACCCGGACGCCGGGAATGGTGTCGTTCATGCGGTTCAGGCAGCGGAGGAAGGTGCTTTTTCCGCATCCGGAAGGTCCGATCAGCGCGGTGATCTCCCGCTCGGCGATCTCCATGGAGATATCGCTGAGAGCCTTGAAGGATCCGTAGAAAAAATCCAAATCCGCGATCTGGAATTTGGTTTTCCGCTTGGCCATGTCGGTAATTCTACCGCATCTCTTCGGGCTTTTCCGGCCCGGCTTCTGTTACAATGGCCTTATGCGACGGGCGCTCCGATGCCTTCCGGTTTTTCTTTTCGCGGCGATCACCGCCTGTTCGCCGTCCGATTCCTCTTCCGACACCGCATCCACCACGATCATCGACCGCGGATCCGACACACTGGTCAACCTGGCACTGGCCTGGGCGGAGGCCTACGTCAAGGCGAGTCCCGAGACGGCGATTTCCGTCTCCGGCGGAGGCAGCGGCGTCGGGATCACGGCTCTGATCGACGGGACGACCGACATCGCCAACGCCTCACGGGCCATGAAAGACGAGGAATTCGAGGCCGCCCGGGCCAAGGGCGTCGAACCCATAGAAACCGTCGTCGCCCGCGACGCAATCGCCGTGATCGTCAACCCCGGCAACCCGGTCGACATGCTCACCCTGCAGCAGGCCTCGGATATCTTCACCGGTAAGATCGTCAATTGGACGGAGGTCGGCGGCGAGGACCGGCCGATCGTGCGGGTCTCCCGCGAGGTGAATTCGGGAACCCATGTGTATTTCCTCGAATCGGTGATCCGTCTGGGGCGGAAAGACGACCCGTCGATTTTCTCCGCCGACACCCTGTTGCTTCCCTCCTCGGAGGGGATCACCTCAGAGGTAAGCCAGAACCCCAATGCGATCGGGTACGACGGCCTGGGATACGTCACGCCGGCCGTCAAGGTCATCAACCTGTCGGAGGATCCGGCCGGCCCGTTCATCCCCCCCGGCAAGGAGACGGTCCTCGACGGCACCTACCCCATATCCCGGGAACTCTACATGTACACCGACGGGGAGCCCACCGGAAAGATCCAGGAATATTTGGAATGGATCCTCAGCCCCGAGGGGCAGGCCATCGTCGCCGAGCTGGGATTCATTCCGGTCGCCTGAGCGGTCGAGAGAGCATGGCCAAACGCCGAAAATACATCGAAGCCGTGATCCAATTCCTCATCCGGATATGCGGCTATTCCGCCGTCCTGTTCGTCGCGGCGATCTTTCTGTTTTTACTGCAATCGGGCGTCCCGGCGCTGCTGGAAGTGCCCCCCGCCCGGCTCTTCGGGGTCCGGTGGTATCCGATCGAGGATCTGTACGGGATCCTGCCGCTCATCTTCGGTTCGGTCCTGGTGACCATCGGCGCGGCGATCATCTCGATCCCGTTCGGAATCGCCACCGCGGTGTTCATCGCCGATGTGGCCCCGCGGTGGATGCGGGAACTCCTCAAGCCGTTCGTCGAGATCCTCGCCGGGCTGCCCTCGGTGGTGCTCGGGTTCCTCGGCTTCCTGGTGCTGGCGCCGGCTCTGCGCGAAGCGACGGGGCTGCCCACCGGGCTGACCGCGCTGACCGGATCGATCCTGCTGTCCGGCATGGCGCTGCCGACGATCGTCTCGGTGGCGGAGGACGCGCTCGACGCGGTTCCGAAACGCTACCGCGACGGCGCCCTGGCGCTGGGCGCCACGAAATGGCAGACCATCTGGCGCGTCACCCTGCCCTCCGCGCGGTCCGGCGTGCTGACCGCGGTCATGCTGGGCTTGGGACGGGCGATCGGGGAGACGATGGCGGTGATGATGGTCACCGGCAACGCCCCCCAGATCCGCTGGGACGGCCTGTTCTTCCCGGCCCGGACGATGACCGCCACCATCGCCGCGGAAATGGGCGAAGTGGCCGGCGGCAGCGTGCACTATCACGTGCTGTTCCTGGTCGCGATCCTGCTCTTTCTGATCTCCTTCCTGGTGAACATCGCCGCTTCCAGCATGCTCTTCCGCGCCAAGAAGCGTTCGGAACGGATGCTATCCTGATGCGCATACCGCGGGCCGCCGCTCAACGGATCGCCTTCTCGGTCCTCTCGGCCGTCATGGCCTTCACCATCCTGGTGATCCTGGCCATCATCGGCTATATCCTGTGGAACGGTTCGCCGGCCGTTTCCCTGGAATTCCTCACCGCCATGCCGATAAACGGCATGCGCGATGGCGGAATCTGGCCGGCGATCGTCGGCACGGTCTACCTGACGCTCGGCACGGCCGTGATCGCCGTCCCGATCGGGCTGCTGGCGGCGATCTACCTTTCCGAATACGCCCCGGATTCCCCCTTCACCCGCACCATCCGGATCGCGATCGTCAACCTGGCCGGCATCCCCTCGGTGGTCTACGGCCTGTTCGGCCTGGCTCTGTTCGTCCTGTTTTTGGGGTTGGGCTCCTCGATCGCCGCATCCTGCCTGACCCTGGCGATCATGACCCTGCCGGTGATCATCTCGACCGCCGAGGAAGCCCTGCGGGCCGTGCCGCAATCCTTCCGGGTGGTGAGCATCAGCATGGGCGGCACCCGCTGGCAGACCATCCGGCGGGTCGTCCTGCCGCAGGCCCTGCCGGGAATCCTCACCGGGGTGATCCTGGGGCTCGAACGGGCGGCCGGCGAAACCGCCCCGATCCTCTTCACCGGGGCCTCGTTCTTCCTGCCGCAGCTGCCGCATTCGATCTTCGACGAGACGATGGCCCTGCCCTACCATCTCTTCGTGATTTCCACCCAGGTGCCGGGGATGCCGGTGCGGATCCAGTACGGCACGGCCCTGGTGCTGCTGGTCTTCGTCCTGGCGATGAACATCGTCGCCACCCTGATCCGCAGCTATTACCGGCGGAGACGGCAGTGGTGAAGCCCAAGCCCGAGATGAAGATCGTCGTCGACGACCTGTCGGTGCAATACCCCGACGGGACCGAATCGCTGCGCCACATCTCACTGCGCATCCCGCCCAACGCGATCACCGTGCTGTTCGGACCGGCCGGGGGCGGCAAGAGCACCCTGTTGCGGACCGTCAACCGCTTGAACGACCTGGTCGAAGGCACCCGGTATACGGGCAGGATCCTGCTGGACGGCAAGGATATCCTCTCGCCGAACACCGACCTGGTGGCGCTGCGGCGGCGGGTGGGGATGGTCTTCGCCCAGCCGGTCCCGCTGCCGATGACGATCCGCGAAAACATGACCTACGGTTTGCGGCTGTTGGGGGAACGCCGCCGCCGTAACCTGAACCGGTCCATGGAAGAGGGCCTGCGGGCGGCCGCGCTATGGGAGGAGATGAAGGATCGCCTGGACACGCCGGCTCATGCGATTTCGGGCGGCCAGCAGCAGCGGCTGTGCCTGGCCCGGGTGCTGGCCCTCCAGCCGGAAGTCGTCCTGCTCGACGAGCCGACCTCCGGGCTGGATCCGATCTCCACCGCCAAGGTGGAGGATTCGCTGCAGGCGATCAAGAAGAAGTACACGATCGTGATCGTCCCGCACAGCGTTCAGCAGGCGGCCCGGCTGGCCGACTGGGCGGGCTTCTTCCTGCAGGGCGAATTGGTCGAATGGGGCAAAGGGCGGAAGCTGTTCATAGCACCCAAGAAGAAGAAAACAGAGGATTACGTCACCGGCCGGTTCGGCTGACCGCAGCGGGCGAACCGCCGCGCCGTTCCCAACCCAGGAACGCCAAACCGAACTTCCCCGCCGGCAGGGTCGCCAGCAGACGCAGCGTCTCGGCCGGGCCGATCCGCTCGTCGAGAAAAGCCAGGACCCTATCGAGCGGGTTTTTCCGGAACATGTCGAAAAAGATGCCGCCCACCGCTTCGCCTTCGCTGCGCATGATCCGCAGCATGGTCGAATCGAACCGCCGGTGCATGGGCGGATCCGGCGGGATGTGGAACGGATCGCCGTGCCGTTCCAGCGAGCGGACGATGCGGGCTGTATCCGCCTGGATCCTCCGGAAGGCGTACCCGGTGGAGGGCTTCACCCGCCCACCGCGGGTTCCGACGGCGAGGATCCGCCGGCCCAGCCTCCGCGGAAAGCGGTAGTCCGTCATCGGAATGACGCCGGATTCCTCGGCCTCCACCTCGTAATGCTCCACCTTCCATACGTCGCGCAGATAGGTTTTCAGGGCTTCGATGTATTCGTCTTCCGCCAGCTTGTTTCGTGAGAACAGGGTGTACTCCACCAGCGCGCGGCGCGGCGAGGCCGGCAGGATGTAGAAAAAGCGCATCGCGCCGGATTGCGGGGTGCGGAAATCGAACATCGTAAAGGCGCCGGGATCGAACACGTCGCGGTCGGTTTTTACTTCCCAGCCGAGAAAATGCTGCAGGAGGAAGATGTTCCGCCGGGAATCCGCGGGAACGTCTCCGGGCCGGATCAGGCTGTTGAACACCCAGCGGCCGCGATAGCGGCGGTCCGGCAGCGACACCTCCGCATATTCCCGGCCGTCCTCCACGGACCGGATCTCGCCGTAGACCCAATCCACCCCGGGATGCCCGGCCAGCTCGTCGGTCAGTCTCCGGTAGAAATCCGCCCCCCGGATCATCCGGTAGCGGTACGCGCCCAGGGGGATTTCCAGCGATCGGCCGGGATACTCGAACCGCATCCGATCCCACGTCCGGACGGCCAACGAATCGAAATCGCCCGGCTCCTTGGACCAGTAACACCAAGTGCGGTCGTTCTTGCGTTTCGGTTCCTTGTCCAGGAGGAGGATCCGGGCGTTTGGGAACGGGCCGCGGACGATCCGCCGCGCGAGACTCAACCCGGCCAAGCCTCCTCCGGCGAAGACGAAATCGTACGGTTCGCTCGCAGCCGGGCGGGCCGTCATTCTTCCGTCATTCCTTGCGGCGCCCGGAAAGAGCGGACCGTCCACAGGATCCCCGGCAGGCGGCGGATCTTCTTCCATGCCGAAACATGGGCGCGGTGCGCGAAGACGTCGTATTCCAAGGCTTCGATCTCGCCGAGGATATCCCGGTAGAGCAAGGCGGCGGCGCCCACCGCCATGCGCACGCTGCGATCCAGCAAAGCGATCCCCGGGAGCGCGGCGCGGTACAGGGCCCGCGCGCGGCAGATCTCGAATTTCATCAATTCCACGAACGGCCGGCTGCATACGCCGCGGCGGATGTCGCCTTCGCTCAGGCCGAAGGCCTGCAAATCCTCCAGCGGCAGATAGATCCGGTCGCGGGCGGCGTCCTCGCCCACGTCACGGAGGATGTTCGTCAACTGCAGGGCGATCCCCAGTTTGCGGGCGAACACGGCGGCCGACTCCATGCCGACCCCGCGTTCCAGGCCGATGATCGGCAAGGACAGCATCCCCACGGTGGAAGCAACCAGATAGCAGTAGCGTTCCAGATCCTCCCAAGTCCGGTAGCGGCGGCGCGGCGCGGCGTCCATCCGCACGCCGTCGATCAGCTCCTGTTCGTACCGGCGGTCCGCGCCGAACGCTTCGCGGATCGACGCCCAGGCGACCAGCACCGGATCCTTCTGGCGGTCCGGGGGAAGGGCGACCTGCGCCCGCCAGCGTTCGATATCCGCGACGTTTGCGTTCCGCCGGTCAACCAAGTCGTCGGTCGCGCGGCAGAAACCGTAGAGCGCCCGCACGGCTCGCCGTTTGCCGGCCGGCAGGAAGGCGGTCGCGAAGTGGAAGGTCCGCGAGTGCTCGCGGATCATCTTCTCCGCGTGGCGGTGGGCCTGCCGCAGGGCCGGAGAGATACGTTCCGCGGTCCGGATTCCGTCGCCCATGGCCCGGCTAATCCTGTTCCCGGATCAGATTCTGTGCGATGACGGCCGAGGACAGCACGCCCGGAAGGCCGGCGCCCGGATGGGTTCCCGCGCCGACGAAATACAGGTTGCGGTAATCCTCCGACCGGTTGTGCGGCCGGAACCAGGCCGACTGCCACAGCAGCGGCTGGACCGAGAAGGCCGATCCGAGGTGGCTGTTGAGCGTTTCCCGGAAGTGCAGCGGATCGATGATGTGTTCCGCGACGATGTTATTCTGCAGATCGGGAAGGTAATGCTTTTCGAGAAATCCCATGATCCTGTCGCGGTAGGGCTTGGCGGCTTCCCGCCAATCCACGCCCGCTCCCAGGTGCGGCACCGGCGAAAGAACGTAGAACAGTTCGCAGCCGGGCGGTGCGAGCGAAGGATCGGTAAGGGTCGGCATGTGCAAATACAGCGAAAAATCGTCCGCCAGTACCTTGCGGCGGAAGATATCGTCGAGCAGTCCGCGATAGCGTTCGCTGAGGATGATGTTGTGGTGTGCCAGGCCGGAATCCCGGTATAGCCGCTTGGTGCCGAAATAGATCACGAACAAAGACATGGAATAAGCCATCGTGCGGACCCGCCACGAAATCCACGAGTTGCGCCGCGGCAGCAACCGCATGTAGGCGTCGGCCACCTCGGCGTTGCACACCACGGCGTCCGCGCGGTGCCGGCTGCCGTCAGCCAGGCGCACGCCGGTTACGCGACGCCCCTGGGTCGTGATCTCGGCGACCTCGGCATTCAGGTGAAGCTCCCCGCCCAATTCGCCGATCAACTTCACCAGCCCGTCGATCACCGCCCCGGTTCCGCCCATCGCGAAGTGCACCCCCCACTCCCGTTCAAGGTAGTGGATCATGGCGTAGATCGCGGAGGAATCGAACGGGTTTCCGCCGATCAACAGGGGGTGGAAGGAGAAGCAGCGCCGGAGGAATTCATCGCGTACGAATTGGGAAACGTAGCCGTACACGCTCCGGTAGGCCCGCAGCGTGATCAGGTCGGGGGCGATGCGCAGCATGTCGGCGACGTGCAGGAAGGGCTTGTCGGCCAGCTGGCGGAATCCTTTTTCGAAGATCGGCTTGGTGCTTTGGATGAACCGGGCATATCCTTCCGCATCGTGGGAATTACGCCGGCGGATCTGTTCGGCGGTGAATTCGGGATCGCCGTTGTAATCGAAGGACTGTCGGTTGTGGTCGAAGATACGGTAGAACGGGGAAAGCGGGACGAAGGTGATGTAATCCTCCCGCTTGCGTCCGGCGGCCTGGAAGATATCGTCGAACATGAAGGGGGCGGTGATTACGGTCGGCCCGCCGTCGAAACGGAAGCCGTCGATCTCATAGACGTATCCGCGGCCCCCGGGCTTATCGCGTTTTTCGTAAATCGTGACCGCGTGGCCCTGCGCCGCCAGCCGCGCCGCCGCCGCCAGTCCGCCGAATCCTCCGCCGATGACGATGATGTTTTTGCGGGCCATGGCACACTCCCTCGTCGCAATATCCGCATTGTACCCGATGATGGAATGCTTGTCATGGCGCACACAGTGCAATTTAATCGCAGAGTCGGAAATATCTCTCCGGCCGCGACGGTCAGAACAGCCGCATCTGGCGGTTGATCGTCCGTCCGTCGAGGAGGATGAATTCGGAAGCCCGCCGGGTGTTTATGCCGAGACGTTTTAAATCCTCCACCGACCGCAGCCGGGATCCCTTCCGGCGGGCGTCGAGGATGCGGCCGGCGGTGCGGGGCCCGATGCCGGGAATGCGCAGCAGCTCGCGGCGCCCGGCCCGGTTGAGTTCGACCGGTTCTTCCAGGAGATGGATCCGCGCGAAGGCCAGTTTGGGGTCGATGTTCAGCGGCAGCCGGTCGCGTCCCTGGAGAAGTTCCTCGGCGCCGTAACCGTAATCGCGGATCAGGAAATCCGCCTGGTAAAGGCGGAAGGATCGCACGGGGTTTTCGGGCGGGGCGTGTTCCAGGGGCGTGCCCCGGGCGGGATGGAAGGCGGAATAATAAATGCGCGCCAATCCCGCCTCGCGCCGCAGCCTTTCGGCCATGCACAGCAGATCGCGGTCGCTTTCCCCGGCGGCGCCGACGACGAACTGGGTGCTCGAGGACGGCCAGCGCCCGTTCCACGCGCCGCGCGAATCCCGGGAGGTGCGGATTTCCTGAATCCAGCGCAGCGATTCGAAGAGCGAGCCGGTATCCTTCCTGGGAGCAATGGCGGCCAGGCACGGCGCGGTGGGGGCCTCCAGGTTGATCGACACCCGGTCGGCCAAACGCATCGCCTGCTCGACCTGATCGCGCTCCGATCCGGGCATGATTTTCAAATGCAGGTATCCGCGGAACCCCCTGCGGCGGACGATCTCGGCGGTATCGATGAGCCGGTCCTGGGTGCGCACTCCCCCCCAGGCGATGCCCGAACTGAGGAACAACCCCTCGCAGGCCCCGACCTTGTGCAGCCGGAGGAACAGATCCGCCATTTCATCGGGGGTAAACGTCACACGCCGGGAATCCTTCCCCCAACGGATCCCGCAGTAGGCGCAGTTGTTCTCGCAGACCGAGGTCAGCAGGGATTTGAGCAGCAGGATGTGCTTGCCGCCCGAGACGACGGCATTGTAGATGGGGAGGTTATCGCAGGTCTGCGGCCGGGCGGCGCGGCTTTCTTCGGGATCTTCTACCGCGGCCGCCTCGCAGACCGTCTTCAGCTTCTCGAACGGGCCCATTATCCCATGGTAGCACAATTGTTCTGGTGAGACAATAGCCAAAAAACAAGGGCTTTTTTTCAAAAACTCCGGTTAATGCGATCTTCGGGAGACCCGATCTACCGGACCTCCCGAAGCCGTTGCGCTCCAACCGTTATAGCATCTCCCAACCGATATCGGAGGTAGATCTCCGTCGACCGCGATCTTCCTTCGGCAACCGTTCTTCCCGAAAGAGAAATCCCTTCCCCGCCCGGCAACGGAGAAGAGGAATTCATACTAACCTTTTATTCAATCTTTATTGGTTATAAAGGATTTTTCCTAACTTGTCAAGATTATTTTATTGGTTATAATGGAATTGTCCGGAGGAGACGGGATTTTCCAAGGGAAGGTGTCGATGAAATTCACGCCGGGCTACTTCATCGGCGGGCTGTATTGCCTGGATTTTTGCAACACCGTCGACCATCGCCATCAGCCGCCGGAATACGAACTCCTTCCGGACGGCAAGACGGTGCTGGATTGGGGACGCGCTCGCGGGACGCCGGGGTTGGGCGTCCGCAAGGAGCCGGATCCGGACGGGGTTCCCCTGTCCCGCGTCCGTCAGGTTCGGGAACGGATCTACCGGGTGCTGGCGCCCCTGGCCCGCGGCAAGAACCCCTCGCGGGCTGCCCTCTCCGACTTTAACGACATCCTGCGCGACGCCAATCGGAAGATGGAACTGGTCCGTTCCGGGGGAACGTACGAAATGGCGTGCCCGGCGGACGACCCGGTCGAGATCGTCCTCTGCCGGGCCGTGCGGTCCGCCGCCGATCTGCTGTTATCGGACCAAGCGGACCGGATCCGGGCCTGCGGGGGATGCGGCTGGCTGTTCCACGACACGACCCGCAATCGCTCGCGCAAGTGGTGCAATATGGCGATCTGCGGAAACCGGGCCAAGGCCCGCCGCCATTACCGGAAGGTGCGGCGGAAGAAGTAATCCCCTGCCATCAGGCCCCCTTGGGCGGCCACCCCGATTCGGTCTCCCTGCCCTTCTTATACCGGAAATCGCACCGGTCGCCGCCGATGCCGAGCGTCGTCGTCCGGTGGAAGCCGATTCCGATGGGCCGGGCAAGCGGATAATCCAGGCAGCACATGTACGGCAGGAATTCCTCCGCGCCCTGCTCGCGGAAATAGGTGTTGATGCCGCACTGGATGTAATCCTTGCCGTAATCGAAGCGGATCCCGTCCCCCTCCACGTAGTTGGAGACAAAACAGTATTTGCATTTCCTCCCGTGGGTGGCTTCCTGGGTCCGGCGGTTGATCCGCTTGAAGACGGGCGTGAAGAGGATCCATCCCAGCAGCTTCATCAGAAAGGGCGGATAGGCGTTCATCTTCTCGACCGTGGCGTCGTACAAGGCCCTGCCCGCCTCCTCGGCGGACCGCCCCGATTCCCGCATCGTCCGGTAGTACGCCAGGCACCAGGCCGCGAAGATCAAATCCTTGGCATCGTGCATGTCCTCATCCCCGCCGTACGGCAGTGCCGCCGCATAGGAATCGAATTTTTTCCCGGTTCCCTTCATGACCTGCTCCGCCGTTTCCTTCCCATAGCCGTGTTCCAATACCGGCGGGACGTGGCCGGTCAGGATGCTCCCCGCGATCCCTTTCAGCAATTTTTCCTTGTTGTGCACATAATACGATCCGGTATCGTTCATCTTCCCATCTCCTGTCAATAGGCTATCCTTCGCTTCCCGTCTGTAGGAGCTATTCCTTCCTGTTCAGTAATTGGATCGTATATCCCCAGGGATCGCGGATCAGGATCTTTTCCCCTTTGCAGCTGTTGCGGGGCGATTCGCCCACCCACTCCGC
>JBJYXS010000371.1:0-4394 GCA_046260075.1 Anaerolineales bacterium | reverse complement strand
AGACCGCCCGGGTGAGGCTTTCCGGCCTGGGCAACGCCACCCTGTGGGTGACGGAAAGGCTCTCCGGGGAGATCAGCGGCGTCGGGAACGTCGAATACTACGGCGATCCGTCGTCCGACCTCCGCACCACCGGTCTGGGCCATTTCAAATCGTTGGGTGCGAAATAGGCGCAATTTTGGAATTACCCGGCGCGATGGGATTTGGATGGCGAAAATCGGTGAACCCGCACAAAATATTGGTGCATACCGTAGGGGCGCAGCGGCGCTGCGCCCCTACGCCATGCCCCCTGTGCCGGTTATCCATCAACCGAATGACCAAACATCATGCGCCCCGACAAACCCATCCCGCCCGTCGAACCCGGTTGAAAATATCCCCCACCCATCCCGCCCCGACAAACCCCGCGCCGCGCGTGGAACCCGGATCGATCGGCGCAATCATTAGGTAACACAAATCCATAACGTCCAAAACCACCGCCCGCATCCGCCGCGCCATTGACCCTGATCGGCCGGCAGATTATCATTCATCGGCAATCATCACCTTCACAATATAAAAACGTTTCCACATAATCCATTTAAAAAATCGAGGTTTATTACTTTGAAGACACTCCCGTGCAGAAATCCGAAACAAAAGGAATCCGCTCCTCCAAGATATATCCCGTTGCTCGCATTGTTCTTAATCCTCCTGCCGGCCTTCGCGGCTTGCACCGCCGGCCCGGCGGCATCGGTTCCCGCCGCGACGGCAACGGCCGCGCCGCCGGCCGCCGATCCCTCCGCCGCGCTCCCCTTTCCCATTCCCTCGTTCGACCTGGACTACCCGCGCCTGATCACCTTCACGCCCTGGGGCAACCCGATCGAGGATATCGCCCGCTTCGACGCGGTGATGGGATCCTGGCCCTATCCCGGCGCGGTGGAGGAGGTGCGCGCGGCCAATCCCGCGGCGATGGTGTTCGATTATTTCAATCCTGTGGATGTCGGTTGCAACCCGGATCACGCGGCCGGCGAAGGCGATAACCGCCTGATCGGCAGCCTGCCGCCCGAATGGTTCCTGACCCAGGCGGGTTCCACGTTGGCCGAGGCCGTGGATTCCTCTGCCGACACGTTCGCGGTGGCCGAGGTGGCCGCCGCCGCAAACGGCGAAGCCATCGACCTGTTCCTGCCCGGCGACGCGCTGCTCATCGAGGGCGAGAGCATGCTGGTCCTGGCGGTCGATGAAGACGCCCGGCGGCTGACCGTCCGGCGCGGATACTGCCGCCCCGCCTCCCCGCATCCGGCCGGCGCGCGCATCGCGGCGCATATCAGTGTCTGGCCCGGGCAGTGGCAGCTGGACCTCAGCACCGCGGCCGCGGCGGGGGATTCCTCCCCGCTCGGCGGATGGGCGGCGGATTTCCAGGCCCGCCGCGCCGCGGAGATCATCCGCACGGGGGGTTGGGACGGCCTCTTCCTCGATTGCATGAGTTCCGATATCGGCGGCCTTATCTGGCAACCGAACATCCGCTCGATCGACATCGACCGCTCCAACCGCATCCCCGCGGAATACGGCCCGGTCGAACGGGCCTACAGCGTCGGCTTGCGCCGCTTCGAACGGGTCCTGCGCCGGGAAATCGGCCGGGAGAAGATTCTCTTCGCCAACGGCGACCGGACGAACTTCGACATGCTGAACGGAGTCCACTTCGAATCCTTTCCCTCCTCCGCCGTCGGAACGGGCGGCGGGACTCCCGCCTGGGAGACGATGGTCTTCGGCCCGCGACACGACGGCGGTTACCTGGAATGGTCCGCCTACGCCGCCCGGCCGCGGTTCACCGTGCTGCAGACGTTCCAGAACGAAACCTCCCCGAACGCAACTTCTGATATCGACAAGCTGCGCAACGCGGCCGATTGCCGGGATGCGGATTTCGAACCCGATTACCGCAGGATGCGCTTCGGCCTGGCCACGACCCTGCTCGGCGACGGGTTCTTCAGCTTCGAATACAGCACCTACGCCTCGAGCTGGATGTGCCTATTCTGGTTCGACGAGTACGACAACGCGGGCGCCGGCAAGGGATATTTGGGGCGACCGCTCGGTCCGCCGTACCGGGCCGTCCCCTCGCTCGCTGTCCCGAATTTGCTGGGGGATGGATCGTTCGACCGGTCCCTGGACGGCTGGACTACCTGGGCCAACGAACCGGAGGGTTGTTCCCTGAGCATTTCGCGGGATGCCGGATCTCCGGCGGAGGAAGGCGCTACGGTTAGAGTCGAAACCGCCGGCTGCGGCTCTTCCTACCACAGCGTGCTCGGCCCCCCGCAACGGTTCGCCCTCACGGCGGGAAAGCCGTATACGCTCTCCTTTTGGGCCAGGGCGGACCGGCTGATCACGATCGATGCGGTCCTCCAAAAATCCGCCGATCCGTGGACGCTGTACGGATCGTTCGGCCGGATCGACCTGACCCCCTTTTGGCGGCACTACCGGGTGTCGGCGGTTTCTTCCGCCGCGGACCCCGCCGCCGGTTTGAGTTTCCTCATGGGTGCGGAAAGCGGGACCGTCTGGTTCGACGGGGTGACGCTGCAGGAAGGATCCGACCAGGTCTGGCGGCGCGATTTCGAGGGCGGGATCGTGCTGGTCAACCCGACCGCCGAGCCGCGGACGGTTTCCCTGGGCGGGCAATTCCGGAAAATCCGCGGCACACAGGATCCGGCCGTGAACGACGGCAGCGTCGTTTCCGAGGTAACCCTTCCCGCGCGGGACGGGTTGATTTTGTTGCGGATGGATGATCCGGACAACGAAACCTGTTAACAATGGCCGGGGATGTTGGTGGTTATTGGTAAATGGTTTGTAGGGGCGACCCGGCGGGTCGCCCCTACAAACCATGCATCGCATGTGGAACCTGGATGAAAATATCCCCCCATCTGTTATATTTGTCGAACCCGCAATGCCGGATGAATTGCCAACGCGGAGGTTTTCTTGATATCCCGCCGAACCTTCCTCAAGGCTGCCGGGCTGATCGGCCTGGCCGCCTGTTCCCGTAATGCCGCCGATACGGACCCGGCCGAAAGCCGCGAGCCGAAGGCGTTCACCCCGACGGCGTCCCCCACCCGGCCGCCGGATCCGGGCCCGGAATCGACGCCCCTCCCGTCGGTCACCCCGACCGAGACCAAATGCAAGAGCGGCCGGTGGGGCAATCCGTTCCTGCCCGACCACGAGGTGACGCACGGGGATACCTCCCGGCCGGTCGTCCTGATGACCTACGACGATTACACCGTCGAGGAACCCGATTTCGGCAAATCCAACTTCGATAAAATCCTTACCGCCTACAACGACCGCGGCTGCAAGACGACCTTCTTCCTTCCGGGCGGGTACGATGCCCCCGATACCATCTTCCAAATCGCCTCGACCGTCGAACGCATCGTCGCCGAGGGCCACACGCTGGGATGCCACGGCGTTCTGCACGAACCCATGACCACCTACCCGGATTGGCTGATCCGCAAAAATCTCGCCATCTGGACCGATTACATGGAGATTATCATCCCCGGCTACGAGGTCCGTTATTTCCGTGCGCCCTTCGGCGACGTGGACGGCCGGGTGCGTTCGATCTTCGCCGAGTACGGGATGCAATCGGTCCTCTGGTCGGTCGAATCCAACGGGATGGTGCCGGAAACCTATTCCAAGGTGGTCGGCGTCGTCAAACCTGGGGATATCGTCCTCAGCCACAGCCAGCGTCCGTACGACGCCTCCCTGGCCGGGGATATCCTCGACGGCCTCCTCGCTAAAGGCTTCTCCGTCGAATCGGTCGACACCGGCCTGGCGCCGGAGGATTATCCATTCGATCCCTGCAAGACCGGATAGGGGATAAGGTGGTTTAGCGCGTCGCGAAAGTGTTTCTGGGGCGATAACCATTTATCATGTATCGATAAAGGGGGATGCATAATGTCACGCCGTTTACAAAACCATCCATTTACAAAACGCACCCGGTACAATCCACCCCGGCGGCGCCGTGCGGGCCGGGGGAACCGCCGATCCATCCGGTTGCACGGGTACGATTATTCCACACCGGGGGCGTATTTCATCACCATCGTCACGCACAACCGCCGCCATTTGTTCGGCCATATCGTCAACGGCGAAATGCGGTTGAATGAATGGGGGCGGATCGCCCGCGCGGAATGGTTGAAAACGCCGGCCATCCGCCCGGAAATTAAATTGGATGAATATCAAATCATGCCGAATCATATGCATGCCATTATTCACATCGTGGAACAGGACAATGGTTTTGTAGGGGCGACCCGCCATGCCCAATCAACGATTGATAATATTGAAAACGTAGGGGCGCACGGCCGTGCGCCCCTACGCCGAACCGAACGGTCGTTGGGATCATTAATCGCCGGATACAAATCCGCCGTCACCAAACGCATCAACCGCACCCG
>JBJYXS010000370.1:0-9145 GCA_046260075.1 Anaerolineales bacterium | reverse complement strand
CTTACGGCTGGCGGGTTCGTATTGTCCCCGGGCAAGCTCCTCCAGATAACTGCGGTGTCGCAGAAAACCGTGTGGCTGCAGACCTTCGACACGAGCCGACAGGGGCGGAAAATCAGCCGCCTGAAAAGCGGCGTCCAGTATGTTCCGCGCGGCGGCAAACACCGGTTGAAGACCCGCCCGGCGGGCCGCCGCCGCTATCCGTCCCAGCGAGGCCAATCTCCTCTCGTTCATCCTTCGTCTCCGGATAGGAGCACCCGCGCCAGCAGTCCCCGGTATCGTCCGGCCAAGACATCCCAATCGTACGCAGCTGCCGCCGCCCGTCCGTGCTCTCCCAGCCGCGACCGGCGGCGATCATCGGCGGCCAATCCGGCCAAGGCGGAAGAGATGTCACCCGCGTTCCCGGCGACGATCCCCGCCCCACCCTTCACCGCCACGCGCATCTCCTCGACATCGAAACCCACAACCGGCACGCCGCAGACCATATATTCCACTACCTTGACGCTGGTGCGCCCCTTCAGGTCGAGATTCCGCGGATACAACCCGATGTCGAAGGCGGAAACGTATCCCGCCAGTTCGGACCGCGGCTGGTATCCGATCAATCGGACCCAGTTGTTCCGAGCAGCGTATTCCCGAACCCGCCGGTCGGACTTCCCCACCAGCCACAAGACCAGCCGCGGGTCGCGTGCGCGTGCGCGTTCCAGGATGTCAAAGAGCGGATCCACGGCATACATCTGCTCCGGCGAGTCCGGCGTCAATTCGGAAGCATAGGCGAACCGCGGCTGGTGCACACCGACGACGACCTCACCGGCAGCCGCTCCGTGTTGCCGCCGAACGGCGCGCACCCGTTCCGCATCCGCCCGCTTCATCGCCACTCCCTGGGGAATGATTTCGATTGGACGGCGTACGCCGGCATCCTGAAGATTGCGGCGCACCAGATCGGAGGTAGCCACCACTGCAGCCACATTCGGACGATTCAACGCCGCGATCTCCTCTTCGGAAAATACCGGATCATCGTGATCGCACACTACGCGGGCTCGGACCATCAGGATTTGATGCCAATCCGTACAGAACATCATCGGGTAGCGCAAGCCCAGCCAGCGGATCAGGATGGGCAGCCAGATTCGCCTGCGAATCCCGCGCAACGGCCAGAAGCGGGGCAAATTGACATAATACCGGTCGATATTCGGGAGTCTCGGAAGCAGCTCCGCGTGGCGTGGATTATTGTGCGCGTAGTGCCAGCCGCCAACCCATGCGATCCGTCTGCTTTTTCTCCGGTTCACCCGTCAACCTCCGCGGCGGAAAGAAATTTCTCCCAATCGAGCGGTTGTCCATCCAGCATGCGTAGGAACGCCTTAAGGACCCGGTCCTCCGAAAAGAAACGCGCCCGTTCCTCGCCGGCCTTCCGCCAAGCGGCCCGTAATCCGGCATCCCGCAGAACCCGGACCGATGCCGCGGCGATGGCGCGTACGTCTCCTTTCTCCACGACGCATCCCGCCAGCGAATCGGGCAGTATATCCCGGACGCCGCCCACATCGAATGCCACGAATGGACATCCGGACGCCATGGCTTCGAGCAACACGCGCGGAAATCCCTCTTCCTCCGACGGCATCAGGTACAGGTCCGCGGCTCGATAGTACATCGGTGCATCCTTGTTCGCCACCCACCCGCGGATGTCGAAGGCGGGCGCCAATCCTTCCCGCTCAACGCGCCGTTTCAGTTCGTCCAGATACGGCCCCCCGCCTGCGATCAGGAACGTCACCGGGCCGGCTTCCGTCAGTATCCTCCGAGCGATCTCCGTCAGATGGTGAGCACCCTTTCGCGGCGCCACCCGGTGCAGGAAGAGAACCACTTTGCCCCGCGCGGGAAGACGCAGGATCCGCCGCGCCCTCTCGCGCGGCACGCTTTGGAACCTTGCCACTTCGATGAAGTTCGGAATCAGACGTATCTTCCCCCGGGGGATTCCGGCATGCCGTTCATAGTACTCGCCCACGCGCGGCGTCCCCGTAACCAGATACGTGCACCACCGGACGGATGCTTCCAACAGCCGTTCCTGCATCTTCTGCCGCAGACGTTCGATCCATGACGCGCCGGGCTCAAGCCTGAAATCCTTGTACAGACTGCAGCTCCAATAGAAAACCTTTCCGCCGAACAGACGGACGACGATCGAAGCCGCAATGGCGCCGGTATAGGAATAATGCACGTAGAAAACGTCGACTCCCCTCCGCCGCGCCGCAATGAAGCGGAAGAACTCCTCCAGCAGACGAAACGCCGGAAACCGGATCCTCAGTGGACGGATGGGCAGATCCTTGGGAAGCGAACCGGCGACGCGTTCGGCCAATACTTCCATCGGAATCCGTTTGTTGAGTTTCCTTATGAAACCGTACAGATGGTAAAAATGCTCCGCCGATTCCGCCTCATAGCGCGGCAGCAGGTAAAGGAGCATGGGCGATTCGGAGCGGTTGTGAGTCATGGCCGCATTCCCGCCGCGACCGTTTCCCGCCACTGGGAGATGATCCCATCGAAAAGCTTTTCCGGGGCGAATTCCGACCGGATCCGCTTTCGAGCGGCGGCACCCATCCGGCGGCGCGCCTCCCTGTCCGCGAGCAGATCGCCGGCACGGCGCGCCAGCGCCGGCGCGTCCTCCACCGGCACGAGGAAGCCCGTCTCGCTGTCCCGGATAATATCCGCCGCGCCGGCGGTGGATGTGGCGACTGCCGGCAGGCCGCTCGCTCCCGCCTCCACCAATACGCGGCCGAATCCCTCGTACACCGAGGAATATAAAAAAACATCCGCCGCCCGCAACAGATCCGCCAGACCTTTGTGATCCAATTCGCCGGACCAGGTCAGCGACTCACCGAGACCCGCTCTTCGCGCAGCACGATCCAGGTCCTCCTGCGCCAATGCCTTGCGGCCGACAACAACCAACCGCGCTGCGGGAAACCGGGCGCGGATCTCGGCGAAGGCTTGAAAAAGAAGCGGCAGCCGCTTGAACCGCACCGGCCGGCCGGCCCAAGCGAGTAACGGCGCATCGGGCGGGATCCTCAGACGCTTCCGTGTCCGCGCGGGCGACTCCGTCATGCGTTCCCCGGAGAAAGCCGCCAGGTCGCACGGAACCGGGAGCACCCGCACCCGGTCGGCAGGCAGCCCGAGCCTGTCGAGGTAAACCCTCCGCTCGCGGGTGTTGACTACCCTCCAGGCGTCCGCCCGGTGAAGGAGAAGGCGCGCCAGCAGGTGCAGCGCCCGAAACAATACCGGCCGTTCCGCAGTCCACCTCGGATTGAACATCACGGATGAATGGTTTTGTATAAGCAACGGACGCTGCAGCGTCCGCCGCAGCCACAGGCCTGCCAATGCAGTGGCAAACGGATCCTGGGAGGCGATCACATCGGGGGTGGTCTTTCTCGCAGCAGCCAACCCCAGCCGATGCGCCGCCGCCGGGAAAAGGGTACGGCCGGTCCCGGTGCGGCATACGGTCAGCGAGCCGTATTCGGAGATTCCGCCGTTTGGCGAATCTACGATCAAATCGATCCGTCCGTCTATACGCCGGGCGTATTCCAAGAACCGCTGGACCGAATCGCTGTCCGGATCGTCGAGTCCGGCGTCGCCCACGCCGATCATTAGTACGTTCATCGGCCCTTTCCCACGCGGGCGGCCGTTTCCGCCAATACCCGCTCGGTTTCGTTCACCATGTCCTCCCACCGGAACCGGGTCTGCAGGGTCCGCCGACCGCCCTCCACCAGCGAATTCCGCAAGTCGGAATCCGCAATAATCCGCCCCACGGCGGATGCCAACCGATCCTTCCGATGCGGCGGGATCAACAGGCCGTTTACGCCGTCCTCCACCAGTTCCGTAGTCCCGCCGGTGGCGGTGGCGACCACCGGTAAGCCTGCCGAAAACGCCTCCAGCAGGATGTGCGGCAGTCCTTCGTGCAAGCTGTTGAGGACGTACGCATCCGCGGCCTTTAAATACGCCGGTATCCGCTCCCTCTCCACGGCCCCGGTGAACACCACCCGTTCCGCCGCGCCCAGCTTCACCGCCAACGATTCTAGCCTCGACCGGTCCGGGCCGTCGCCCACCACCAGCAGGCGTAATTTTTCATCCTCACCGACCAACTCCACCAATCCGTCGATTCCCTTCAACGGGATCAACCGGCCGACGGCGATCAGTGTCCGGCCATCAAAGAATGGCAAGTCAGCCGGCGGCGGATCGGGCGATTCTTCCAATGCATTGTAAACAACGGTGATTCTCCCCTCCGGCACGCCCCATGCGGCGATAATATCCGCAACGAAACGACTCGGGGCGATGATCCTGTCCGCCCGCTCCGTCACCGTCGACCGCAGCCGTTTCACGGCTTCCCAACGGGGCGATTGGCGGCGGATTTGGAAATCCCCGACGTTCCACCCGCCGGCTCCGCGGTTGTGCGCCCGTTCCCAGGCCCAATCCCCCACGATCTTCATCGCCAGCGGCCTGCCCGCCAGGAAAGCCGCGAACGCCGATTCGATGAACAACCCGTTGGCGAAGATTAAATCCGCTGCGCGCGCCAAAACCGTCATGGCGGAAACCGCCCGGATCATCCGCGGGATGCGGCCCATTCCGCGGCGGATGCGTACCACCGGAAACGGATACTTCCCGCCGGCGTCCGGATCGTCGGCCAGCGTGATCACACAAACCGAATGTCCGCGCTCGGTCAGCGCCGCAGCGATGCGGGGCACATACGAAGCCGGGCCGCCGATGTCCGGCGGAAAGATGCCGGTCGGCAGCACAATCCGCAGGCCGCCTTCGATCCGGGACGCGCCCCATCCGTCAGGGAGCATGTTGGCCTTCTCCGGGAAGCGCCCGGAGCGCCGAGATGACCAGTCGCGCAGCTTCCATCGGCGAACTTTCCAGGATGACGGCATGTGCCAAGTCGGCCAATCCCTCGCGAACCTTCCCCGCCCGGAGGAGAAGCCTAGCCTGACGGAAATACACCGAACGTGAAAACGACTTTCTGCGCAGGGTTCGGATCTCCCGAGGCAGATCGGACCGGGAAAAATAGGCCTCCAGCACCTTGCGGTATTCCTCCCCGAACAACCCGCCCTGATGGATGGTTTTCGCAGCCGCCCAAACCCGCGAAGAAGCCACGATCTGCGGAATATGCGTTCCGGCGTCGGGGAACGCCGTCCAAACGCGAAGGAAAAACTCGAAATCCAGCGCGAAATGAAGATCTTCCGCAAGATCCCCCACCGCGGCGTATGTGTTGCGCGGAACGAACACGCCGGGTTGGCCCATATTCTTGCCCAGCAGCAGCGATCGCAATCCGAAGCCGCCCATATGTTTCACGCCCAGCGGGTTGCCCTGCGGATCGATTTCCTGCACATCACCGTATACCAGCGCCGAATCGGAATGCTCCGCCCAGGCTGCGGCAACGGCTTCCAGCGCCCCGGCTTCCAACCGGTCGTCGGAGTTCAGCCAACCCAACACGTCCCCCTTGGCGCGCGACCAACCTTTGTTGACCGCATGAGCCTGCCCGCGGTCCGGTTCGCTGACCCAATATTCCAGGCGTCGCTCGTATCGGTTGAGGATCTCCCGGCTGGAATCGGCGGACCCGCCGTCGATGACGATGACCTCTGTGCGCGGGTGGGTTTGATCCAACACCGATCGCAGGCACTCTTCGAGGAAGGCGCCTTGGTTGTAAGAGGGAATGACCATGGAGATCAATGGAAGCGAGGCTGTATTCACAGAAGCGATTATACCGAAGGGAAGAGAATATCATTGTGAGGGATGCCGGGATGCTCTCTCCGGCACGACGGTGCAACCTACCGGTTAGTCGTCCGAGGAGATGGCTTCGCCTGTCGAAGACGGAAAACCACCCGTCTTCGACCCTCTCGCGGCGACGGAACGCGGCGATTGTCGAACGCTTTTCGGAGGACGGAAATCCACCGCCGTTAGGCAGGCGCTGCCAGTTCCGTCATCCAATCAATGAATTCAGAGCTTTGGCGTTTGAAATCGAAATCCTTCACGGCTCGGGCGCGGGCCTTCTTTCCCATGGCTCCGGATCTCCGGCGGTCCGCCAACAGCTGACCGATCCGCGCCGCCATCGTTTCGGCGTCCCCCGGGGCTGCGAGGAAGCCGCTGCGGCCGTCCTCCACCTGCTCCGGGATCCCGCCCACGGCGGTGGCCACCACCGGCAAACCGCATGCCATCGCTTCCAGGACCGACAGCGGCGCGGTATCGGCCCGGCTCGGATGAAGGTAAATATCGGCGGCCCGGTAATACGCGGGCATTCGTGAAGGATCCTCGACGTATCCGGCAAAGCAAATTCGCACTCCGCCGAAATGCTGCGTTTCCCCCTCATCGCCCACACAAAGGAAATCGGCCCCCGGTAATTTTACGGCTCGGCCCAGGCGTTCCGCCGTCTCCATCAGCCATCCATACCCCTTCCATGGATTGGTCTTCAGGCGGTTGCCGGACACCATGATGATCCGCCGGTCCGGATCCAATCCCAGCGCGGCGCGCGCGGCGCGGCGTCCGCCGGGGGAAAAGCGTGCGGTGTCGACGCCGTTGCAGATCCGGCGCGAGGCGACCAGGGCGATGCCCGCTTGTTCAAACATGTCCAGCAGCCATTGCGACGGCGCGGCGAGGAAGAGCCGGCTCCGGCTGATGATTTTCCGCTTGCGCCGGAAGTTGCCGGCCGTGGCATCCCGCCGAATGGCCGGGTATATGTTCAGATCGGGGCACCGTCCGCAACCGATGCGCCAACGCGTGCAGTCGATGGGGTGGGCGCAGTGGCCGGTGAGCAGCCACGGGTCATGGGGAAAGAGAATCACCGGAAGTGTGCGGCTCAACTGAGGAAGAAATCTCAAGTCGAAGAACGCCTCGCGCTTGTTCCACCGTGCGTGCAGGTTGTGGAGCAGGACGATGTCCGGCGGCTCGGGGGCGAGTCGAAGCAGGCGGTGCGAACCCGGGGCGGTGTAATCCTCATACCCGCGCCACAGATCCCAGGCGACACGCGGGAACGCCAAAGCTTCGAATAGGGGAAATAGGCGGGTCGAACCTCGGCCGCCGGTCAGCCGAAGCACCCGGTCAAACAACCGGCGCACAACCCGGGCGGCGGGCGCTACGGTCCACCGCCCCGGGATCGGGAACACGTCTTCCTCCACCGGTCCGGCCATTCGGCCGACGGCGAGCATCGAACGGTGCCCGAGACGGCGGAAGGCCCGGTGCAGCAACAGCGCCATCTGTTCGCCGCCGCCTCCCGTCGCCGAGGGAGCCACTTGGAGAATGCGCAGCCTCCGCGTCACCGCCTTCATCGCAACTTTAGAGGATCCATTCGCGGCGGATCTTCCATTCCGATCCGCGCCCCTCCTGGCGGATCATGGCCGTCGGATACGCTAGGCCGGTTGCCGGCCAAGCGCGTCGCGGAAGAAGGCGGGCGACTCGCCGCACGGCGATCTCGAACCGGGAGGGAAGTCGGCGCCCATACCGCTTTAAAACCATCCGGCATTCCTCCATATAGGCATCCATGCTCCGGGAGGTGAAGGATTCCTTCTGGAAGCGGAAACAGCCGAGCGGGACGGCCACCGCGAACAGATCGGCGTACTGGAAAAAACGCGCCCACAGTTCGAAGTCGCCGGCCATTCGCAGGGTAGAATCCATCCTGCCGCCGGCCCGCTCCCAGAGCGACCGCCGCCAGAAGGTGGATTCCTGCTGGACGACGGAGGTGTAGAACCCCGTACGTATCGGGACATTGCGCCCGCGATAGAATGCCTCGGGGCTGTATCCTTCCGTTCTTCGTGCGGCGATGACCATACCCTGCTCGTCCATCACCAACGGGTAGAGTGCGGTGATCCATTCCACCGCGGGGTGTTCACGGAATACGCTTTCGACAACCCGCAGCGCCCATGGCGTGAGCATATCGTCGGAATTCAACCAGCCCATCAGCTCTCCGCTGGTGCGCGAAAATCCCTCATTCAACGCATCGGCGTACCCGCGATCGGGCCGGCTGGCCCATCCGGCCAGGCGCGCGGCATGCCGGCGGATCGTCTCTACGCTGCCGTCGGTCGAGCCGCCGTCGATAATGATATATTCGAGGTCTTCG
This sequence comes from Anaerolineales bacterium, assembly GCA_046260075.1. Classification (GTDB taxonomy): domain Bacteria; phylum Chloroflexota; class Anaerolineae; order Anaerolineales; family RBG-16-64-43; genus JAFGKK01. The sequence continues at coordinate 1,068 of JBJYXS010000370.1, read as the reverse complement.
ACCTGCTGCTCGAGCACGGATCGCATCGAGTATTCGAGATAGCGGTTCTGGTTGAATGAGGGCGTGACAATGGAGAATTTCATGACCGCATGCTTTCCGCTCCTATACGATCCACGCCCGGCGGATGAGATAGGCGGAATTCCCGCCGCCCCGGACGATGTGCCGGACCGGATAGGCCAAACCGGTAAGCGGCTGCCAACGATCCGGCAATTCGCGGGCGATACGCCGCGCCAGCAATTCTACCCGCAGGGGCGGCGTGCGGGAATATTTCGCCAGCACCCGCCGGCAGACATCCAAGTAGGCTTCGAACTCCCGGGAGGAAAAGGATTCGCGCTGGTATCGGAATATGCCCAGCGGGGCCGCGACCCCGTACAATTCGGCATGTTCGAAGAAACGCGACCATAACTCGAAATCGCCCGCCACCCGCAGGGAGGAGTCCACCCGAGCTCCCGCCTTTTCCCACAATGATCTTCGCCAAAAGGTCGATTCCTGTTGGATCATCGAGGAATAGAACCAGGGATCAAACGGTACGTTGCGTCCGCGGTAGAAGGCTTCGGCATGGAAGCCCTCCGCCCGCCTTGCACCGCATAATAGCCCGTTCTCGTTCATGACCATCGGATACAGGCTGGTAATCCACTCCACCTCGGGCAGCTCCCGGAACACTTCCGCAACCACCCGCAGGGTCCAGGGGGAATGCATATCATCGGAATTCAGCCATCCCATGATCTCGCCGGTTGAACCGCCGAATCCCTCCTGCAAGGCGTCCATGTGCCCGCCGTCGGCGCGGCTGCGCCAGGCCGCCAACCGGTCGGCGCAGCGCCGGATGATCTCCACGCTGCCGTCGGTCGAGCCGCCGTCCATGACGGCATATTCCAGATCCGGATACCCCTGATCGAGAACCGAACGCATACACGCTTCGAGGAAGCGGCCTTGGTTGTACGACGGCGTCACAAGCGATATTTTCATCTGCTTCCAGAAAGCCTCCGCAACCTTTCCGCGCCCGGCTCCGTCAATCGACGTCCTGCTGGCATTTAAATCCCAATAAAAACCGGGATAGGTACAAAGGAA
>JBJYXS010000369.1:0-8780 GCA_046260075.1 Anaerolineales bacterium | reverse complement strand
ACAGGATCTCCCCCGGCGTGATCCAGGTCATCATGGTCTCCGGCCAATGAACGAGCGGCGTTTCGAAAAATTGCAGCGTGTGGGTTCCCAGGCGGAGGGTGTCACCGTCGTGCACCACCCGTATCCGGTCGCCGATACCGTAGAACGATTCCAGCAACGGGCGGGCCTTTTCCGTGCAAACAAACTCGGCCTGCGGCGCAATGTCCGCAAACTGACGAAGCACTCCGGTGTGATCCGGTTCCATGTGGTTGAGGACGATATACTCCAGTCGGGCCGCGTCGGTCAGGCTGTTGATTCGACGCAGCAGATCTTCGCCCTTGAGCGCCTTGGCCAGATCGATCAGCGCCGGTTTCTTATCGCAAATCAAATAGGCGTTGTAGGAGACACCGTCGCCGGAGATCGGCCACATACCTTCGAACAGGTCGGTCGTCCGATCGTTCACGCCGATCCAATGTATTCCCGATGCAATCTGCACCGTTTCAGACATGGAAAGATCTCCTCATGGATGGTCAATCAAGTAGTATCGCGACGGTTTCCCTGCAAGGCGTATCCCTTGCCGGCGAGAGCACCGATTGCGGAAGATCACAAGGTCTCGCCCGCCCTGGTCGGGCTGGGCCAGGGATACGGGCGCCGGTGACCGGCGCCCTACTCGACCGTCCTATCCCAAGTAATCCCGCAAGGAGCGGCTGCTGCGCGGATGGCGCAGCTTGCGCAGCGCCTTGGCCTCAATCTGGCGAACCCGCTCGCGCGTGACCCCCAGCCGCTGCCCGACTTCCTCGAGGGTGTGATCCCGTCCGTCGAGCAATCCGAACCGCAGCTCAAGGACCTGCCGCTCCCGCTCGTTCAGATACAGCAGCGCGCTGCGGATTTGATCGCGGAGCAGTTCGCGCGAGGCGGCATCGAGCGGCGTGACGACGTTCTCGTCCTCGATGAAATCCCCCAGGATGCTGCTCTCTTCCGATCCGACGGGGGTTTCCAGCGACATCGGTTCCTGCGCCAGGCGCATGATCCGCTCCACCCGCTCCACCGCCCGTTGAATTTTCATCTCGAGCGGCGTGGGCAGGGGTTCCTCTGCCGCCCGCAACCGGGCCAGCTCGGTCACATCCGGCGCCTCGAGCAGGTCCATTTCAACCGCCAACTCTTCGCTGGTCGGTTCCCGCTCCAGCTCCTGGACCAAGTGCCGTTGGGCGCGGGTCAGGCGGTTGATCGTCTCCACCATGTGCACGGGGATGCGGATCGTGCGCGCCTGATCGGCGATTGCCCGGCTGATCGCCTGGCGGATCCACCAAGTGGCGTAGGTGCTGAATTTATACCCGAGGATCGGGTCGAACTTTTCCACCGCACGCAGCAGGCCGAGATTTCCTTCCTGTACCAGATCGAGAAAAGCGATTCCGCGTCCAATGTAGCGCTTGGCCACGCTGACCACCAACCGCAAATTGGCTCGGATCAGCGCCTTGTGCGCCTCCAGCATCCGGTCCTCCACGGCGCGCAGCTCGGATTCCATATTCGCCGCAGAAGGCAGCCAGGTCTGGAAGACGCGCCGGTTGGGCGGCGCCTTGTGTGTGCGCAGATAGGTGGAGAACTTTCTTTGGATTTGAGTGGGCATGGCGTACAAGACGACGAACACATCGAACCCGCCGCGCGCCACCGGGATCCATGCCGGATCACGCCCCCACGGACCGCGTTCGAGCCATGTCCGCAGGTACGAGGCAACGCCATCCTGCCAGGATGACCGCAACATCCGTGCTTCCTGAAGCAATTTTTCCAGCACGGGCATCGGCTGGCCGAGCCGCCTGGCGGTGGTACGCAATTGCTTCCAATATTCGCACAGCTCGCGGTGCAGCTCCATGCAGAGCAGGTGAGTCCCCGACGGCTGGGATCCGCTCTTCGTTACGGGGGCTACCCGTTCACGGATTTCGACAACGTGCCGATGGGCCAAAATTTGGACCGCCAGCCAGGTTTCCTGATTCGGACTGAGCAGGCTGACTTGGCCGATCTCCCGCAGATACATCCGGACGGGATCGTCGGTCAGCTCCAGGCCATCGAGGATTTCTTCCTTTTCCAGATCTTCGCCCAGCCCTTCTTCCTCGAGGGCTTCCAGATCTTCTTCGCTGACTTCCGTCTCGTAGGAATCCGAAACCGCCTCCTCGTCGCCGTAGGTCTTCTCTTCCAATTCGGCATCGTCGCCGCCAAGAGCTTCGGCGTCGATCTCTTTGGATTTGTTTTTTGCCTTTTTCTTCGGCGGTGCGGCCGTTTTCCGTTTCGGCATCAGAAACCCTCTGCCCCCGGCGGGCGGGTCAATGGAGCACCCATTATCCCGGCATGCGGGCGTTCCGACAAGGCCCGTTCGATTCCGCGCAATCCGTCGCTGATTCGATTGATCCGCCCCAGCGCTTCGCGTCGAGTTGTGCGGATTTCGCTTTCTTCCGTCGAGGCATCTGTATTTTGCTCCACATCCATGAGGAAAAATTTTACGTCGGCCAGCTGCCGTTCCAAGGTCCGCTGGCGCAACCGCAACGCGGCCTCGAATGCTTCCTCGAAGGTAGGGGCATCCTCCCCATGATACTTCAGGAAGGATTCCTTCGCCTTCGCCAGTGCGTCGCCCAGTCCCTCTTCGTCTTGAGCGTTCAGGTACTCCTCGGGGTTCTCCTCCAGCAACGCATCGCGGATCCGCTCGATCAACGCCGACTGAGCCGGACCGACGAAATCCTCGGCTCCGATTCTATCCAATTTCATCTCTCCGAAGGAGCGGTCGATTCGGAAGAGCAAATCCGGCGCCCGCTCCAACAGGCCAAGCAGGTAGAGTTCCTTTCGCTGCATCCGCGAGAACGCGGATGCCGGGGCTTCGCGTTTTTCCGTGAATTCCCCACCGGAGGCCATTCGCCGGCGCGCCGCCCGGCCTTTCCGCCGTGTGACGGCCGTTCCGGCCAGTGTGCGTTCGTCGATCCGCAAAGCCCGCGCCACCTGCTGACGGTAGGCATCCCGTTCCACTTTGTTGGCGACGTCCTCGATCAAAGGAACCATCCGGGCTGCGATCATGGCTTTTATCTTTGGATCGTTTACATCCCGATCGCGGGTCAGAATCCGGAGTACATGCAGGACCACCGGCGACGCTTCGGCGATGAGTGTGCGCCACGTTTCCGGGGCATCGATGACGATTTCGTCCGGATCCTTGCCGTCCGGAAGCGAAGCGACGCGCAGATCCGCCTGCAACCGGCCCTCATAGCGTATGAGTCCGCGCGCGTCGAACACGGCTTCCCCGGTCCGATCGAGCGCCTCGCGCGCCAGTTCAAGCCCTCGCAGTGTCGCTTTGTCGCCCGCTGCATCCGGATCCAGGGCCAGCACGATCCGCTTGGCATAGCGTTTAATCTGACGCAACTGGACTTCGGTCAGTGCGGTCCCCATCGGAGAAATGACATTATCGAAGCCCGCCTGGTGGGCGGCCATCACATCCATGTACCCTTCGACCACCACCGCTTCGCCCGCCGCGCGGATCGCGCGACCGGCGCGATCCAGCCCGTACAGCAACCGGCCCTTGTCGAAAAGCGCGGTCTGCGGCGAGTTGAGGAATTTCGGCTGGTCCTTCGGGTCCACGATCCGCGCTCCGAAACCGCTCAGCCGCCCGGACGCATCGCGGATCGGAATAGTAATCCTGTGGCGGAACCGGTCGTGCAACCGGCCGAAATCGGTCCGCACGGCCAGCCCCGCGGCGAGAAGTTCCTCGTCGGAGTAACCCTTGGATCGGAAATAGGTGATCCCGTTCTCCCAGCCGGCCGGCGCCAACCCGATCCCGAAACCTTCCAGTGTGGCATCCGAGAGCAACCGGCCATGTAAATACTCCAGTACCTTTTCCCCTTCGGGTGTGCCGAGCAGCGTGCTGCGGAAGAACGCCTCCGCCGATTCGAGCAGGGTCCGCAACCGGGCGTGCTCCTCTTCCGCCCGGACGTCCTCCGGTGTGCGGGGGCGAAGCTCCACTCCCGCGCGCTCGGCCAGCACGCGGAGGGCCTCGGGGAAATCGTATCCCTCTTTCTTCATTATGAATCGGAAGATATCGCCGCCTTCGTTGCAGGCGCCAAAGCAGCGCCAAGTCCCGCTCTCGGGGAAGACGGCGAAGGACGGCGTATTGACGTTGTGGTGGAAGGGGCAGAAGCCGATGTAGTTCTTTCCCGAACGGCGCAATTTCACGGTTTCGCCGATCAGGTCGACGACATCTATCCGCGCTTTGATTTCCTCGACGGCGGTCACGGTGCGCTCCCGAACGGATTATACCTTCCGGCGGCGGATCGTGAAGGCGGATCGGGGGATCGAGAGGATTCCGCGCGCGGAAGCGGATTTATCCGGGGGAATCCATACCCCACCTGATGAAATTGATCCGCAGCCTCCATTTCCCGCTTGTATTGGGTATGTCCGCCCCCGTTGCAAGACTTAAGTTCCCCCCATTCGTTCGAATGCAGAATAGATTGTGCGCCCCCAACCGAATAAACCGTCGGAAGAAAATTCCGACTGGTGGACGATGCAGGCGATACAATCCGCCGGCAGATCGCCAAGGTTGAATTGCGCGGCGCCGCTGACGACGGACGGATAATTAACACACTGCGATCCGCAGTCCACCGAATAGTGGATGCCGGCATTCCCGCTCCCCGTATTCAACGCCTGATCCGGGTTGAAGGAAGTACATTCGCCGTCCTCATCCCAGTTCCACGCGGCGAAGGAGAAGGTTCCCGCGGCCAAAATTTCCGGGACGATGACCTCCGGTGGAGTGAGGGAGGTGGACGGAGTGAAGTTTTTCGCCAACGTGGGTCGGGGGGATGCGGAGAGTACGGGCGGCCGGGTGGGTTTCTCGGCCTGTATGGGCTTAGGCAGGGCGACAGTTGGAGTCTGCGAAGTGGTTTCCGTATAAGCTGACAGCGCGGCGACCGCCGCCGCGGCGGTCAGATACAGAAGTGTCCGCTGCAGCTCATCGGCCTTTCGACGAGGTGTCCCAACACTTATGTTTCCCTACGCGGACACGTTTTCCGCGAAGTGAAGCCGGCGTTACGCCACCACCGTGATCCGCACGATCAACGGTTCGTCCCCGTTCTCTCCCACACCAAAGCGCTTTCCGTCGGCGTCGCGAAGATACCAGCGTCCGATATGTACACCGGTGCTCTGCGGTGCGGTCAGCGTCAACGAGAGCCACAAGTTCTGGTTCGGCGCGACGACCTCCGGAAAATCTATCGCATCCGGCCCGTGCATGTGCTGTCCGGAAAAGAAGAACAACTGATACCGCCGGTCCCAAGTGCAAAAACCGATGTTGCGGACGTCCCAGGTTTTGGTGAAGGTCATGCCCGCCTTGACCTCGCTGTAATCCTGGATCGGGCCGATATCATCGACGAAAAATGCGGCCGGGCATTTCCCCACCAGGGTGCGTGTCAGCAATGTCGTCGGGTCAGTGGTGGGGGTGGGGCCGGTGGGCGAGGGCTTGAGCGGGGTGTCGTCCGCCGGAGGATTATCCGATCGGATGGGGGTAATCCCCATTAAATCCACAGTGGGGATGGTTGTGGCCGTATCGGTGATCGTCGGTGTAGCCGTCCGGGTGGCGGTGGCCGTGGGGGCGTGCGTCTGCGACTGCTGGATTTGTCCGGAGATTTCCGTGAGGATGATCTCCATTGTCTTGGCGGCGACGGTCGATGCCGGATCGGCCGGCGTCTCCGCCGTTCCGCAAGCGGCGATCCACACCGCCAACCCAACCAACGCCCCCACAACCGCGGTTTTTCGAATCATAGAAGTGACCCTCTTGGGCATTTCCGGGAAAGGAAAGAGATACGAAACGGATGATCTATCAGCGGGCCGGAAGCGCCTCAGCCTGGGGTTCAGCGGCGTCTTCCTCCCCGCCGGGCGGGGTGGTTTCGATGACGATACTGTCTTCACGGAGTTGGATTGTGACCGCATCCCCGTCGCGTATCTGCCCCGAAAGCAGCGCCTCCGAAAGGCGGTCCTCCACTTCCGACTGGATCACGCGGCGCAGCGGCCGGGCGCCCATCTCCGGGTTATATCCTTCTTCGGCCAGATGCTTCCGGGCTTCGGGAGAAGCCTGCAACGTAATGTGATGTTCCTCCAGCCGTTGGGCCACCTTGGCCAGTTCCAACTCCACGATTTGGGTGATATCCGCCATCTCCAGCGCGCGGAAGACGATGACCGCATCCACCCGGTTGAGGAATTCCGGCCGGAAGGTTCGGCGCATTTCCTCCAAGAGCTTCTTCCGCATTTCCTTGTACGGCTCCACTTCGCCCTTGGTCTTTTCGCTCCGTGCGCCGAAGCCGATGCCGGCCTGACGGCGGATCGTCTCGGCCCCAACGTTCGACGTCATTACGATCATCGCATTGCGGAAATCCACCTTATGTCCGCGCGCATCGGTCAGCCGGCCTTCTTCCATGATCTGCAACAGGATGTTCAGCGCCTCGGCGTGCGCCTTCTCGATCTCGTCGAATACCACGATCGAATACGGACGGCGCCGCAAGGCTTCCGTCAGCTGCCCGGCCTCCTCGAAGCCGACATATCCGGGCGGCGCACCCACCAACCGGCTGACGGTGTGGCGCTCGGTGAACTCGGTCATGTCCAATTGGATCATCGCCTCTTCGCTGCCGAAGAGAAATTCCGCCAGGGCTTTGGTCAGTTCCGTTTTGCCCACACCCGTCGGTCCGAGGAAGATGAACGACCCGATCGGCCGATTGGGGTCCTTGAGGCCGGCCCGCGAACGGCGCACGGCGCGCGAGATGGCGGTGATAGCCTCATCCTGGCCGACGATCCGTCCGCTCAGGGCCTCTTCCATCTTCATCAGCCGCGCGGATTCGGTCTCGGCCAACTGCATAACCGGTATGCCGGTCCACATGGAAACCACTTCGGCGATGTCCTCGCTGCCGACCCGCGGCCAATCCTCGCGGTTCGCCGGTCCAGCCTGCAGGTCCTTCTGCAGTGCCAACAGTTCGCGTTCGCGCCGGATCAGCTCCTGAGTCTTGTCGGTCGCGGGACCTTCCGCATTTTTAGCCTGCTCCTGGCGGACCCGGCGGATTTCTTCGGCTGTTTCGCGCAGTTTGCGTGCCTCCGGGCTCTTGTACATCCGCACGCGGGAGGAGGATTCATCGATTAGGTCGATGGCTTTATCCGGCAGGAACCGGTCCGGAACGTAACGGGCCGAAAGCCGCGCGGCGGCTTCCAAGGCTTCATCGGTGATCGCCAGCCGGTGGTGCTGTTCGTAATTCCCCCGCACACCGTACAGAATTTTAATCGTCTCCTCGATGGTGGGTTCTTCCACCATCACCGGCTGGAACCGGCGTTCCAATGCGGCGTCGGATTCGATGTGCTTGCGGTATTCCTCGAGGGTGGTCGCGCCGATCACCTGCAGTTCGCCGCGCGAGAGAGCCGGCTTGAGGATGTTGGCCGCGTCGACCGAGGAACCGGCGGCGCCCGCCCCGACCAGCATATGGACTTCGTCGATGAATAGAATCGCGCCGGCGCTTTTCAACTCATCGATCACCCGCTTCAGCCGCTCCTCGAATTGGCCGCGGTACATCGTTCCCGCGACGAGCGAACCGACATCCAACTGCAACAGCCGCTTGCCCTGCAGCGGCACCGGTACATCGAAGGTGGTGATACGCTGGGCCAATCCCTCGACTATGGCGGTCTTTCCCACACCGGGTTCGCCGATCAGCGCGGGGTTGTTTTTCGTCCGGCGGGCGAGGATCTGAATCACCCGCTCGATTTCCTTTTGGCGGCCGATGACCGGATCCAGTTTGCCTTCCTCCGCCTTGGCGGTGAGGTCGGTCGCCAGCTGGTCGACCATCGGGGTTTTGGCCTTGTCGGTCTTGGACGACCCGCCGGCCGGTTGCTGCAGCGGATGACCCAAGGGGTTGTTTTGCAGGATGCGCCGGGTTTGCCGTCGGACCTGTTCGGGCGAGACGCCCAAGCGGCGAAGCACATCCGCCGCCGCGCCTTCGCTTTCCCGTACCAGGCCCAGCAGCAGGTGCTCGGTGCCGATATATTGGTGCCCCAGTTTACGGGCTTCCTCGATCGCATTCTGGATCACCTTCTCGGTTCCCAGCGAGAGCTGGATCCGCTCCGGGAACAGGCGACCCGGAGGGACGATCCGCTCGATCATTTCCTTCACCCGGTCTTCTTCAAGGCCCAATTCGCGAAGGACGCGTCCGGCCACACCGCCTTCTTCCTGTATCAAACCGAGGAGAAGGTGTTCTGTGCCGATTTCCCTCTGATGAAGGCGTTCGGCTTCCTGGTGGGCCAAGCTAAGCACCCGTCGGGCTCTCTGGGTGAACCGTTCCAGGCTGTCTGCCACAAAAACCTGCCTTTCCGGCTGTTGGATCGGCCGAAACCGATATGCTCATTCTACCAAATTCTCTCCTGTGAATGCTTACTGAAAAGTAGCCTTTTTATTGGTTTTTCAGTAACTTTTTTCACAAATAACCGGGGGAAACCGACGATTGCCATACGCAGAATTCCACCCGGAACGGCCGTTCCGGGTGGAATTCAGGAATCGGCGGAAAGCTATCCGATCACCGGGCAGAAACATTGTCTGAATTCGAGGAAGGCCTGTTTGCCTGGCTCGCCCTCGGCGAGACACTGGCGGATACCCGCTTCGGTGTTGCGGAACTGGGCGGGGGCTCGCTACAGGTGACTTTTCCGTGCCGTACCTGCGAAGGCGCCAGGCAAGTCATGGTCGGGGGCCGGTCAATGGCAATCTACAGCCATTCATATCTGGATTGGGGGCAGGATGAAGCCTGGAAGCG
>JBJYXS010000368.1:7222-9828 GCA_046260075.1 Anaerolineales bacterium | reverse complement strand
GTCGAGAGCCAGTGGTCGGCCGCCCAAAGCACGTCCTCTTCCGGACCCGGCGTATCAAGTGTATGGCGCAGCCGCTTTCCGCCGGCATCCATGCGGCGCATCGCCCGCAGGACGGCCATCGTGCTGTATCCCGATCGCAGCAGCATGCGGATCACCCGCAGCCGCCCGATCTCGGGCTCGCCGTATTCGCGGTACCCGTTCTTCGGATTGCGCGGCACGGTCAGCAGGCCGTTGCGTTCCCAGTTGCGGATCGCGTCGGGTGTCGAATCCACCACTTCGGCCGCGGCGAGGATCGTCTTCGGGGCGGCGCGGCCGCGGCCGGCTTTCCCCCGGACCCACCGTTCCAAGTAGTCGGCCGCGGCCTCAGCCTGGGTCCGTTCCCCCTGCACCAACCGGATATGGTGCTTCGCCATTCGGACGGCCTTCCGCAGATCCTTCGTCGCGGAACAGCGCACGAGCGCCAGCGCGGATTTGCGAATCCGTCCGCCCGGCCAGCCGCCGTGAAAGGCCAGACGCGCCAGGCGCATCTGTTCCATGTGAAAGCGGGTGTATATCCGATATCCGTTGGACTCGCGTTTCACCGGCGGCAGAAAGCCCCACTCCTCGTACTTGCGCACCGTGTTCGGGTGTACGCCGACGGCCTGGGCGACTTCGCCCGTCCGATATGTTTTCCTTTTCTTTTTCATGACGATTTCCGTACGCCACTATATCCTACTCTGCCATCTCCGTATGTTCCACTGCCTTATCATCGCCTTGTGCTCCAGTCCCTTCATCATCGCCGAGTGATTTCTTAGCACGTCATCCCCGAGTGCCTTTGTCGGGGACCCATTGTCTTTCCGTCACAAGGTGGAAAGACGCTGGATCCCCGATAAGATCACTCGGGGATGACGGGTTGGAGTATTACGCGGGGATGACGGCCTGGGAAGGCACGTGGTAATGACGGCGTTTGTAGACACACTAGCATGACGAATCAACTAGATACGCTTGAGCGTAACGATCCGGACTTCTTGACAAGTGAACCTAACGTTCATATAATATGAACCGATGGTTCATAATTCTGATCCCTTTGCATTCGATCTTGTCATCCCCGACCTGGAAAAAGAGGATACGGTCACCAAAACCTTCCGGCGGCTGGATCCGGAACGCCGGCAGGCGGTGCTGAACGCGCTCTTCGAGGAGGCGGCGGAGAAAGGCCCTTCCCGGCTGAACATCAAACAGGTCGCCGAACGTTCCGGCGCCTCGATCGGATCCCTGTACCAGTACTTCGGCAACCGGGAGAATCTTCTCCGCTTTCTGGTCAAGATCGCCGTCGGCACGATGGTCGAGTTGTTCCGGATGTGCGGGGTCTCGCTGCGGGGAATGCCCCTCCGGGAAGCGCTGCGTTCCTATCTGCTGGAAGGTGTGCGGATCTCGCAATCGCAGAAAGCCCTTACGAGATTCCTGACCCTCGCCGCCTATCAGGGGGATGAAGAAATCGGCGAAACCGTCGTCCGGCCGATCGCCGATGTGATGCGCCGGACGGTGCGCGATCTGCTGCGCTCGGCCGCCGAACGCGGCGAATTGCGGGCCGGCATCGACATCGAGGCCGCGTCGCGGGCGGTGAACGTCCTGTTAATCGGGTTGGGCGACAGCCAGCTCGTGCCGAACCTGAATACGTATCTCCAGGCTTCCGCCGAAGACGTCCCCTTCGAACGCACGGTGGATTCCGCCGTGGATATGATCCTGCGGGGTCTGGCGGCCGAGGGTCGGGGATGAAAGCCCTCCGCCGCGGCGCGGGCATCCTGCGCATCGCCCGCAAGACGCTCCTCGAATACCTGCGCGAACCGCAACTCTCCCTGTTCCTCGTCTGCGGTCCGCCGGTGCTGGTGATGCTGTGGTACGTGATTTTCCTGCCGGCCAAGGACCATCTGGGCGATTACCTCAAGATCCAGGTGGTCAACCGGGATTCCGGCGCGCAAGGGGCGGCCCTGGTGGACATGCTGCGGGCCGTCACCTTCGAAGATAAGCCCGCCCTCGACGTGAAATGCATCGCAAGCCGGGACGCGGGGATGATCTCCCTGCGCGAAGGCAAGACATCCATGGTCATGGTCATCCCCGCTTCGTTCACCCGGGCCCTGGAGGATTCACGCGCCGGGCGCGACGCGTCCGTTCCCCCCGAACTCGCCTACATCGGCGATCCGGCCGGCTTCAACTACGCCTTCAGCCTGGGATTCGTCGAACCGTACGTGCGCGCCTTCATCCAGACCGAATCCGGCCGCGGCCCCGTCGTCTACGGCGGGTTTGAATTCCTTCCCGGCACGGGGACCAGCTCCGATTTCGACGCCGCCGTCCCGGGGTTGATCGTGTTCAGCCTGCTGTTCCTGATCATCTCCAGCGCATCGTCGCTTGTGCAGGAGGAGATGCATCACACGCTGACCCGCCTTCGCCTGGCACGCATCACCGGTTTCGAACTGGTGGCGGGCGTGGGCTTGGCGCAAATGGTGATGGCGGCTGTTGCGGCGGCGGCGGCATTGGCGACCGCCGTTGCGTTCGGATACGGGCGGGGGACCGATTGGCTCGAGCCGGGCCGGGTGCTCCTGTTGCTGGCCGTGGCGATGCTGTTCACC
>JBJYXS010000368.1:2893-7122 GCA_046260075.1 Anaerolineales bacterium | reverse complement strand
TCATGGCCCTGGTCCACGATCCGGAGATCGTCATCCTCGACGAACCGGAAGCCGGTCTGGACCCGCAATCCCGCGTCCGGGTGCGGCAGTACATCCAGTCGCTGGCCCGGCGCAAGACCGTCATCCTCACCACCCATAATATGGACGAGGCCGATCGGACGGCCGACCGGATCGCGATCATCGATCACGGCGAATTGCTGCGCATCGGCACGCCGGCCGAACTCAAGCGGACGATCGGCGAGGGTGATGTGGTCGAGATCCGCCTGGCGGGCCGGGTAGAGGAGATTCGCGGTTCGCTTTCCGCCGCCGCGGCGGTGGATCCGCAGGCCGATACCCGGCTGGAAGGCGATCTGCTGACCGTGCGGATGCTGGACGCCGTGGGGCGGCTTCCCTCCCTGATGGAAGCGGTCGGCCGGACGGGAGCCCATGCCGCGGAGATGCGCATCCGCGAGAACACGCTCGAGGATGTTTTTCTCCAGCTCACCGGGCGGAGGCTGCGCGAATAATGAGGAAAACACTATCCGTCGCCGGCAAGAGCCTGATCGAACTGGCGCGCGAGCCGATGCTGCTCGGCATGGTCCTGCTCACGCCGCTGGCGTTCCTGCTGATGTATGGGTTTGCCTATCAGACACCGCAACTGAAAACCCATCGCGTGCTGGCGGCGGTTGATGTTCCGGCCGGCGAAGATGCCCTCGCCTATCTCCGTTCGCTGGCCTACCCGGACGGACGGCCGATGTTCCGCATCGAATCCGCCGCTGATGCGCCTTCCGCCGAACAGGCTCTGCGCGACCGCACCGCGGCCGCCCTGCTGATCGTCGAGCCGGGCGCGGACGGCGTGCCGTTCGCGTACACCCTGCGCGGCGACGCGCTCTCGGCGGATTTTCTCAGCGCCTCGGCGATCCTCGAGGGCAACCTCAGCCGGTTCCTGCTGGATTCGATGGGCGTTGAACTGCCGGTGGATACGGTGGAGGATCCCATTCCCGCGGCCGGATTCCGGACCCGCACCGATTTCAACCTCTATGCGCCGGGTTTGCTCGTGTTCGCGATCCTCTTCCTCATCCCCCAGACGGCGCTGCTCCTGGGAAGGGAGATGCGCACGCACACCATCCGCCGCCTGCGGCTCAGCGGGGTCTCCGCGGCCGAGCTGCTCGGCGGAATCGGACTTTCGCAATTGGCGATAGGGGTCGTGCAAATCCTCCTTTTTCTCGGCGGATTGATCCTCTTCGGACTGGATTACACCCGCTCGCTCGGTCCCATCCTGCTGGCTTCCTTCCTCACCGCCCTCTCGGCCGTCGGCGGCGGCCTGATCGTCGGCTGTTTCGTGCAAAACGACAGCCAGGCGGTCAACCTCGGCGCGACGGCGACCATGGTCCAGGTGTTCATCTCCGGGGCCTTCTTCCCGCTTCCGGCCGCGCCGCTGTTCCACCTGTTCGGCCACGAGATCGCCTGGAACGACATCCTTCCCGCCACCCATGCGATGATCGCCCTGCAGCAATCGGCGCTCTACGGTGCGGATCTGGGCCAAATCGCCTTCCGGCTGGCCGCGGCGGCTGTGCTGTCGTTGGTGTTCTTCCTTTTGGGAGCCATCCTCTTTCAGTGGAAAGTGCTGAGCGCCGCGAAATCATCCATTTAATCATCCTCCATCGTAATTCTCCGCTCTATCAATAGTTGATCCTGGAATCCTTCCTTCGGCGGTTCCATCCGGCCCGTTCACACGCTACCCTGATATACAACGGCTGCGCGAACGGCGGCGGGCGATAACCCCTTTCCGCTCTCGACCTGCCGGAAACCGATGCACAAGGAGAAAACAGGAATGAAGAAGATGAAATCAATGAAAAAGCCCCTCCTCTTCGGCGTATCGGCCGCTGCCGTCCTTTGCCTGGCGGCCGCCGCCTTTCTCTTCCTCGGAGGTGAAGATATGGACCCTTCTGCGAAAGCCCAACTCGATGCGGCCGACGCCGCATTCCAGCAAGGCGATTTCTCGGAAGCGGAAGCAGCCTACGCGGAGGCGAACCGCCTGGCGCCGGGGAATCCGGCGATCCTCCGCCAACTGGGAAACCTGGCGTTGTACGGAAACCGCGTCCGGGAAGCCGAGCATTACTTTCAGGAAGCCCTCCAGGCGGTCCCCTGGTACACCGACCGCTGGCCTTTTACTTCGGAAATCAAATATCGGCTGGGGATGGCCTACTATCGGGAGGACCGGCTCGCCGACGCGGCGGCGCTGTTCCGCGAGGCGGCCGGCCCGCTGGCCCTGGGACCGCTGAAGGACCTGCAGGGATTCCAAAGACAGTTGGATCTGTTCGGCGATGAAACGCCGTACCGGATCGAGGGTCCGAAGGAGGTCCGGGTGGAATTCATCCGCACCGATCCGCTGCCGCTGATAGAAGCTTCCTGCAACGGAAGCGAAGCCAAGAATTTTTTAATCGACACCGGCGGCGCGGAGGTGATCCTCGACCGCCAGTGGGCCGAGGAGATCGACGCGGAGATCGCCGGTTCGCTGGTGGGCACATACGCCGGCGGTAAGGAAGCGGATACGGGGCTCGGCCGCATCGAGTCGCTGCGGTTGGGCGGGGTCGCCGTCTACAACCTTCCCGTCCACACGTTGGACCTGGCGCCGATGGCGGAAGTATTCGGCGGTACGCAGATTCACGGGATCATCGGCACCCGGTTCCTGATGCATTTCCTCTCAACGATCGACTACGCCGGCGAGGCGCTGATCCTGGAACGGATCACCCCGCAAAGCCTGGGGGCTCTGGAACACGGGCTGGCCGATTCCGAGGCCAAGATCATCCCCTTTTGGCTGATCGACCTGCACGTCATCGTCGCCCGGGGCAGCGTCAACGGCCTCTCACCGTCGTTGATGTTCATCGACACCGGCCTGGCGGGCAAGGGATTCACCGCGTCGGAGGACGTCTTGCAGAAGGCGGGGATTGCAGTGGATTGGAGCCAGGGCCGCCAGGAAATCGGCGGCGGAGGCCGCGCGTTGTTCGCCGACATCCTCGTCGATCGCCTGGCGCTCGGCGAAGGTCCGAACCAAATCGTCGCCACCGACCTTCCGGGGTCCGCGATCGAAAATTCCACGAATATCCTCCGGGGTTCGCTGGGTTTCCACATCGGCGGTTTGGTTTCGCACGCCTTCTTCCGCCCGTACGCGGTGACGTTCGACTTCACGGGGATGCGCCTGATCGTAGGTTGATCGGCCGGGGTCCGCCGGCGGGATGCGCCTTGTCTTTCCCCCCGATGCAAGTATCATCGGGGGGAATCACATGAATATGAAAATCCTATCGACTCTATTGGGGCGGTTCACCTCCCTGCGTTGGAAGCTGGCCTTCTCCTACGTCGGCGTTACCCTGCTTACCATCCTGGCGTTGGAATCGGTCATGCTCCTGCTGCTGGGGTTTTTTGGAGAACCCGTCGGAGATTGGTGGGTGACGCAATCGACCCTCGCTGATTGCCGCCAGCTGGCATCGCTCGCCGCCGATCCGCTGGAAGACGGTTCCGAGGAACGGCTGGCGCAGGTACTGTACCAACCGGTGGGTCTGATCCTTAAAGCCTGGATCGCCCAAGATTCGGATTCCGTTCAATGGATGGATGAGACCCGGGTGGTCGTGGACGCACAGGGAATTGTCGCCGTCAGCAACCTTCCGGAAAGGCATCCGTCGGGAAGCACTTTCCGTATGATGGGATTTCCTCAAGCGGAAGTTCTGGTGGAAGACGCACTGTCGGAGGGCATTGCCGCAGGCCGGCTTTCGAAGGATATCAACGTGTTCGCCGCGGCCGCACCCATCACCGGAAGCGACGGGGACCGGATCGGAGTCCTGTACATCCATCGTCCCCGTCCGGCTCTCGCGATCCTCTCTCCGGCGGATTTATTCGGACCGTTGGCCGCGACGACCCTCCTGTTGCTGCCGTGCATGATCCCGCTGGGATTGATCTTCGCCTTTGCGACCGCGTCGGGATTCACCCGCCGCCTGAAGCGGCTCTCCGACGCCAGCCGGGCGCTGGCCGAAGGCGATCTGACCCGGCGGGTGGCGGACGATTCCGGCGACGAGATCGGCCGGCTTTCGCGCCGGTTCAACCGCATGGCGGAGCAATTGCAGGCCGACGCCGTCCGGCTGCGTGATCTGGCGGCCGTTGAGGAGCGCCGGCGCCTGGCCCGAGATCTGCATGACGGTATCAAGCAGAATCTGTTCGGCATCCGCCTGGCGGCGGCCGCCGCGGTCAACCTG
>JBJYXS010000368.1:0-2793 GCA_046260075.1 Anaerolineales bacterium | reverse complement strand
GCCACTCTGCATCCTTCCGTTGCGGCGAAGTTGGTCAAGGGCGCGGGCGGGCGGGTCGAAGATTTACCGGCCGACCTCAGCGAACGCGAATTGGAGGTTTTGCGATTTATCGCCCGGGGGATGAGCAATAAAAAAATCGCCGATGCGCTGACGTTGGCTGAAGGAACGGTGAAAAGCCACGTCAGCAACATCCTCAGCAAACTGCATCTGGCTCACCGCACCCAGGCCGCCTTGTATGCCTTGAAACACAACCTGGCCACCCTGGATGATGCGGATTCCGCCGACGATTCCCGGCAACCATAGACACAATATCCTTCCCGCCGGGGTCTTGTTACAAAACTGACACACATCCGTAACCAAGCACCCGCCGTGAATACATACAATACCCGCATATACCGATGACGACGCCTGGTAAAAAGCGCAAGCCGGTTCCATCAGTACGCCTTTTGGAGGTTTTACTCATGAACGCTTTCCGGAAATCCCATATTTTGCGATTTGTAGTCTTCCTTGCCGCCGCGCTGTTCGCGGCATCCTGTCTCGCCGCCTCCCCGCCGGATTCCGCAGCGACTTCTTCTTCCGCCGCTTCAATGGATGCCGCGCGGACGCCGGACACACCCACGCCGACGGATACTCTGACCCCCACCCGGACCCTTCCTCCGTCCGCCACCCCGTCCGCGACCGCAACACCCTCACCCTTCGTTCCGTATCTGTCCCCGGTGCTGCCGCAATTCGCCGTAGCGCGGCTGGGCAAGGGCGCTTTGAACGATGCGGCGGTTTCCCCCTCCGGCGAAAGGCTCGCCGTTGCTACGCACATCGGCGTGTACATGTACCATTTGACGGATGACGGTGCACTGTTGGAATTATGGTTTCTTCCCACCACCATCCGCATGACGGCAGTGGCCTTTTCCCCCGATGGAAAGACGCTGGCGTGCGGCTCCTATAACGGCATGTTATGGGCATCCGGCGACGAACCCGCCGAGACCGTGGTGATGCTCTTGGACGCGGCTTCCGGGGATACACTCGATATCTTCCCCATCGGCGAACCGGGAACCGAGGTGACCAGCCTTGTCTTTTCTCCCGAAGGTGATCGGCTGGCTGCCGGGTTTGAGGTCTTCCAGGCCGAGGCCGGTATGACCGATCTTGGCGTGGCGTTCATCAACCGCGGAACCGGAGAGGTGTCCGTTGTCAGCTTCCTGTATATGTTTCCTTATGAGGAAAGAGAGGTCAATCGGGTTGAGAGTGTGGCCTTCGCACGCGATGGTTCGCTCCTGGCGGTGGGATTGGAATTTCGGACCTCTTCAGGGGACATGGATGGGGAAATTCTCCTTCTGCCTTCCTCGCCGGGCGAGGGATATCAAACCCTTGCCGGTCATGCCGCCGGCGTGCAAAGCGTGGCGTTTTCGCCGGACGGGACGACTCTGGCGTCCCTCGACCGCCAGGGATCGATCATTCTCTGGGATGCCGTCGAATGGGAAAAAGTCCGCACCCTCTCCACCGGCGCCGCCGCGAAGAAAAATCCGGGAGCCTATTGTCAGCGAGGGAACAGCAGCCGCCTGGCGTTCTCTCCCGACGGGAAGATCCTGGCCGCGGGAACCGCCGACGGCCGGGTCCACGAGTGGAACATCGCCACGGGATCGAAAATCCGGACCCGTAGCTTCCAGTCTTCGGGAATCCTCGCGCTTTCGTTCTCGGAGGACGGCGAAGGATTGATCTCGGTGTCCTTCGACCGCAGCGCCGTCCGATACCGGACGTCCGGCGCCGCGGTTGCCCAGGCCTATTCCCTGGCCGGGCATGCCCAGCTTTCGAGCGTTGCCTTTTCACCCGATGGTAAGAGTCTGTTGGCTTCGGATGAGTGCGCCGATTCCAGCCTGTGGGACATCGCCGCCCAGGAAGTCGTCCGGACGTTCGACCCCGGCCCGGCCGCTTTTTCCCCGGACGGGACAATACTTGCCACAACCGGTGCGGGTAATACCATCATTCTCTGGGATACCACCTCCTGGAGTCAGAAGAAGGTCCTGTACGGGCATACCGATTCGATTTACGCGATCGCCTTCTCCCCGGACGGGAAAACGCTGGCTTCGGGCGGCGCAGACCAATCGCTCATCCTGTGGGATGCGGCGACCGGCGGGAAACGATGGAAGATCTCCGGCGTGGAAGCGTACGTGGCGGAAATCGCCTTCTCCCCGGACGGCCTGACGCTGGCTCACACCGCGGGTTCTTCCCCCTCCCAGGTGATATTCCGCGATCCCGCCACCGGTGAGGTACAAGGGACTCTGGAGGACGAGTTTTTCGGTATCTACACATTACGCTACTCGCCCGACGGACGGTACTTTGCCGTGGTTTCCTTCTTTTCCATGATCACAGTTTATGATCTTCCCGGATACGCACACAGCGGAAGCCCCGGTGGCGGAACCGCTATTGCCTTCTCGCCGGACGGGACGATCCTTGCTTCGGGTTCGCCGGGCGATCAATACTTTATCGTCTGTCTCTCGGATCTGTCGGCGAAAAATGAATATGCGGATCTGGCCGGGCACAATGGATTGGTGATCGGCGTGGATTTCTCCCCGGATGGAAAAATCCTGGCTTCGGCATCCAACGACGGTACCATCCTGCTGTGGGAAATGGCGGCGGTCCTCGATCGCTGATACGCAATTCCTTACGCAGATCGCCCCATCCCATCCTCCCTCCCAACCGGAGGGAGGATTTTTACGCATGTCCCGTAATATAGGAAGGGGGAGAGGGAATAATACCGGATGGCCATTCCAATCCGAATAATGCAGTAGAATGATCCCG
>JBJYXS010000367.1:0-4487 GCA_046260075.1 Anaerolineales bacterium | reverse complement strand
AGGACGGGATGCACCTCCGATCCGGAGGCCATCAAGATGACGGCGGGATTCCCGCCCTTTGCCTCGCGGAGCACGTAGGCTCCCCGGGAGGTACCCGCGGTCCGACCCGTCTCTTCGAGGACCGGCAGCTTCTGCCGGGTGAGCGCCAATACCGTCGGCCCGTCCGTGCGGGCCAGGGCGACCTTCCAGGCATCTGCGGTTTCGACGGCGTCCGCCGGACGGATCACCACCAGGTTCGGCGTCGCCCGCATCGCCGCCAGGTGTTCGATCGGCTGATGGGTCGGGCCGTCCTCGCCCAGCCACACGCTGTCGTGGCTGAAAATCCACAAAACCTGCAATTTGGAGATCGCGCTGATCCGCACCGCCGGCCGCATGTAATCGTAGAACACCATGAAGGTCGAACCGAAGGGCAGGAAACCGCCGTGCAGGGCCAGACCGTTGCAGATCGCTCCCATCCCGTGTTCGCGCACACCGAAGTGCAGGTTACGGCCCTCGTAGCCCCATCCGCCCTCCAATGCGCCTTCGACCTTCTTTTTGGGAGCCGGGGGCTTTTCGAAATTCCCCTGCTTCTTCATCCAGGTAAAGGTGGATGGATTGAGGTCGGCGGAGCCGCCGAACAGGTCGGGGATCGGGTCAGCCAGCTCTTGCAGCACTTTTTCCGAGGCCTTGCGGGTGGCGATGTTCCCGTCGGACGGCGAGAAGGAGGGAACGGCCTTTTCCCAACCGGCGGGCAGCTCTCCGGCGATCCGGCGCCGCAGTTCCGCCCCTTCCGCCGCGAATTGTTGTTCGTATTTTTCCAGCAGGGAGTCCCATTGACTTTCCAGCCGGGCGCCTTCCGTCCCGCTTCTGCGGTATGTGTCCAGCGCCTCGGCCGGGATATGGAACATCGGCTCGACCGGCCAGCCCAGTTTTTCCTTGGCGGCCTGTAATTCATCGGGGCCCAGCGGCGATCCGTGGACTTTGCTGGTATCCTGCTTGTTCGGCGAGCCGTATCCGATATGGGTCCGTACGCTGATCAGGGTCGGTTTCG
This sequence comes from Anaerolineales bacterium, assembly GCA_046260075.1. GTDB lineage: Bacteria > Chloroflexota > Anaerolineae > Anaerolineales > RBG-16-64-43 > JAFGKK01. The sequence continues at coordinate 3,457 of JBJYXS010000367.1, read as the reverse complement.
CATCCTGACCGCGCGCCGCGGCGATCGCCTCGGCCACCGCCCCCGGATCGTTTCCGTCCTTCACCGAAAGCACGTTCCAACCGTAGGCGCGGAACCGGGCGCCGACTTTCTCGGTGAAGCACAGCGCCGTCGAACCGGCCAGCGAGATCCGGTTATCGTCGTATAGCACGATTAATTTGCCCAATCCAAGGTGCCCGGCCAGCGAACAGGCTTCGGCGGCCACCCCTTCCATCAGATCGCCGTCGCTGGCGATGACGTAAGTGTAGTGGTCGATGACCGGCAGGCCGGGTCGGTTGAAGCGCGCCGCCAGATGCGCCTCGGCGACCGCCATCCCCACCGCGTTCGATATCCCCTGCCCCAATGGGCCGGTCGTGGCTTCCACGCCGGGCGTGATTTCCGTTTCCGGATGGCCCGGGGTCCGGCTATCCCACTGCCGGAAGCGCTGGATCTCCTCCAGCGACAGGTCGTACCCTGCCAGGTGAAGCAGCCCGTAGAGCAGGGCTGAACCATGCCCGGCCGAGAGAACGAACCGGTCGCGGTTGAACCAATGCGGATTGGCGGGATTGTGCCGCATGACCCGGGTCCACAGCGTATAGGCCATCGCTGCGGCGCCCATCGGCAATCCCGGATGTCCGGACTTTGCCGCCTGGACCATATCGGCGGCGAGGAAGCGCAGCGTATTAATACAAAGGGTGTCGTGAGTGGGAATCGCGGTTTTTTTAGCCAAGGTATCTACCCTTCCTGTCTATTGTGCATTTTCCAATTCGTCAGCTAACCACTGGCCACAGACAACCGAACCGCCGTATTACGGAAAGCATCCACGACGGCCCATGGTCGATCGTCGATGGTCGATGGTCGATGATCGACAAGCTGTTTTTCAGGCATTCCGGGCGGATTCGGCTTTTCCGGCACGCCGCACATAAGGAAAAACCACCTTCCGCGGGCCATTATTTTACCCCACGCTTCCGCCCGCCGGTAGACCAAGGACCGTTTGTTGCCCGTTTTTCAGGGTAATTCGGGTAGAATATGCCAAGGAACTTCATGAAAATAACGTCGAACAGGATCCTACAAGGCGATTGCCGGGAAATCCTCCCGCAACTCCCCGCGGAAAGCGCCGACCTGATTTTCGCCGATCCGCCGTACAACCTTCAACTCCGGCAGGACCTGTTCCGCCCCGACAGTTCGCGGGTGGATGCCGTGGACGACTCGTGGGACCGATTTGATTCGTTCGAGGAATACGACCGTTTCACCCATGAGTGGCTGTCCGCCTGCCGGCGGGTATTACAACCGACCGGCACGCTTTGGGTGATCGGTACATATCACAACATCCACCGCGTGGGAGCGATTCTGCAAACCCTCGGGTATTGGATCCTCAATGAAATCGTGTGGATCAAATCCAACCCGATGCCGAATTTCCGCGGCGTTCGGTTCACCAATGCCCACGAGACCTTGCTGTGGGCGGCCCGCAGCCGCTCCGCACGGTACACTTTCCACCACCATGCGATGAAATCGTTGAATGAGGAATTGCAGATGCGTTCCGATTGGACGTTGCCGGTCTGTTCCGGGAAGGAAAGGCTCCGCTCGGAAGGCGAAAAGGTGCACTCCACGCAAAAACCGGAGGCGCTCCTCTACCGCGTGATTCTTTCCAGCTCCGATCCCGGGGACTTGGTGTTGGATCCTTTCTTCGGATCGGGGACGACCGGGGCGGTGGCCAAACGGCTCGGGCGGCGGTGGATCGGCATCGAAAAAGACCGCGCCTATGTGCAAGCCGCCCGGCGGCGGATAGACGGCGTGCCGGAACCTCCTTCCGAACCGGACATGCTTTCGACTCCCGATCCCCGGCGGCGCAAACGAATCCCCTTTGGACGCCTGCTGGAAGCGGGATGGCTCGCCGCCGGCGATACGCTGGCGTTCGACGCACAAACCGGGCCGAAGGCGCGGATCTGCGCAGACGGCTCGCTCTCCTGGAAAGGCAAACGCGGGTCGATCCACCAGATCGCGCGGCTGTTGCGCGGCGGCCCTTGCAACGGGTGGGAACATTGGCTTGCCCTGGACCGCCGTTCCGGCAAGCGGGTGCCCATCGATCGCCTGCGCGAGGAACTGCGCGAACAGCAACAATCCGCCGGATAGGGTTCCGTATCCGTCCGGAGGAATCCGGGATGCGGGCCTGCCCGTTCCGGAACGGCTTTTTGAAACCATCTTCCGGATCCGCCCGCTCCGGATGGGGCGGTGCCGGATCATCCTACCCTGCACATTCGAGGTGACTATGCCGTATGACAATCCTCCCCGCTGGTCATTGGACTCGCTGTTCCCCTCCCCCGATGGACCGGAGGTGAATAAAGCCTTCGCCGAACTCGACCGCTTGGTGGCTCGGGTGGAACGCAAGCGCCGGCTGCTGAAAGCCACCATCGCGGCCAAGACCTTGCTGGATCTGATCCGGGAACTGGAGGAAATCCGCTCGCAAGCCCGGCGGCTGATGGCCTATGCCGAGCTGCATTTCTGCGAAAACACCCAGGATACCGCCGCGCAGACCTTTCTGGCCAACACCGAACAGCGGATGGCCGTATTGGAAAACCGCCTGCTGTTTTTCAGCATCTGGTGGAAAGCCCTGCCCAAGGGTTCCGCCCGGCGGCTGCTGAAAGCCGCGGGGCCGTACCGGTATTTCCTCGAGCAATTGCGGCGGCTTTCGCCCTACACCCTCTCCGAAGCGGAGGAGAAGGTGGTGAATTTAAAGGACGCCACGGGCGGCCAGGCGCTGGCGACCCTGTACCAATCGCTGACCAACCGGCTGAAGTTCCCCCTGGAGATCGACGGGAAAACCGAACAACTCACCAGCAGCCAAATCACGGTCTACTTCCGCTCGCCCTCCCCCGATCGGCGGGAGGCGGCCTACCGTTCCTTCTACGACGTCTATTCCCGCGAAGGTCCGATCCTCGGGCAGATGTACGGCGCGCTGGTGAGGGACTGGCGTAACGAAAACATCGGATTGCGAAAATACAAATCGCCGATCTCGGTGCGCAACCTGTCCAACGACCTCCCCGATAAGGTCGTCCGGCTGCTGCTCGATGTGTGCCGGTCGAACGCCCATTTGTTCCAGGAATACTTTGCTCACAAAGCACGCGTTCTGGGCGTGCCGAAACTTCGCCGCTACGACATCTATGCCCCCATCGCCGTGTCGGAGAAGCGGTATCCCTTCGATCGGGCATGGGACATGGTGCGCGGGAGTCTGTCGGCGTTCGATCCGAAAATGGCCGATCTGGCCGGCCGGGTGCTGGCCGACAAATGCCTCGACGCCGAAATCCGTCCGGGGAAACGCGACGGGGCATTCTGCCTCAGCGCGGTACCCACGCTCACTCCCTGGGTGCTCACCAACTACCATGGCCGCGCCTACGATGTGGCAACTCTGGCCCATGAATTGGGACATGTAAGAAATCGGGACATCTTGATCGGCTCCATT
>JBJYXS010000366.1:0-3387 GCA_046260075.1 Anaerolineales bacterium | reverse complement strand
CCGGATGGCGGCGGAATTGTCCGCCCGGACGGTCAGGCGGATCCTGCCGCCCGGCAGCAGCTCCTCGCACCGGTAGAGCAAAGCCGAGGCGATGCCCCGCCGGCGAAACGCGGGATCCACGCCGATCGTGGTGATCATCGATACGCCGCCGCTTCCGGCGGGTTCGGCGATCACCAGGCCGACGATCCGTTTCCGAAGTGCGGCTTTTAACCGTACACCGCCCGGCCACACCAGCGCGCCCATGATATCCAGGATCGGCCATGCGTCCTTGCCGAAGCAGGCGCGTTCCAGCTGCATGATCTGCCGCACATCGCGCAGGGAAGCCGTATCGATGCTCAGTCCTTCCATGGTCCTTCCGATGAATTGCGCCACGTTTCATCTTCCGGCAAACCGGGAACGGCCATTCTCGCATCGGCCGTTCCCGGGCATTACCGAACACGGGACGGGAGGGCGGATTACTTCTTGGCGAGAACGCCCTCGATCATGGAGGTGAACTCCAGCGGGAAGATGTACTTGGTCGACGGGCTGGCGCCCAACGCCTTCAGGGCGTCGAAGTACTGCAGGGTCATGGTCTTCTGGTCTATCCCCTGAGCGGCCTTGAAGATGGTCTGCAGCGCTTGCGCGAACCCCTCGGCGCGGAGGATGTTCGACTGCCGGTCTCCCTCCGCTTCCAGGATCGCCTTTTTCTTCTGGCCTTCGGCCACGTTGATCGCGGCGTCGCGGGTGCCTTCCGATTCAGTCACGGTGGCGCGGCGCACGCGTTCGGCGGCCATCTGGCGGTTCATCGCATCCTGGACTTCGCGCGGCGCGATGATCTCGCGGATTTCGACGTTGGTCACCTTGACGCCCCAGCGCTCGGTCACCTCGTCCAGCCGGGTCCGCAGGACCTGGTTGATGTGTTCCCGCTTCGACAGCACATCGTCGAGCGGGATGCCGCCGATGACCGACCGCAGCGTGGTGGTGGCCATGCCCTGGGCGGCCTGTTCGAATGAACCCACCTGGATCACGCTGCTGGTGGCGTCCAAGACCTTGAAGTACCAAAGGAAATCGATGTTGATCGGGGCATTGTCGTTGGTGATGCAGACCTGATGCCCGATCTCCCGCACCTGCTCCCGCAGATCCACCTTGCGCGGTTCATCGACGAACGGGATCAGGACGACCAGGCCCGGGCCTTTCGCGCCGATGCAGCGGCCGAGACGGAATACCACCAGGCGTTCATACTCGCGCACGACCCGGAAAACATTCATGATCAGGAGCCCTAAAGCTACAATCAGCACACCCCCTACACACAATCCTCCGACGATGAGTTCCATGGAAACCTCCTCCTGTAAGCTGTGGATGATGATCACGCAAAGAGAACGTACTGCCTGAGGAAACGTTCGACCTCAGTATAATACGAGACGATCGTCTCGTTTTTCCGCCAACCGTGGCCCTCGCCGGGGAACAGCCGGTAGGTGTGCGGCACGCCGTTCTGCCGCAGCGCACCCACGATCTCCTCGGCCTGGTTCGGGGGGACGACGGTGTCTTCCTCTCCCTGGAAAATCGCCAACGGATCGCGGATCTCCTCTGCATGAAATACCGGCGAAAAAGCGCGGTACTTCTCCCGCTCCGCAGGCAGTTCCCCCACCATCGAATCCAGATATCGCTGCTCGAACTTGTGCGTTTCCGCCGCGAGGGTGAACAGGTTGGCGACGCCGTAGAGGCAGATGCCCGCCCGGAAGAAACCGGGATGGCGGACCAGGGCGTTCAGTACGGTATATCCGCCCGCGCTGCCGCCCTTGATCACCAGCCGGGCCGGATCCGCCCAGCCGCGCTCGCAGATCGCCTGTGCGCCGCCGATCGAATCCTCCACGTCCAATTCCCCCCATCGGCCGCGCAACGCATTCCGGTACGTCCGGCCGAAACCGCTGCTGCCCCGGTAATTGACGGCCAGACAGGCGAATCCGCGGCTGGTAAAGAAGAGCGTATCAGGCGAATAATACGCCGGAAATTGGCCCGTCGGACCGCCGTGGATCAGCAGGATCGCAGGCGGCGGTCCCTTTGCGGCATAGCGCGGATTGTAGGCCGGGAAAAACAGGCCGTGCACTTCCATCCCATCGTCCGCACGCCAGGAAACGGGTTCCGGAGACGGATGTTCTTCGGCCGGGATCCGTTCCGCACAGGAACGCGCCTGGACCGCGTGTTTTTTATCCCGCTGGACGATGATCCGCTTGGGCACCGAACCGGCGGACGCTATGTAGGCCAAGGATCCGCCCTCCGACGATATCGAGAGTTGCGAGATGTCCGTGTAGGGATCCGTGGGCAGGGTTGACACACGGGCAGATTCCAGATCGACGCCGCACAGCGTGGTGAACCCCCGATCCTTCTTTAAAAAGAAAATCTTCCGGCCGTCCGGGGCCCAACCGAACGTCCGCATTCCCTGTGACCAGGCCGGTACGGCCAGCACCGCATCCGAGAGGAGAGTCCGCTTCTGCCCGCTCTCCACATCCATCACGACGAGCGCATCCCACTCGCCGCGTTCCTCGATATAGGCCAGTTGCGTGCCGTCGGGGGAAAAGGCGGGCTGAAACACGCGCACATCCTGCGCGCCGGCCACGACGGTCACCGCGCCGAGCGCGGATTCCTCGGGGACGACGGTAGCGCAGCGCAGCACCGTTCCGTCCCACGGCATGTTGGGATGGTTCCAATCCACCCAGGCGATCCGGTCGCCGTCCGGGCTCCACACCGGCTGCATGTAGAAATCGGCGCCCTCGACCAGCCGCCGCGGCCAACGGCGTCCTTCCGAATCCACCAGAGCAAGCAAATCCTCCCCCTCATAGGTGTGGACATACAACACCCATTTGCCGTCCGGCGAGAGGGCCGGCGCGGCGGACGATCCGAAGCCGGGCGTGATGGGACGCGCTGCGCCGCCGGAATACTCCACCCGGTAGAGTCGTCCGTCCTTGTCGGCGAACACGGCAAATCCGGCCCCGGGCGCGAACAGCCCTCCGCCGTATCCCACGCCGCCGCGGACATTGCGCTGTTCGGTCAGATCGCGGGGGATCTCGCGCCCTTCACGGATCACCAACACCCCTTTCCCCGACCGGCCTTCCACCCACAGCAAGGCTTGGCCGTCGGAATTCCACTGGACATCCTCCAACCGCGTAAAATGGCCGATGGATTGTGGAGTGAATGGGCTTTCCCAGGTTCCGTAGGGGGCGGACCGCCTTTCCGGCATATCAGGCTTCCTTCGCTACCGTCAGCACCAAGCCTTCACGGGCCGTTACGCGGACATCCGATCCGGCCGGGATGGGTGTATCCGACCGGGCCGACCACGATTCGCTGGCTACCAGAACCGATCCGGTGTGGTGGATTTCCGTCTCCGCCGTGCCCAATTGCCCGATGACG
>JBJYXS010000365.1:0-4137 GCA_046260075.1 Anaerolineales bacterium | reverse complement strand
ATCCTCCGGCGCCGGCAAGGTGTGAAGTCGCGGTGCGCCCTGTTAAGCGGGGATTAATTCGGATGAAAAAGCGGTCTGCGTAGGGCATTCGTAGGTTTTCCGTCGGACGTTAATCATGAAATTCTCAGCTAGGTGTGTTAATCTACAAAGCAGAAGGGCAAAACTCTCTTCTTCTCCTCCTTTTCGAGAGCCGGGGTCGGCGTCCCCGGCTCTTGTGATTCCCGCCGCCGAAGCGCGCCTTACGCCCTGGGAGTGCTTCGCCGCAGCATCCATTTGTGCAGTTCGGCGGCGATCGATGAAGCCATCGCAAAGGGCAGCAGGACCAGCCAATCCAGTCCATCCAGCGGCGCGGTATTGAAAATCGGATCGAAAACCGGAATGTATATCACCGCCAGCAGGAGCAGCAAAGAACTGGCGGCCGCCCAAATCATCCACCGGTTGGAAAACACGCCGATCTTGAAAATGGACACCCGCTCCGACCGGACGGTGAACGCGCGCACCAGTTCGGAAACGACCAGCGTCGAGAAGGCGACGGTCTGCGCACCCGCCAGGCTTTCCGGGAACCGCCAGAGTCCGTATGCGAATGCCGCCATGACGGCGGCCGTCATCACCACGGATTGGATCGCCACCCCGGCCAGCATTTCACGGTTGATGACGGGTTCCTTGGCCGGGCGCGGCGGCCGCTGCATGACATCCGGTTCGCCTTTTTCCAATCCGAGAGCCAGGGCGGGCGCGCCGTCGGTCACCAGGTTCAGCCACAACAACTGGATGGGCCGCAGCGGCAGCGGCCACCCGACCAGCATCGACGCCAGCACGATCAGGATCTCCCCGATATTGCACGATATCAGGTAGTAAACGAATTTGCGGATATTCGAATAAATGATCCGGCCTTCCTCGATGGCCGAGACGATGCTGACATAATTATCGTCGGTCAGCACCATATCGGCGGTTTCCTTGGAAACGTCCGTGCCGGTGATCCCCATGGCGATTCCGATATCGGCCCGTTTCAGCGCCGGTGCGTCGTTCACCCCGTCGCCGGTCATCGCAACCACGTTGCCGCGCGAGCGGAGCGCCTGGACGATCTTCACTTTATGCTGCGGGGAGACACGGGCATACACGCCCACCCGGTCCGCCAAGCCCTCCAGATCGGAATCCGATAACTTGTCCAATTCCGCGCCCGAAAGAACCTGGCGGCCGCGTTCCAGCAAACCGATTTGCTCCCCGATCGCCTGGGCGGTATCCGGGTAATCGCCGGTGACCATCACCGTCCGCAAACCCGCCTTCCGCGCCGTCCGGATCGCCGCCGCCACCTCAGACCGCGGAGGATCGATCATCCCCAGCATCCCAACGAACACCAGATCCTTTTCCACGGCGTCCGCTTCGGCCACGTCGGGCTTGGCCGGGAAGAACCGGTACGCCACCCCGAGCACCCGCAACGCCCGCTGGGCCATCCCCTGATTGGCTTCCAGCACCGCGTTCCGCCACTGGGCGGTCAGCGGTTCTTCCTTCCCGTTTCGGCGGATACGGTCGCACAATTCCAAGACCACATCCGGAGCGCCCTTGACGCATAGGATCCAGCCGTCCGAGCCGGACAACGGGCCGTTGGCCACGGGATGAAGGGTGGCCATCCGTTTCCGCGCGGAATCGAACGGGATTTCTCCTTCCCGGGGCATCGTCCGCTCCAGATCCTCGCGGCGGATCCCGGCCTTGGCCGCCGCAACCATCAACGCCCCTTCCGTCGGATCGCCGATCATCCGCCAGGTTTTTTCGCCCTCCGCCTCTCCGCTTTCCTCCAAACGGGCGTCGTTGCAAAGCGCCGCAATCTGCAGCAGCCGGTTCGCCTCCGATCCCGCCTCCGGGTGGAAAATTTCCCCCTCCCGGCGGAAGCAACCCTCGGTCAGACATGCCGCGGCCTCGACGGCGAATTCCCCCCCGCCCGTCCAGCCGCGGGTGACGGTCATTTCGTTCTGGGTCAGGGTTCCGGTTTTATCGGAACAGATCACCGTGGCGCTGCCCAGAGTCTCCACCGCCGCCAGTTTGCGGATCAGTGCGTGCCGGTTGACCATCCGCTGCATCCCCAGCGCCAGGCAGATGGTCACCACCGCCGGCAACCCCTCCGGCACGGCGGCAATCGCCAGGCTGACCGCGGTCATGAACAGCTCCACGATCTGGATTTGATGCGCCGCCAGGTACGAGCGGATCCCTTCGGTGAGGATGACGGCCGGATCGGTATCCCGCAGGATTCCCAATAAAAAGATGCCGCCGCAGATCGCCAGCGCCGCCATGCCCAGCGTGCGCGCCAGTTCGTCGAGGCGGCGCTGCAGCGGCGTGGGCTCTTCCTCGTAGGTTTGCAGCATCTGGGCGATCATTCCGATCTGGGTGTGCATGCCGGTGGACACCACCAGCCCTTTCCCGCGCCCGTAGGTGATCAACGAGCTCATGAAGGCGGAATTGGTCCGGTCGCCGACCGGAATGTCCTTATCCAGGATCACTTTGGCGTCCTTGTGCACCGGGTGGGATTCCCCGGTCAGGGCGGATTCGTCGATCCGCAGGTTGACGCTCTCCACCAGCCGGATATCGCCGGGCACGTAATTCCCCGCTTCCAGCAGGACGATATCTCCGGGCACCAGCTCCCGGGCGGGGATGATGAGCTGCGTCCCTCCGCGGATCACCGTCGCGTTCGGCGCCGCCATCTTGCGCAGGGCCGCCAGAGCCCGTTCCGCCCGCGATTCCTGCACCACACCCAGCACCGCGTTCAGGATGACAATGGCCAGAATGGCCAAGGCGTCCACCGTCTCCCCCAAAAGCAGCGAAATCGCCGCCGCCGCAAGCAGGAGGATGATGAGGAAATTATTGAATTGCGCGAGCAGCAATTGGAGGATTCCCGGCCGCGGCCTTTCCTTCAATTCGTTGGGGCCGCAGGTGGTCAGCCGCTCCTGCGCCTGGTCCGGAGTGAGTCCCTCCTGGATTCGCGTGTTCAGCTGGTCAGCCAGGTGCTCGATACTGTGGCTGTGTATCTCCGGAGTCGCCTCGGGGGGTTTTTCCATCAATGTCGGTTTATCCGCCTTTCCGGGAACCTTTCCCGTCTTAATGTCCGATACATTTTGTGTATACGCAGAATTCTATCACCGGATGCGAAAGACCTTAAAGGTCTTAAGACCTTTAGGGTTTTAGCCGGAATATCCGGTAAATCGCTGCTTCTTGCTATAATCGCGCCCATGGTTTCCCAACCCTCCGTCCGTCGGTCGATCACGCGCTCCGCGCTGGTGGTGATGGTAGGCCTGGTGCTTTCCAGCGCAGTCGGCTTGTTGCGCTATATCCTGGCCACCCGCGCCTTCGGCACCAGCGCGGATTACGATGCCTTCTATACCGCAAACCGCCTGCCGGAATTCCTTTTCAACCTGATGGCCGGCGGCGCCCTGGCCTCGGCGTTCATCCCGACCTATACGGCGTTTCTGGTCGCCGAACAACGCAAGGCGGCCGACCGACTCGTCTCGGCCGTCGGCAGCTGGATCTTCCTCCTGCTTGCGGCGGGATCGGGTCTTTGCGCCTTGGCGGCCGACGGGCTGGTGCGGCATGTCCTCGCGCCCGGATACACCGACCCCGAACAAATCCGCACCACCGCCGCATTGCTGCGGATCCTCCTGCTCTGCCCCGCCGTCTTCGGTATTTCCGGCTTGACGATGGGGATCCTCAACGCCCATCACCGGTTCTTCTTCTCGGCGCTGGCGCCGATGTTTTATTCGCTGGGCTGGATCGTGGGCGTGCTGCTGCTGGCCCCGGCATGGGGGATCTTCGGCCTGGCGTGGGGCGTTGTCCTCGGAGCCGTGCTGCATTTCGCCGTACAACTGCCATCGCTTCGGACCCTGCATCCCGCCTACCGCCTTTCCCTCGACACCGGTAATCCGGCCGTCCGCAATGTGTTCCGATTGATGGCCCCGCGGGTGCTCGGTCAATCGGCGGTCCAATTAAATTTTTTAGTGAATACCTTCCTGGCTTCCGGGCAACCGGAGGGAAGCCTGGCCGCCATCACGCTGGCGTTTCAACTGATGCTGATGCCGGAGATCGCCGTGGCGCAAGCCGCGGGGACGGCGGCCTTCCCCACCCTTTCCGCACAAGTCAGCCGCGGACAATTCG
>JBJYXS010000364.1:0-43168 GCA_046260075.1 Anaerolineales bacterium | reverse complement strand
TTTTGGTCGCTGCCGATGTCCATCGTCGTCTACGTCGGAGGAAAATGGAAAACAGGTGATGGCATGAATACTACTGTGAGTCGTCCGGCTGTAGATCCGGATGCCGCGGATCGGGCACCGGACTGCGGCGACGCGAACAACGGACTGGACGTCCGGAAGGCGAAATGCCGCGTTCTATTGGTTGACGATGATATCAACTATTCCTCGCTGGTGAAGGATGTTTTGGGATTCGCCGAGAATTATTCCCTGGAACGGGCGGCCAACCTAAAGGAAATGTGGGCGCTGCTCGATCAGCAGCGGTTTGACGCGTTGTTGCTCGACTACAGCTTTCCGGACGGGACGGGGCTCGACGCGCTGCGCCGGATGGCGGAAGAAGAACGGCAAATCCCGGTGATCATCGTCACCGGACGGGGCGATGAACGGGTGGCCGCCCAGGCGATCCAGCAGGGCGCCACCGATTACCTGGTGAAGAGCCCGGAGACGGTGTTCGAACTGCCGGTGCTCATCAGCAAGGCGGTCCGCAATTACGCCTATCACATCGAACGGATCCGGTCGCTGGAAAAGATCCGCTACCAAGCCCTGCTTCTGGACAACGTCCGGGATGCGGTGGTGGTCTGGGACACGGACGGCCGCATTACTTACTGGAATCCGGCGGCGGAGCAGTTGTACGGTTGGCCTGCCGCACAAATGATCGGGAAACCGGTGAACGACATCTACGCCGGGCTGTTCGATCCGCCCCCGGTGCCGGTGTCGGCGGGCGCCAGCGCTCCGGCAGAGGTGGAACGCCGGGCGCGCACCAACCGGGGGGAGACGGTGTGGATCGGATCGCGGATTACGGAATTGCATGATGAATTCACCGGCGGATTATCCCTGGGATTCATCGACGTTACCCGGGACATCACCATGCGGAAACAGGCCGAAGAGCAGATTCAGGCTGCGCAGGCGAGCCTGGTGGAATCGGCGCGCCTGGCGGCGCTTGGCGAACTGGCGTCGGGAGTCGCCCACCAGATCAACAACCCGCTAACCGCCATCATCGCGGAAAGCCAGATCCTCGGCCGAACGCAGAAGGCGGGATCGCCGGGGCGGGAGAGCGCGGCGATCATCGAGCAGGCCGGTTGGAAGGCCCAACAGGCCGTCCAGGATCTGCTGGAATTTTCGCGGGCCAGTCCCGAAGAAATGCAGGTCCTTTCGGTGAACGAGACCATCCGCAAGGCGGTGCGCATGGTCGGCGCGCCGATTCAAGCCGGCGGAGGAGGTTTAGAGACGGAGTTCGCGGAGGATCTGCCGGATGTGAAGGGTTATCCCGTGCGTCTGGAAGACCTGTGGGTCAACCTGTTGCTCCTGGCGCGCGACGCCGTATCTGACGGGAAGCCGCATAGGATTTTCGTCCGCTCCAGTTCCGGCGGATCGAACGCGGTGAGGGTGGAGGTGGGGGATGACGGCCGTGCGATTCCCGCGCACGAACTGGAATCGCTGTTCGAACCGCATTTCGCAGGCGCCGTGGCGGGGCGCGGGAACGGGATGGAGTACAGCATTTGTCGAGAGATCGTCCGGCAACACAGCGGACAGATACGTGCAACCAGTTCGCCGGATTTTGGTACAATCGTCGAAGTGGTGCTTCCCACGGAGGTCGGCAATGGATCTGGCGAACATACTGGTCATTGAGGACGATGACATTGTCGCCCGGACGATCGAACGCAGCCTTCGGGGCGAGGAATTCCGGGTGGACTTGGCTTCCAGCGGAGTGGAGGGGCTGAAGGCCGCCCGCCGACACCGGCCGGACCTGATCATCTTGGATGTCATCATGCCGGGCATGGACGGCTTTGCGGTCTGCCGTGAAATCCGCGCCGATCCGGTGCTGATGCCCATCCCGGTTCTCTTTCTCACCGCGAAGGTCAAGGATGAAGATAAGATCACCGGGTTCAATGCCGGCGCGGACGATTACCTCTGCAAACCCTTCAACATCGACGAACTGATTCTGCGGGTCCGCGCCATCCTGCGGCGAACCCGGCGGCAGACGGCGGCCTCTCCACAGCCGGAAAGCGCCATGCAGGTCGGAGAATATTCGTTGGACACGTCGACGTTCGAACTGCAGACCCCTCACCGTGGTAAAGTCCGCCTGACACCGGTACAGTACGACCTGCTCTACCATTTAATGAGTCACCCCGGCCAAATCTACTCCCCCATGCGGTTACTGAATGAAGTCTGGGATTACCCGACCGATACCGGATCCCCGGATTTGGTCCGTGTGCATGTGAAGAACTTGCGTGAGTTGGTGGAGCTCGATCCGCGCACGCCGACATTCATCCGGACGGTTCCCGGATACGGATATACGGTAACCGCGGAACCCGAATAGGCGTTCACTCATGTGTCCCAAAAAAAAGGAAACCCGGTCCGGCCCGTCCGTCGAGCGCCGGACGGGCGCGGGCGATTCCAGACGGCGGAAAGTCCTTCGCCGGCGGAAGCCCGTGAAAGCGGAATTGGAGGGACTCCCCGCCGCGGCGCTGGAAGCCCTGGATTTCGTCTTGCAGGCCGTCCGCCGCCCGGGCGGCGCCATCATCGTTCAAGGGAGCGAAGAAAAGCAACCGGTGCATATTGCCGTGCGGAACATTCCCGCGGCCTGGGACCGCATCCGGGATGATCCGGCCCATCCCCTGCGGAACGTCGTCCGGCGCGTACAGCAAACCGGTGAAGAAGATCCCCCCGATCCCAAACTGGAGTTGGCTGCGGCCATCCCGCTCATCGCCCGCTCTTCCCGGCAAGGTGTGCTGCTCGTCGCCGGGGATCCCTTTTCCCCCGCCGCATACGACCGGCTGCTGGAACTGGCGCGTGTGGCGGGAAGAACCTTGCGGATATCCCGCTCAACGGAATCGCTGCATGCGGCCGATAAAGAGCTGGCCTCGCTGCACATGATCGCCTCCATCCTCTCCTCCGACCTTGAATTGGATGACATTCAGAAAGCGATGGTCGCCGGAGTCCGCCAAATCATGGATTGCGAGTTCGCCTGTCTGGTCCTTGTCGGCAAAGAGGGGGAGGTCTTCGAGCGGAAAATCCTCGGCGACTCCCAGGATTGGCTCCGCAAGGAGACCCTGCGGCTGGAAGGCAGCCCGGTGTCGGAGTGCCTGCAGGATCCCCGGCCCGTCCGCTGGAGCGATCCGGCGGATCCGGCGGTGGATCCGCCATCGGTCGTGACGGAGGCGGATAAAGTTCTCGGAAGAAGGCCGCGGTCCTACTTGTGCGCTCCGCTTCGTTCGGGCGATATGCCGATCGGCCTGCTCGACATGTTCAACAAGCACGGCGGGTCCTTCACCCCGTACGACCAGGAGCTGATCTGTCTGCTGGCCACATCGATGGCCGATGCGATGTACAACAAGCGCCTGATTCAGCAGATGAAGGTAGTCAACCTGGATCTGAAGGTCAACCGCGAGGAGCTGCTGAATTCCCGCAATACGCTGCGGGCGCTGTTCGACAACATCCCCGCCTCGTTATACATCGTGGACCGAGCCTATGCCTTGCGGGCGATCAACCGCAGCCGGGCCCAGCGTGCCCAATCCCGTCCGCGGCTGCTGGTGGGACGGTGCTGCTACGAAGCGCTGTTCGGCCGGATCAGCCCCTGCCCGGAGTGTCTGGTGGCGGAAACGTTCCAAACCGGACACAGCACCACGCGCGCGGTGCGGCGGACGGACACCGACGCCGGGACGAATGAATGGGAGATCGGCACCTATCCGATTCTCGACGCGATCGGGCAGGTGGATCAGGTGATCCTGTTCGAAGAGGATGTGACCGAGCGGCGGCACCTCGAGGCGAATCTGGCCCAATCCGAAAAACTGGCTGCGGTGGGCCAACTGGCCGCGGGGGTGGCGCACGAAATCAACAACCCGCTCACCGCGGTCATCGCCAACGCCCAATTGATGCAGCGTTCGATCCCGCCTGACAGCGAATGGCAGGAGTCGGTCGATCTGATCCTGACGGCAGGCAGCCGCGCCGCCCAGGTGGTGCGCAACCTTCTGGATTTCGCCCGCAAGGAGCAGTACCGGTTCGACCGCACCGACATCAATGAGACCGTCCGTAAGACGCTGGAACTGGTGCAACATGAGGTGATGTCGCGATCAATCGCCGTGGCCTTCGATCCGGATCCGGATCTTCCGCGCGTTATGGCCAGCGGCGACCACCTGCAGGGCGTGTGGCTGAACCTGATTCTGAACGCCTTCGATGCGCTGGAGGGGCTGCCGGGGGAAATCCGGATTTCCACGCGCCGCCGCGAACGCGAGGTGTTGGTGGTTTTCGAAGATACCGGCAAGGGGATTTCCGCGGAAAACCTGCCGCGGATCTTCGAGCCGTTCTTCACCACCAAACTGCCCGGCCAGGGCACCGGACTCGGCCTGTCGGTCTGCCATCAGATCATCAAACAGCACAATGGTCAGATCCTGGCCGACAGCGAAATCGGACACGGTACCCGTTTCACCGTCATCCTCCCCGTTCCGTAGGTCTCCAACGGCGGCGAAATGCTCGGACGATCCCCCACGCCGCCAACCCCAATCCGAGCAGCAGCAGCAAGACGGCGCCGCAGGCGATTTTCGCCAACTGCGGGAAGCTGACCGGTGGATGAAAATCCATCGGCAGGTATTCGTACAGGGAATCATCGGCTGTTCCGGTGTCGTAGAAGCTTGTCAGGAGTCGTTCCGCTGCGGCGGACTGGTAACTCCAGAAATCCTCCGTGTGTCCCTGTTCGGCGATGATCACATGCCGGCCGTTTTCCAGCGCGGGCAGCAGCTCCCGCTCGGCGAAGCGGGCCGGGGTGGAGAAGTCGATGCTGCCGCTGATGAGCAGGGTTTCGACGCCGGTCGGGCGGATTGCGCGGGTTTCCCCGTCCGCGACGATCGGCGGCCAGTAGTCCGCCGCCGAACCCCAGATGAGTTCGGCCATCGGCGATCCGAGGATCGAATCCGGAGCGGAGAGGTCGGCGCGGTAATCACGGCCGGGTTCGGAATCGGCGCTGTAGCCGATAGCCAGGAACTCGCCCCAGACCATCATGTTGGGCACGATGAAATCGTACGACAGCGACATCAGAGCCAAGCCGCTGGCGTCGCCGTTTTCCGCGGCGGCATAGGCGTCGAAGACCATCGGCGCGGTGGTGCGGTGGTAAAGCAGGACGAAGGCGATCAGACGGACCTTGCCGGGATCGATCGGCACCCCCAGCCAGCTCCGGGGCATGTTTTGGTTGACCTTCCGCATCGTTCCGGCCAGGTCGGGCAGGCGGGCGGCGCAGTCGGCATCCTTGCGGCACAGGCCGGCGTAGTACTCCACTTGTTCGTCGACATCCTGGGGCAGCCAGAGGAAGTGTCCGGGCGGGTTGACGCCGATCATCGCACTGCGCAACAGGCTTTCCGGATGCAATACGAATAAACTTGGGCGACGCGCGTTCCGTAGCTTTCGCTGAGCAGGTGGATCCGTTCATATCCGAATCCGGCGCGGGCCGCCTCCATATCCTCGATCACCTCCGGAATGGAGTATCCCGCCAGGTCGAAGCCCGCAGCCTGCAAGCCTTCTGCGCAGGCCGCGGCTGCTTCGCCGATCGAATCCAGCGAGACGGGGCTGAGCAGATCGCCGCCCTTTCCATGCACCGCGTCGGAAAATACTAGGCAATCCAGCCGCGGGGTCCCGTCCACGCCGCGATACCCCACATTGACGAAGTCGTGGTTTTCCAGCAGCCAGGTCTCCGGCGTCTTGGCCATATTGCTCGCCCCGGGTCCGCCGTCAAGGAAGAAAACCGGTTCGGCGGGATCCGGAGCAGGCGAATGGATCCGCCGCACGGGCAGGGCGATCAGGCGGGAATCCGGATCGCTGCGCACCTCGGGCACGACCAGCGTTCCGCAATCGGCCGCGTATTCGACGCCGTCCAACTTGATCGGACAGGGATGGAGGAAGAGATCGCCCGCTTGCGAACCCGGGGGAACCGTCACCGGTCCCGATCCCCGGGAGAGCCACAGCATGACCGCCGTTGCGGAAACCATCAGGATCAGGCAGGTGATCAGTATCACCGGAATGCGTTTTTTTAGATTTGCAACCATGGAAATATCTCCTGACGCGGATCAGCGGCGGGTACGGCCGCTATTTGCGCGGAATTTTTTTGCTTTTAATCTGGGAAATAATGTGTTCGGCCCACTCCAGATTGGCGCGCATGGTGCGCTTGCCCAGATCCAGGGTCGACAGCCAGAAAAACACCTCGCGCGGAGAATCAACGATCCGGGCATACCCGTCGATTTTTTCCGGCAGTTCGTCATAGAGAGCGATGATCCCGCGCACCGTTGCGGCATATCCTTCGAATTTGGCCAGTATTTCCTCGTCGCTCAGCCGGCCGAGGAAAAAAACCTGCACCAGCGCCGAGCTGCGGGTCGGATCCTTCGGTGGGGCGCCGGCCATCCATTGTGCCAGTTCCCGGCGTCCGGCCGGGGTGATGTGGTAGACCTTGCGGTCCGGCCGATTGGATTGCTCGACCTTTTCCATCTTCACGCAGCCTTGCTCGGCCAGCCGGCCCAGGGTGCGGTAGATCTGACTCTGGTCGGCCGGCCAGAAGTGGCGGACCGTGGTGTCGAATACCTTCTTGAGGTCGTATCCCGAAAACGGCTGGTAGTTCAGAAAACCCAGAATGGCATGTTCGAGGGACATGAGTTCTCCTAATATAGGACTTGACATATATAATACTATACATATAATAATCACATCGCGCCGGCTTGTCAACCCCAAAAACGCCGGGCGCCGGGAGTACGGGGAGGATGCGAAGCAGAGTTAAGCGGATGATGTTTCTTTTTGGAATCCATGTATGAAAGGTCGAAGGAGAAACAGGATGTGGATCGGATTGTTGCTGTTGGCTGCCGCGGCGGTGCTGGGCGGGCTGTCTTTCCGCTGCGGACGCGCACCGCTCGCCCATCCGGGTCCGGCGTCGATCAACGAACTGACGCAGGTGGAACTGGGCGGCTTGCGGCAGTGGATCTCTATCCGGGGAAGCAACGCCGGGAATCCCGTCCTGCTGTTCCTGCACGGCGGGCCGGGGAGCGCCAACCTGGCCAAGCTGCGGATTCAATGCCCCGCCTTGGAGGATCATTTCACGGTGGTGGGTTGGGATCAGCGCGGCTCCGGAAAGACCAACACCCTCAATGCGGGCGATACCGGCCTGACCCTGGATCGGATGCGGAGTGACGCCCGGGAATTGGTGGCTTACCTGCGGGATAGGTTCGGCGGCCGGAAGATCTATCTGATGGGATTTTCGTGGGGAACCGTTTTGGGATTGTGGACCGTCCAGGACCGTCCGGAGGATTTCCTCGGCTACATCGGCGTGGGCCAGATCGTGGATTACGCCGAAGGAGAGAAGCTGTCGTTGGAGTATGTCCGGCGTATCGCGCTCGAGACGGGCAACCGGGAGGCCGCGGAGGAATTGGCCGGAATCGATCCGGCCTACCGGGCCGGGAGCTGGTACGACGATTTGACGACCCAAAGGCGTTGGCTGCTGGCCTTCGGGGGCGTATACCGCACGGCCAAGAGTTACAGGCACGAACTGCGGATGCTGCTCGAGGCCCCCGAATACTCATTGGCCGACGCCGCCTGGTGGCCGTTGGGCAGCGGAAACTCGTTGCGCCGGCTGTGGCCGGAATTAATGGAAGTGGATTTTTTCGAGAGTGCGCCGCGGATCGACGTGCCGGTGTACTTCCTCTCGGGGCGCTACGATTACAATGCCCCTGCGGAGCTGACGCGCGCGTATTACGAAGGTCTGGATGCTCCGCAGGGAAAGCGGATGATCTGGTTCGAAGAATCGGCCCACGACGTATTCTTCGACCAGCCGGAGGAGCTGGCGGATGTGTTGGCGCGTATCTTGGAAGAAGTCTGACTGCGGTGTTTGGGGATGTTACAATAATTCCGATCGGTCAACGATCTCATCCCGCCGGATCGTCCGGCCTTGTGGAAGAGAGACACAATGAGAAAATCCATTCTGCTGATCCTCCTGCTCCTCGCTGCCTGCGGCGGATCCGCCGGCCCGGAGAAAGCCGTGGAAGCCTATTTCCGCGCATTGGTGGATAAAGACGCCACCAAAGCCGTGACCGTTTCCTGCGCGGCGTGGGAAACCGGCGCCCTCACGGACGTCGACACGTTTGCGATGTATCCGGCCACGCTGGAAAACATCGCCTGTCAGGTGGCGGGCGCCGAAGGGGAATACCAGCTGGTCGAATGCACGGGCAAAGCCACGCTGGATTACAACGGCGAGATCCAGGAGATCGACCTGGCCGACCGCACGTACAAGGTCTTGAAAGAGGGCGGCGAATGGAGAATGTGCGGATATCAATGATCT
Source organism: Anaerolineales bacterium (assembly GCA_046260075.1). GTDB lineage: Bacteria > Chloroflexota > Anaerolineae > Anaerolineales > RBG-16-64-43 > JAFGKK01. The sequence goes on along the minus strand of JBJYXS010000364.1, from coordinate 34,824 downwards.
TCGGCCGGATCGGCCGGTGGCTGTTTTCGCGGGAGAACCTCTGCGCATTGGCCCTGTGCCTGATGGCCGTTTTCATCCTGGTATTCACGGCGGACCAATCCCCGCAGTGGATCTACCAGGGATTCTGAGAATCTCCGGTCGGCAGTTCCCACCCCGTTTATGACACTAACCGACATCTTCGTACTGGCGGCGGTTTCCCTGGCGGCGGGCGGAATACCCCGGGCCCGCCGATGGATTCTTTTCATCGCCAGCCTGCTGGCCGTATATGCGCTGCAGCCGGCGTTGCCCGTCCGCCATCTCGATTTCTGGCTGCCGACCGCTTCCATCGGGCTGACCGTGTTGATCTGGGCGCTTACCGCCCGGAAAGACAACCCGCCGGAACCCGCCCGTTGGAGAGTGACCGGCGCGGATGCGGGGACGGCCGCAGTCGCCGCGGCACTTATCCTGGGCTTGGCGGCGACGCGCTATCTTGGTTCCTCCGCCGTCCTGATTCCGGGCCGCCCTCCGGAGATCGGCCGGGTTGTTTCGGCGCTGCTTTTCCTGCTGGTGCTGGCTGCCGTATTGCGCAGCGTACGGTCCGGCCGGCGGACTCTTGCGGCGGCGGTCTTCATCGTCCTTGCCCTGCTGGTGGTGTTGAAGACGGACGGCCTGGCCCAGGCGGCCGCGGCGGTCCTGCGCCGGATGAACGGACAGGATCCCGGACTGGCCTCGCCGCTGGATATCCGCTGGCTGGGTTTTTCCTACATCGCCTTCCGCCTGGTTCATGCCCTGCGGGACCGGATGACGGGCCGGTTGCCCGATTGTTCGCTGCGCGACTTTCTCACCTACGTCGTCTTTTACCCGGCCGTCACGGCCGGGCCGATCGACCGGGTGGACCGGTTTCTCAAAGGCCTGCACTCCGGCGCGAGCCGTCCGGCCGATTCGTTCCTGCCGGGCGGTCAACGAATCCTGGTGGGGATCTTTAAAAAGTTCGTACTGGCCGATGGGTTGGCGGTGATGGCCTTGAACGTATCCCTCGCCGCGCAAACGACGGACGCCGGATGGTTATGGCTGTTCCTGTACGCCTACGCCCTGCGGATCTATTTTGATTTTTCGGGCTACACCGACATCGCCCTGGGATTGGGGCAATGGGCGGGCATCGCCCTTCCCGAAAATTTCAACCGCCCGTACACGCAGCCGAACCTCACCGCCTTCTGGAATTCCTGGCATATCACCCTGGCGCAATGGTTCCGTTCCTACTTTTTCAACCCCCTGACCCGCGCCCTGCGCTCTGCTCCGCGGCGGATCCCGATGTGGCTCATCATCCTGGCCGGCCAGTTTTCGACGATGGCCCTGATCGGCCTGTGGCACGGCGTGTCGTGGAATTTCCTGATCTGGGGGCTGTGGCACGGAGCCGGGCTGTTCGTGCACAACCGCTGGGGGGAATGGAGTCGGAGTTGGATGCCGCGCATGGAGGGCCGGCCGGCGTGGAAGAAGGCCTACACGGCGGCGTCCATACTGGCGACGTTCCACTTCGTCGTCCTCGGCTGGGTTTGGTTCGCCCTCCCCAGCCCGGCGGCTTCGGCGGATGTGTTCCTCCGCCTGTTCGGGATTTTCAGATGATAAGGACGGTTTCTCCGCATGTCTGAACGCAACCGCTTTCTGCGCAACGTGCTGGTCAAGGCGCTGGTTCTGTTCCTGGCCCTCAACGGGCTGTTCGCCGCCGTCGACCTGCTTCCCGCGCTGGGACGGATCTCCATCTACAACCGGCTGGTCCCGGGGCGCGTGCGGCTGCCGTACGGCGAAGACCCCGCGTCCGATTACAACCTGAGCCTGTTCAACCTGGAGGCGATGTTCGCCGCACACGAAATCTCCGCCCCGCGGAAGCCGGATGCGTTCCGCGTGGTGCTGATCGGGGATTCGTCCACCTGGGGGTTTCTGTTGGATCCGGAGGAGACGTTGGCCGCACACATCACCCGGGAAAGCGGCGGCGCGGTTCATGTCTACAACCTCGGGTACCCGACGATGTCGACGACGAAAGATCTGATGATGCTGCGCTATGCCATGCGGTACGATCCCGATCTTGTCATCTGGCTGATCACCCTGGAGTCGCTCCCGCCGTCCAAGCAATTGGCTTCGCCGATCCTGCAGCACAATGCCGCGGTGGTGCGGGAACTGATCGCGGAATATGGGTTGGCGTCGGATCCCGACGATCCGCGGCTGATCACACCGACGGTGTGGGACCGGACTCTGGTGGGCGAGCGGCGGTCGTTGGCGGATTGGATCCGCCTGCAGTTGTACGGATTCTTATGGGCCGCCACCGGCGTGGATCAGGCGATCCCGGAGAGATACGATCCGCCGCAGGAGGATCTGGAGGAGGAAACGGATTTCTACGGACTGCAGCCGCCGGAACTTAACCCGGACGACCTGGCCTTCGATGTGCTCGCGGCCGGCCGGGCGTTGGCGGGCGAGGTTCCCCTGTGGATCGTCAACGAACCGGTGTACATCAGCCGGGGAGCCAACAGCGACATCCGGTATAATTTTTTCTACCCGCGCTGGGCGTATGATGCGTACCGCTCCTTGCTGGCGGAATGGTGCCTGATCCATCAGGTGACCTGTTTCGATTACTGGGACTTGGTTCCGGCGGAGGAGTTCACCAACAGCGCCATTCACCGCACACCGGAGGGGGAAATCCTGCTGGCGGAGCGGTTGATGATGGAGATTGTAAAAGAGAAGAATGCCCGCTAACCGTTTGCCGCGCACCGCCGCCGTCTGGGGAGCAGCGTTGATGATACTGACCGCTTGCGAAGGACGGGCGGCCGGCGCGACTCCCGGCGCCGAGCCCTCCGATCCGGCCGCCACACCGTCCGCGGGTTCGACGGCGGCTCTGGAATCGTCGGCGTCCACGCCGACCGGCCGTTCGACGGCGACCCCCACGGCCACCCTGCGTCCCTCCCCGGAAGGGGACGAATGGCAAACGTACCCGGCGGTTCCATCCTTCGCCGGCCGGGCTCAGGCGATTTTCCAAACCGGCGCCGCGATGGGGCGCGACGAGCGCGTGTTTTCCAAGATCGGCGATTGTCAGAACATCACCACCTTCTTCCTGGCCGGCTACGAGGATCCGGAGAAGTACCGGCTCGGGCCGTATGCGGATCTGCAGACCACGATCGACTGGTTTGCAGGCTCCTTCGGCCGTCAAAGCCTGGCGGTGAAGGGGGGATTGAACGTGGCGGCCGCTTTAAATCCGCTGCGGGCGGATCCGGATTTTTGCGAATCGTCGGAAAGTCCGCTGGCGTGCGAGCTGCGGCTGAACAATCCCAGCCTGGCGCTGATCAGTTTCGAGGAAGCCTGGGATGGGGACGTGGTCAAGTACGAAACTTATCTGCGCCAGGTGATCGAGTACACGGTCGGCCAGGGGGTGGTGCCGGTCGTGGCGACCAAGGCCGACAATCTCGAAGGCGGCCACCGGATCAACGCGCTGATCGCCCAGCTGGCTTGGGAATACGACATCCCGTTGTGGAATTTCTGGGGAGCGGTGCAGACGGTGCGCTATCACGGGTTGAGCAAGGATGGTTTCCACCTCACCCAGGCGCCCGGCGACCACAACTACTTCTTCGACCTTCCCGACTCCAAATGGAGCGGATGGATGATCCGCAACCTGACCGCGCTGCAGGTGCTGGACGGCGCCCGGCGGGAGCTGATCGGACCGAACCTACCCTGAGGAGCCAAGAATCCGATGACCCAAGAAATCGAATCGCAGTTGGCCGCCTATATCGCCGAACAGGTGCTCAAACAACCCCAGCGCGCCATCGCCCCGGACGATAAACTGATTTCCTCCGGATTGATCGATTCCTTCCACCTGGTGGATCTCTCGCTGTTCGTGGAAGACACCTTCGGCGTGCACATCGATGATACGGAGCTGAACGCCCAGACCTTCGATACGCTGTCGGAGTTGGCGGCGGTGATCCAAGCCAGGCAAACCCCGCAGTGACCACCTTTTTTGCGCGTCTGGAAGACCTCTACACCCGTTCCCCGGAACAAACCGCAGTCCACTGGATGCACCCGCGGACACCCGAGCGGGCGATGTCCTACCGGGATCTGGTCTGCGGAGCCGCCGGTTACGCGGACGCGCTGCAAAAAGCGGGCGTGCAGCCCGGGGAAGTCGTCATCCTCATCCTCCAACATTCCGAGGCGTTGGCGGAGTCGTTCTTCGGCGCGGTGTTGCACGGGGCGATTCCATCCATCATGCCGTTTCTCACCGAAAAACTCTCGCCGGAATCCTACCGCCGGTCGCTTAAATCATTATTTTCCGTAACCCAGCCGGCTGCGGTGGTGACCTATCCGGAGTTTCTGAATGAAGTGCAGGACGCCATCCCGTCCGGCGGGCCGGTGCGCAGCGTGCTGCAGACGACGGACGTTGCTACTTGCCCCGCCCCGGATTTTTCCGCGATGCGCGGCCGGGAACGCGAACCCGGCGACATCGTACTGCTGCAGCATTCCTCCGGCACCACGGGTTTGCAGAAGGGAGTGGCGCTTTCCCATCGCGCCGTCTTCCGGCAGTTGGATGTATACGGCCGGGCCGTCCGGCTGCGCCCGGAGGATACGATCGTTTCCTGGCTGCCGCTCTATCACGATATGGGGTTGATCGCGGGCTTTCTGCTGCCGATTCTGGAGGGAATCCCGCTCGTCCTGATGTCGCCCTTCGATTGGGTCCGCGCGCCGTACAAATTGCTGCAGGCGGTGTCGGCTCACCGCGGGACCCTCTCCTGGCTGCCGAACTTCGCCTATAACTTCTGCGCGCAGAAAATCCGCGACCGCCAGCTGGAGGATGTGGATCTTTCCTCCTGGCGGGCGATCATCAACTGCTCCGAACCGATGCATTACCAGAGCCACCGCAAGTTCCTGGACCGGTTCCGGGGATTCGGGTTGCGGGAGAGCGCGCTGGCCACATGCTACGCGATGGCCGAGAACGTTTTCGCCGTCACCCAAGGCGGGATCGGGGCGCCGGTGACGGTCGACGCGGTCAGCCAGCGCGGGCTGCTCGTCGACCGGGTCGCCCGCCCGTCGCAAGACGGTGAGGAAGCGATGAACATGCTCTCCTGCGGCCCCCCGGTGGAGAACGCCGCGGTGCGGATCGTCGATGATGCGCGCGCGGAACTTCCCGAACGCCATTTGGGGGAGGTGATGTTGCGCAGCGATTGCATGCTGACGGAGTATTACCGCAGGCCCGACCTGACCGCGAAGGCCTTCCACGAGGGCTGGTTCCTCACCGGCGACCTCGGGTACCTGGCCGGCGGCGAGGTGTACATCACCGGACGGAAGAAGGACCTCATCATCGTGGGGGGAAAGAACGTGTATCCCCAGGACCTGGAATTGCTGGCCTCGGAGGTGCCGGGTGTGCATCCCGGACGGGTGGTCGCCTTCGGAGTGTACAGCGAGGAAATGGGAACCGAAAACGTCGTGATCGTGGCGGAGCGGGATTCTCCGGAAACCGCCGCCGATGGGGGTGAGCGCGACGGAGAGCAACTGGCGGAGGAGATCCGGCGGCGGGTGACCCGCGGATCCGACATCGCCCTGCGCCAGGTCCGGGTGGTGGACCGCGGCTGGTTGTTGAAAACCAGCTCCGGCAAGATCGCGCGCGGCGCCAACCGGGAGAAGTATCTAGCGGAACTCAACCTGAAAGCGATATAGGATCCGCATACCGTGGATGGCTGGAAAGGCGGGGGCGGTTTTCCCCGACTAGCGGACATGATGATGAGAAATACCGCCCGTCGCCCAGCGCCCACCACTCCGATCCATGTCCTCTTTCGCTTCGATTTTCCTTTTTTTTGCTTGACACCGCCCATATCCGGGGGTATATTCGCTCCGAAAAGAAATCCGCAACCCAGGAGCGCACGTCGGTCATCAGCAAAAGAGCCGACACCATGGACAACAATCTTTCGCTTGACCCGGACCAACCCGAGAGTCCTCGATTGCAGAACCTTCCTGCCGTCTGTTGAGACGCCGGCCAGGCCGTGATCGTACCAGCCTGCCCCCGCTTCATCTGACGCGGGGGCTTTGTTTTGGGCTGGAGGAGGACAAGGCATGGCATATGTCCGCGAACTCATTGGCCGCCCGATAGCCGACGTCAGCGGCCGGCAGATCGGCATCCTCACCGACCTGATCGCCGCCGAAAAACATCCCATCGCCCATCCGCTGATCGTCGCGATGGTCGTCCGAACTAACGGGCATCAGATGCTGATCCCGGTATCGGCCGCGACGGTATTGATCGCCCCCGCCATCCCTCTAAAATACCGACTAAGGGACCTGCCGTCCTACAAACCCGCCAAGGAAGATCTGTTCCTGGCGCGCGACGTGCTCGGCAAGCCGGTCATCGACACCAACGGCGTGCGCGCGGTGCGGGTGAAGGATGTCGAACTGACCCGCATCGACAACGACATTTACATCGCCAATGTCGCCGTTTGCGGCGATGGAAGCCGGAGCTGGCTCCGGAACCTCTTCGGCTTCCGCGGCGGCCGACCCACCGCGGGAACGATTTCCTGGGAAAACGTGGAGATGCTGCCCGGACAGAGCCCCTTGCGGCTGAAAGTCGCCGGCGAGAAGCTCGCCGATCTGCACCCGGCGGACCTGGCCGACATCCTTCGCGATCTGGCGAGTCAGAACAGCAGCGATCAACTGGTGGACCAGATGGTCGTGGAAAAGCTGGCCGACGTGCTCGAGGAGACCGATCCGGAAGTGCAGGCCGATCTGGTGGAACACCTTCCGGACGAGAAAGTGGCCGACGTGCTGGAGGAGATGGCCCCCGACGAGGCGGCTGACCTGCTGGCCGAACTCCCGAAGGACCGTTCGCAGGGGCTGCTGAATCTGATGGGCCGTGAGGAGGCGGCGGACGTGCGCAAGCTCCTCACCTACCCCGAGGATTCGGCCGGCGGCCTGATGAACACCGAATTCCTGGCCGTTCCGCCCAAACTCACCGCCGCCCAGGCCATGGCGGTGCTGCGGCGCGAGGGGCCGAAGATCCAGAACCTATTCTACATTTACGTCACCGATGAAGGCGGCCGCCTGTTGGGAGTGTTCTCCCTGCGGGATCTTGTCTTGGCGGATCCCGCCACCGCGGTGACGGAATTCATGCATGGGCGCGTGGTCTCCATCCGGCCGGAAGACAGCCAGGACGACGCGGCGCACGCCGTTTCCAAGTACAACCTGCAGGCCGTTCCGGTGGTCGATGAGCAGAACCGCCTGCAAGGGATCATCACGGCCGACGATGCGCTCGACAAGATCATCCCCACCGCCTGGAAGAAACGCATGCCGCGCCTGCACCGCTGAGGGGCGCAGCGGTGCTGCGCCCGGAAATGAAAAAGGCGCAGCGCCGCTGCGCCCTGCGATTCCATATAACAAATCCCCGGTTTTAAAACCAATCCAATTTCCGCAGGATGAACACCACCGTAATCGAAAGGACCACCGCCACGCCGAGGATGAAGGCGAACGCCCAAGCCTGCCCGGCGAAAGGCAGCGTCACGTTCATCCCGTACAGGGCGGCTACCAGCGCCGGAAAACTGAGCACGATCGTGATCGAGGTCAGCAGTTTCATCACCTGGTTGAGGTTGTTGGAGATGATCGAGGCGAAGGCGTCCATCATCCCGCTGAGGATGTTGCTCTCGATGCTGGTCATTTCGATCGCCTGCATGGTTTCGGTGATGGCGTCGTCCAACAGGTCCGCATCCTCCGGATACTTCTGGAACAAAAGGCTTTTCTGCAGGCGTTCCATCATCAGCGCGTTGGCCTTCAGGGCGGTGGTGAAGTAGGTCAGGCTCTTCTGGTAGCGGAGCAGCTCGAGGACCTCCTGGTTGCGAATCGACTGTTGCAGGCGGTCTTCGAGGGCTTCCACCACGCGGCTGATCTCGCGCAGGTAGGAAAGGAACCGGAGGGAAGAATTCAGCAGCAGCTGCAAAACGAAGCGGTTGTGTTTGGCGGTCGACAGATCGCGCACCCGGCCGAGGACGAACTCCTGCAGCACCTCGTTGTTGGTCCGGCAGACGGTGACGATGTACTCGGTGTTGAACAACACGCCGAGCGGCATGGTGGCGTACGGGATGTCGTCCACCTCGCCCCGGAAATAGGGGATGCGCAGGAGGACCAGCCAGTCGTCGCCTTCGTGTTCCGCCCGCGGCCGTTCGTCCGGATCCATCGCATAGGCGATGTTTTCGCCGGAGAACCCGAGCCCGGTCAGCCGGTCGATTTCCGCCGGTGTCGGATCCACGGCGTGCAGCCAGCATCCGGGGGCCGGTTCGGACAGCGGTTTCAGCACCTGTTCTTCGTTGCGGAACATCAGCAGCATCGGATTACCTCCGGTGATTGGCCGGGATGAGCTCCTACTGCCTGTTGATTGTACCCCCGATGGGAGTGGACAGGATGGACAGGGAGCAGTAATGGACAGGATGACTCAGGATGTACAGGATTTTCTATAGTGAAAAATCCCCGTCAGTCTTGATTTATCCAATACATCCCGTCCTTTATTTAAAGCCAACGGGCGGCCCGAGAAGGCCGCCCGCGAGAGAGGCGACGGTGGGATTCGCCCGCACGGCGTTGCCGTGTGGGCCAGGGAACCCACGGGTTTTACAATCCCCCTGCCTTGCCGTTTGGCGAGGTTGCCGGATAGGCGGCTGACTATTTCAAGAGGGAGTAATGATAGACAGGATTGACAGGATGACTCAGGATGTACAGGATTTTCTATAGTGAAAAACCCCCGTCAGTCTTGATTTATCCAGTACATCCCGTCCTTTATTTAAAGCCAACGGGCGGCCCGAGAAGGCCGCCCGCGAGAGAGGCGACGGTGGGATTCGAACCCACGGTGGGGGTTTTGCAGACCCCTGCCTTGCCACTTGGCGACGTCGCCGAGAAACAGACGCCCCGTTTCCGGGGCGTTTATAGAGCGGGCGATGGGATTCGAACCCACGATCTTCTCCTTGGCAAGGAGACGTTCTACCACTGAACCACGCCCGCAAAATCCCGCTTCCGCGGAGGTGCCGAGACCCAGAATCGAACTGGGGACACCGCGATTTTCAGTCGCGTGCTCTACCAACTGAGCTATCTCGGCGGATGGGATCGGATGCCCAGCTTAACAGCGCGGGAATTCTAACCGCGGGGGAGGGGAATGTCAAGCAAAAGCGGTTGGATAGAAAATTCCGGGGCGCCGGAAGGGGGGTGAGAAGCGCTCTCCGGATCCGCTTTTGGAGCGATGTTCACCCCGACAGGTTCTTGCCGGCGAATTGCGGTTCGCTGGTCAGGTTGACGCCCAGGCGGCGCAGGCCGGCTTCGTCGCCCGAGGTCGGCAGGTGGGTCAGGTGCATCTCGCAGCAGCGCAGGTCCTTGAGCCGGGCCACCGCTTCCTGGGCCGTGGGATTGGTAGTGGCGCTGACGGCCAGGGCCATGAGAGCCTCATCGAGCGAAAGGCTGGCGTTCCCGGCCGCGAAGGTCTCCTTTTTAAACCGGCCGACCGCGTCGATGACGTTCGGCGCCAGCAGGTGCATCCGGTCCGGAATCCCCGCCAGCGCCTTGATGGCGTTCAGCACGGTTGCGGAGGCGGCGTGCATCAGCACCGAATTCTTGCCGACGACGATCGATCCGTCCGGAAGCTTGATCGCCGCCCCGACGAAGATCCCCTTGTGGCCTTTCCCGGTCTGCTCCGCCTCGCGGGCCGCCGCCCGGGCCGGAAGCACCGTGGAGCGGTCCTGTACCTGGATCCCCAGTTCCTGCATCAACAATTCCTCGCGCCGGATCGTCTCCTGTTCGCCCAGGCCCATGGCGTATTCGCAAGCGCTGCGGAAATAACGGCGGATGACTTCTTGCTTGGCCGCCGCGCGGACCGCCTCGTCGTCGACGATGCCGAAGCCGGCCTTGTTGACTCCCATGTCGGTCGGGGATTGGTAGACCGATTTCGCGCCGGTGATTTTTTCAAGAATGCGTTTGACCACCGGGAAGAGATCCACGTCGCGGTTGTAATTAACGGCGATCTTGCCGTAGGCTTCCAAGTGGTGGGGATCGATCAGATTGAAATCCTGTATGTCGGCGGTGGCGGCTTCGTAGGCGACGTTCACCGGATGCTTGAGGGGCAGGTTCCAGATCGGGAATGTCTCGAATTTCGCGTACCCGGCATTAATCCCGCGCCGGTTTTCGTGATAGAGCTGTGAAAGGCAGGTGGATAATTTGCCGCTGTTGGGGCCGGGGGCGGTGACCACTACCAGAGGCTTCGTTGTTTCGATGTAGTCGTTCCGTCCGTAGCCTGCTTCGCTGACGATGTGTTCCACATCGGTCGGATAACCGCGGATGACCTTGTGGGTGAGGACGCGCATACCGCGCCGTTCCAGCTTGTTTTTAAAAATTATCGCTGCCGGTTGATCCTCGAAACGGGTGATGACCACCGCCGTCACCGCCACGCCGCGCTCCGCCAGATCATCAATGAGTTTGATGGCATCGTCGTCATACGTGATCCCGAAATCCGCGCGCACTTTTCGGCGTTCGATGTCGCCGGCGTAAATACAAAGGATAATATCGGCTTGGTCCTTGAGGTTGTTTAGCAGGCGCATTTTTACGCACGGGTCGAACCCGGGAAGGACGCGCGAGGCATGCATGTCGAACAGCAGCTTGCCGCCGAATTCCAGATAGAGTTTATTGCCGGACGCCCGGACACGCTCGAGAATTGCCGCGGTCTGCTCGCGGAGGTATTTTTCGTTGTCAAATCCAACGAGTTGGGGGGTGGTGGGCATACTTCATTATATCGTTGCCGCCGTTGACCGGACCGGATTCGGTCGATTCTCCGTGACGGAGCGGGAGTTCCCTCTCCGTCGCCGGCGTGCGGGCCGAATCCTTTGGTCTGCTTTACGGAGCAGCCGTACATCGGCGGTCGGATGGGGGGCGGCGCCCGGAGATTCTTTGCCCGTCTGCTCATGCAGATGGCGGAGGAGTGCTCCCCGGCGTTCGGCCGTGTATAATACGGCCCGCCGCGAGAAGGCGGCGAAGGGGGCAGACTCGAAATTGGGAAAAACCCCCTCCAGGAGAAGTTGGTATGCGTTACGGCAAGTTCGACGATGAACGCAGGGAGTACGTCATCACCCGGCCCGATACTCCCCTGCCGTGGATCAACTATCTCGGCTGCGAAGACTACTTCGGAATCATCTCCAACACCGCCGGCGGCTATTCCTTCTACAAGGATGCGCGCCTTCGGCGGATCACCCGCTACCGCTACAACAATGTGCCGTTCGACATGGGCGGACGGTACATTTACCTGCGCGACAACGCCAGCGGTGTTTTCTGGTCCCCCTCCTGGATGCCCACCCGGCACAAGGCCGAACGCTACAGCTGCCGGCACGGGATGGGATACACCGTCATCGGTTCCACTTACAAGGGGATCGAAGCCAGCACCCGCTATTTTGTGCCGATGGGCGAGCAGTTGGAGATCTGGCAGCTGACGCTCACCAACCGCCGCAAGAAGCCCGCCCGGCTCTCGGCGTTTTCCTTGGTGGAGTTCTGCCTGTGGGATGCCTGGGACGACCAGACCAACTTCCAGCGCAATTTTTCGCTGGGCGAGGTCGAAGTTGAAGACGGGGTGATCTACCACAAAACCGAGTACCGCGAACGCCGCGATCACTTTGCGTATTTCGCCTGTTCCAAGAAACCGGCCGGCTTCGACACCCAGCGCGACGACTTCCTCGGCGCCTACCGCGGCTGGGAAAGCCCGCAGGTGGTGGAACGCGGGCGGTCGGCGAACTCGATCGCCCACGGTTGGGCGCCGATCGGATCACACCATGTCCGGTTGACCCTCCAGCCGGGCCAGACCAAGGAAATCATCTATCTGCTCGGTTATCAGGAGAATCCGAAGGACCGCAAATTCCTTCCGCCCCGCTCGCAGACGATCGACAAGCGTTCGGCGAAGGCGACGATCGCCAAATACGACACCTCCCGGAAGGTGGAAACGGCCTTCCGCGAACTGCAGCAGTATTGGGACGAAACCCTCTCCGTCGTTCACGTCAAGACGCCCGACAAGCACACCGACCGGATGGTGAACATTTGGAACGCCTATCAGTGCATGGCCACATTCAACATGTCGCGCTCGGCCTCGTTCTTTGAATCCGGAGTCGGACGCGGTTTGGGGTTCCGGGATTCCAATCAGGATCTGCTGGGATTTGTTCATATGGTTCCGCAACGGGCCCGGGAACGGATCCTCGACCTGGCCGCCACGCAATTGCGCAGCGGCGGCGCGTTCCACCAGTATCAGCCGCTGACCAAGCGCGGCAACAACGGCGTCGGCAGCAATTTCAACGATGACCCATTGTGGCTGATCCTGGGAGTCGCCGCGTACATCAAGGAGACCGGCGACATCGCCATCCTCGATGAGAAGGTCCCGTATGAAAATCAGCCTGCCACCGCCAAGCCCTTATTCGAACATCTGCAGCGGGCCGTCCAGTACACGCTACGCCGGCTCGGCCCGCACCGTTTGCCGCTGATCGGCCGCGCGGATTGGAACGATTGCCTGAACCTGAACTGCTTTTCCGACACTCCCGGCGAGTCCTTTCAAACCACCACCAACAAGGAAGGCAAAACGGCCGAGTCGGTCTTCATCGGCGGGCTGTTCGTCATGGCCGCCAATGAGTTGGCGGACCTGGCCGAATTCCTCGACCGCCGCGGGGACGCCAAACGGTACCGCTGGGAAGCCACGCGGATGCGGAAAACCGTCCGGCGCCACGGGTGGGACGGCGAGTGGTTCCTCCGCGCCTACGACGATTTTGGACGCAAGGTCGGTTCCCGGGAATGCGCCGAGGGCCAGATCTTCATCGAAAGCCAGGGGATCTGCACGATGGCGGGGATCGGATTCGAGGACGGAACCGCCCAACGGGCTCTGGAATCGGTGAAGGAGCGGCTTGCCACACGGCACGGGATCGTCCTCAACCAGCCGGCCTTCAGCCGGTACTATATCGAATACGGCGAGATTTCCTCCTATCCGCCCGGATACAAGGAAAACGCGGGAATCTTCTGCCACAATAATCCCTGGATCATGATCGCTGAAACGATGGCCGGAAACGGAGACCGGGCCCACGATTATTACACCCGGATCAATCCGTCGGCGCGGGAGTCCATCAGCGATCTGCACCGCTGCGAGCCGTACGTCTATCCGCAGATGATCGCCGGAAAGGACGCCCCGACTCACGGCGAGGCGAAGAACTCCTGGTTGACCGGGACGGCGGCATGGGCTTTTTGCGCCGTCACCCAGCACATCCTCGGCATCCGGCCCACCTTGCAAGGACTGCAGATCGCGCCCGTGATCCCGTCACAATGGCCCGGATTCCAGGCGGTCCGAAAATTCCGCGGGGTGACCTACAGGATCTCGGTCGTCCGCAAGGGAAAGGGGAACGCGGTCTCGCTCAAGGTGAACGGCCGGCCCATTCCGGGGAATCTTGTCCCGCTGCCCGCAGAGGGTGATGAAGTGGCTGTCGAGGCCGAACTGGCTTAGCAGGAAATCCGGTCGTCCGGCGGAAAGAGAAAGATTGTTGAAAAAATCACGATCTCCTTTGAGGTCCGAAAGCTCCCAAGTGAGGATCAGGATTGACACTCCCCATCGGCGCGACTAGAATAGCCGCGGCGAATGCGACATCCACGGCGGCGGCGATCCACAGCCGCCGTTCATACCGTCATTAATCCCATAGCCAACGGTAAATTGCGTGATCCGGAACGCGCAGGACGCCTTCCATGCGTTATTTGCCGCAGGCCGACAGCCAAAAGGAGATGCCATGGCACAAGGAAAATCTATCAGTTCTCTGATGACCGAAAATCGGAAGTTCCCTCCCCCTGATTCGGTCACGAAAACCGCGTATGTGAAATCACTCGAGGAATATCAAAAACTGTGGGAGCAATCGATCAACGATCCGGACGCCTTCTGGCTGAAACAGGCCGAGATGCTGACGTGGTTTAAAAAACCCACCAAGAGTCTCGAGTACACCTGGAACACAAAGAACCGGACCATCGAACACACTTGGTTCGCCGACGGCGAATTGAACATCTCCTACAACTGCTTGGACCGGCACCTGGGCACCCCCACCGCAAAAAAGACGGCAATCATCTTCCAGGGCGACGAGGACTCCAACACCCGCAAGATCACCTACGAAGAACTGCATAAGGAAGTCTGCAAGTTCGCCAACGTGTTGAAGTCAAAGGGGATTAAAAAGGGCGACCGTGTGGCGATCTACATGCCCATGGTTCCCGAGTTGGCCATCGCCATGCTGGCCTGCACGCGGATCGGCGCGATCCACAACGTCATCTTCGGCGGCTTCAGCGCCGATGCGATCAGCGGCCGGGCGAACGACTCCGACTGCAAGCTGCTCATCACCTCCAATGTCTCGCTCCGCGGCGGGAAGCACATCAAACTGAAGGACATCGCCGACGAGGCGATGAAGAAGACCTCGAGCATCGAACATTGCATCACCGTAAAGGTGAGCGACGATCCGTGCAACATGCAGGACGGGAGGGATACCTGGTGGCACGAGGAAATGGCCAAAGCCTCCGAGGAGTGCGAGGCGGAGAAGATGAAGGCCGAGGATCTGCTGTTCATCCTCTACACCTCCGGTTCCACCGGAAAGCCCAAGGGCGTGGTGCACACCACCGCCGGGTACCTGCTGCACGTGGCGCTCTCCCATAAGCAAGTGTTCAACATCCATGAGGACGACGTCTATTGGTGCACAGCCGACATCGGCTGGGTCACCGGCCACAGCTACATCGTCTACGGCCCGCTGGCCAATGGGGCGACCACGATCATCTTCGAAGGCATCCCGACCTACCCGGATGCCGGACGGTTCTGGCAGGTGGTCGACAAATTCGGAGTCACCGTTTTCTACACCGCGCCGACCGCGATCCGCGCGCTGATGCGCTCCGGAGAGGAATGGCCGGCCAAATACAAGCTCGACAGCCTGCGGATACTCGGCACCGTGGGGGAACCGATCAACCCCGAGGCCTGGATCTGGTATTACGAAAAGATCGGCCACAGCCGCTGTCCGATTGTGGACACCTACTGGCAGACGGAAACCGGCGGCTTCCTGTTCACCCCGCTGCCGGGGGCGATGACTCTCAAGCCGGGAAGCGCCAACCGTCCGTGGTTCGGCGTGGATCCGGTGGTGCTGCGCGATGACGGGACGCCGTGCGACCCGAACGAGGGCGGGAAACTCTGCGTCCGCCGGCCCTGGCCGGGGATGATGCGCACCACCTGGGGCGATCACGACCGCTTCATCGACACCTACTTCACCATGTACGAGAACATGTACTTCACCGGCGACGGCTGCCGCATGGACGAGGACGGCGATTACTGGCTGATGGGCCGGATCGACGACGTGGTCAACGTCTCCGGGCACCGCATCGGCACCGCCGAGGTGGAAAGCGCGCTGGTGGCGCATCCGAAGGTGGCGGAAGCCGCCGTCTGCCCGATGCCGCACGACATCAAGGGCCAGGCGCTGTATGCCTTCGTCACCCTCAAGGCGGGCATCACCGAGAGCGACGAGTTGAAGAAGGAACTGGTCAAGCATGTCCGCAAGGAAATCGGCCCGATCGCCACGCCGGAGATCATCCAGTTCGCCGAGGGATTGCCCAAGACGCGGTCCGGCAAGATCATGCGCCGGATCCTGCGGAAGATCGCCGAGAATCAAACCGACAACCTCGGCGACATCACCACCCTGGCCGATCCCAGCATCGTGGAGAAGCTGATCAAGGGGCGGGGTGGATAACCCCCCAAATCCTTCGGTCGACCGACGGCCGGACGCATTGGCAACAGCGTCCGGCCGATTTTCTGAAAACAACCCGGAAGACAGTCGAGCCGGGCAATGAGACAGCATGGAGGAGGAAATGGCAACGGAAAAAACGATGAACCGATGGTTGGTGGTCGTCGGGGCGCTGGTGATCCAGGTCAGCCTCGGCGCGGTGTACATCTGGAGCGTGTTCCAGACGCCGCTTAAGGCCGTGTTTTCGGATTGGAGCGAGACGATGGTCACCCTGCCCGCTCAAATCGTGCTGGCGGCCTTCGCCCTGGCGGTGATTTTCGCCGGGAGGATCCAGGACCGGACGGGGCCGCGTATCGTGGCCACCGTCGGCGGGATCATCCTCGGCGCGGGATTGATCCTCGCCAAGTTTACCGAGGCATTTCCATCGGGCACCGCGTTGGTGTGGCTGATCGTGACGTTCTCGATCCTGGGCGGCGTGGGAATCGGCGCCGCGTACGTCTGCCCGATCGCCACCTGCGTTAAATGGTTCCCCGACAAGCGCGGGTTGATCACCGGCCTGGCGGTGGCGGGTTTCGGGGCGGGCGCGTTCTTCTTCGCGCCGTTGGCCAAGGCGATGATCTCCGGCGGATCCTACCAACTGCTGGGAGCATCCCTGTTCCCGCTGCCGAAGTTGGGCGTGTTCAACACCTTCCTGGTCCTGGGGGTGATCTTCCTGGTGTGCGTCGTGGCCGGAGCCCAGCTGCTGCGCAACCCGCCGGACGGGTATGTTCCCGCCGGGTGGACCCCGCCCCAGCCCAAGAAGGGAAAGGCGTCCGCGGCGGTGGATCTCTCGCCCGCAGAAATGGTCCGCACGCCGGCTTTTTGGCTGTTGTGGATCACCTACTTCGCCGGATGCGCGGCCGGGTTGCAGGTCATCATGAAGGCGTCGCCGATCTGGCAATCCTTCTCGATCGCCGGCATGACGCCGCCGATCCTCGAATCCGATTTCGGACAGATCGCTGCGGCGGCGGCGATGGCGGTTTCCATTCTGGCCATCTTCAATTCCACGGGCCGGATCGTATGGGGGACCGTCTCCGACAAGATCGGCCGCAAATCCGCGCTCATCATCATGTTCATCCTGTGCGGGGTGACGATGCTGGCGCTCGACCTGTTCCACGCCTATCCGCTCTACCTGCTGGGCGTGTCGATCGTCGGGCTGTGCTTCGGCGGATACCTGGCACTCTACCCAGCCCTCACGGCGGATTTCTTCGGCACCAAGAACATCGGTGCAAACTACGGATGGATGTTCACCGCCTACGGCGCCGGGGGAATCGCCGGCCCGGACCTGGCGGCCGTCCTGATGCGGGACATTGATAACGTTCCCTATCAGGCCCAGGACGCCGCGGGTGAGCTGGTGGAAAAAACCTTCACCGTCGGCGATTACCGGACCGCGTTCCTGGTGGCGGGGATTGCCTGCCTGGTCGCAGCAGCGGTGGTAACGCAGATCCGGCAGGTTAAGGCCAAATAGAGCGAAATGCGGCAATAAAAAACCCCGGGGCACGGATTTCCCGTGCCCCGGGGTTTTTTTGTTGTGGTTCCTCCGGCAAACCCGTTACGGTTTCAACCCATGGATCGGAAAGACAAGGCGTTTCACCTTGTGCAGGGTATACTCCAGCGCTTCTATCACGGCTTCCTTCGTTTGATCCGGGATCACCAGTTCCCGATCCCGCAATCCGCCCTGCCAATCCGGGCTGGAGAGCATCACGCCGCCCAGGCCGGCGTTGACGGAATACCCGGCGTCTTCCTGCTCCGACAGGACGCTCCAGGCCAGTGCCCAGGCCCGGACCGTGTTTTGCACGTCGTATCCGCCGCCGCCCGTCATCAGGATCGGTTTGTCGAACCGCATCACGCGGTGCAGCACTTCCGCATACACGTTATTGGTCAACTGCAAGTGGGCCAGGGGATCTTGCGCCAATCCGTCGGCGCCAAGTTCGATGGCGAAGACATCCGGTTGGTAGGAATCGATCAACGGCAAGGCGATCTCGTCGACCGCCATGAGATATGCCGCATCGTATGTTGCGAGCGGCAACGGGACGTTGACGCAAAACCCTTCCCCTGCGCCCTTGCCGATTTCATCTTCAAAACCGGTTCCCGGAAAGAGAAGGCGCGGATTCTCGTGAAACGAGATGGTCATCACATCCGCCCGCTCCCGGAAGGCGTAGGCGACGCCGTCGCCGTGGTGCACATCGATATCCAGATACAACACCCTGCGGCCGGACGAGGCCAGCGCCATGCATCCGAGCACGGGATCGTTGATGTAGCAAAATCCCGCCGCCCGTTCCGGAAAAGCATGGTGGAATCCCCCGTGGGGATTGAACACGGCGGTTGCCCGTCCTTCGAGGATGGCGGCGGCTCCGGCCAGGGTGGCGCCGGCCGCCCGCACGGAATGCTCGTACATGCCGGGGAATACCGGGCAATCGCCGGTTCCGATTCCCATCTGCAGGAGATCGTGCTCCCAGCGGCCTTCCGATGCATCGTGCAGGGCGTCGAGGTAGCGCGGGGTGTGAAATTTCTCCAGATCCGCGCGTTCGGCCGGCGGCGCGTCGCTTTCGGATTGATCCCCGCCGGAAAGCCAGCCCATGGAGCGGATCAGCCGGCGGGCTTTGGGAGCGCGGGATGTATTAAAGGGGTGATCGGAGGGAAACGGATACTTCTCCAGTTCGGGGCAATACAGGAAGAGTGATTTCCGGGGCGACATGCCGGGATTATAGTGGGTCGACCTCCCGCCATCAAGAGAACGCCGAAAAACCTCTGCGGGAGTCGGGCGGAGAAAACGGCGAAAAAAACCGCCTGACGGAGGGCACAAGGACGATTGGCCGCCGGCGGGGATCATCCCTTGACGGAGGGGCGCCGCAGCGGTTTTGCATACTCCGCCGGCCATCCCGGACCGCCGGCAATATACAAGGGACCACGGATTCTCTGTATTATAATTGTGCGGTTCGCATCAGGCGGCCTTCCTGCGGATGATCCGCCCTGAAGGGGCCGATTCCCCGGCGGGACGAATTGCCATCATCCGCGGCGGCGGAAGCCGTTTCCGTTCCATCGGATCCGGCGCCGGATACGGACCGAATGCTTGCAGACGGCACGGTATGGGAAAGGAGATCGTTAATGCGCAGGTATCTCACAGTATGCGGCGTGCTGGCGGTTGGAGCAGCGATGGCTTCCTGCAAACCGTCCGCGGAAACCCCCGCCGCCACCGCAACGACAGCCCAGACGGCGGAGACCGTCGAAATCCAATGGTTCACCGGTCTGGGGATGGAAATCGATTCGAACCGGCAAAACGCCCAACAGGCCGTTGTCGATGAGTTTAATGCCACTGTCGGCAGGGAAAACAACATCCGACTGACGCTGGGGACCGTCTACAGCGGGCTGGCCCGGGATACCCTGGCCGCCCGGATCGAAGCGGGAGAGGGGCCGGATATCGTCGGGCCGACCGGTATGGTCGCGGCGAGCGCTTTTTCTGATCAGTGGCTGGATCTCGACCCGTACATTGCGATGTCCGGTTTCGACACCTCCGTTTTCCCCGCCGCTTTGTTGGATATCTATCAACCGGAGGGCAAGACGACGGCCCTGCCGTTTATGGTGAATCCGTCGGTGGTGTTCTACAACGTCTCATTGTTCAACCGGTACGGGTATGCGTATCCCCCGGCACAGTACGGAAAAGGCCATCTCATGCCGGACGGGCAAGAAGCCGTGTGGAGCTGGGACACCCTGGCGGAACTCGCCCGTCTGATGACCATCGACGGCGCCGGAAACCATGCAGGTGATCCCGGTTTCGACGGCGGAGATATCCGCCAATACGGATTCACCTGGCAGGGCTACAACCATCCGAATTACTGGGGTGGGTACTGGTCGGATGGATCCATGTGGGAGGAAGGTCGCAAGGCCGCCAAGACGCCGGAAGAATGGAAGATCGCTTGGCAATGGACCTATGATGCGATCTGGGGCGAGGCGCCGTTCATGGCGAACGCTTCGGTCGAAGAAAGCCCGGCGTTCGGCGGCGGCGCACCCTTCAACAGCGGCAAGGTGGCCATGGCCGTCATGCCGTTTCAATATGCCGACTACCTGGAGGAGGAAGGAACGTGGGATATCGCCGTTCTGCCTTCCTACGAAGGGGCCGTCAGCGCCCGCATCGAGGAAGCCGCCTTCCGGATCCTGCAAACCAGCCGGCATCCGCAGGAAGCCTTCACCGTGCTGCAATACCTCGTGACCGCCGCTGTGGATCCGCTGCTGATCGGCGACGAGGAAACGCCGGCGGCATATGACGCTGTTCCCGCCGCGAAAGACAAGCAGGAAACTTGGAAAACCGCCAAAGCGGCCCTCTTTTCCACGATGTTCCATCTGAATGTCGTCCTCGACAACCTCAATCGCCCGGCGGCGCTGCCCACAGAAGTGTACATGCCCAACTATTCGCAAGCATGGGCAAGAGGCAATGCATTCGCGGATCGGTTGCGCACCATGGAAGGTTTGGATTTGGAGGCGGAAATAACCGCCTATGAAGAGGACCTGACCGCGATCTTCGCGGAACCGGAAACCTGATCACTCCATCTCGTTGGCAAGCGGATCAGCAATACGCTGATCCGCTTTTTTTATCGTTTCAATGGGGGCGGCAGGCACAACTATGGCGAACCTGTGGGGATCAGTCAGCGGACGGCTCCAAAGATACCTGGATGATCCTCCAGGAATGCAGATTGTGACATGACGGCTGTTACAAATATGGAAAAAACGCCTTATGAGAGCGTTCTCATTTATGGACACAAACGGTCCACTTAATTTATTCGAAAATGAACACAGATTCCCATGGCTGTGGTCAAAATGACCAAATCATGAAACAAATGTTAATTATTATCATTGCTGTAAAATGTTGAGAAAAAATACCCAAAAATATAAAATTATAAATCCCCCTGTATTTTAGGGGAAAAAACCATATCAATAATCCCATGGTCATAATATTAAAATTTTTCTTGAAAGTCAAAAGTATTTTTGACCAAATTTTGGGCAAACAGAGGAATTGAAACAACAAGGCATCTATTGACTTTGCCTATTACCTGATATAAAATTGGGAGCGTTCCCATAAAAATATATATAGAAATCCGCTGAAAAAGCACCCATTTTCCGGAGCCGTCCCGAATGATGATTGAAGAAATCGCCAAGATGGCCGGTGTTTCCCGATCGACGGTGTCGCGGGTCATCAACAATGATCCCCACGTCAGGGAATCGACGCGCGCCCGGGTGCTGGAAGTGATCCGCCGGGTGAACTTCAAGCCCAGTGCTGTGGCGCGCGGTCTGGCCTCCGGGCGGACCCGGATCATCGGGTTGATCTTTCCGACGGCCCAATCCTCGCTGTTCACCGACCCGTATTATCCCGGTCTGGTGCAGGGCATCACCACGGCCTGCAACGCAAACGATTATTCCGTGATGTTGTGGCTGACCAACCCCGAACAGGAACAATCGACGGTCCATCAATTGACATCCAACAGCCTGCTGGACGGGCTGGTCATTGCCTCGTATCTGATCGACGATCCGCTGCTGGAAGCGCTGACGACGTCGCAGACTCCGTTCCTGCTCATCGGGCGGCATCCCTCGAACAACAATCTGAACTACATCGATGCGGATAACATGAACGGAGCCCGCGAGGCGGTGGTGCATCTGCTCCGGCTGGGGCGCCAGCGGATTGCCACGATCACCGGTCCGAGCAAAATGATCGCCGGGATCGACCGTCTGGAAGGGTACAAACGCGCCTTCACCGAGCGGGGCCTGCGCCCCGAACCGGCGCTGATCGTCGAAGGGGATTTCACCGAGAGCGGCGGATACAACAGCATGATGCGCCTTATCCCCCAAAATCCGGATGCGGTGTTTGTTGCCAGCGACGGCATGGCGATGGGCGCCCTGCGCGCGCTGAACGAAACCGGCCGCCGGGTTCCGGAGGACGTGGCGGTGGTGGGATTCGACGATATTCCGGCCGCCTCGCACATGGATCCGCCGCTGACCACCGTCCGCCAGGACATCCCGCGTTTGGGGCAACTGGCGGCGGAAACGCTGATACAGATCCTCGCCGAGGGGATGATGCCGCCGCACCGGCTGGTGTTGCCGACGGAACTGGTCATCCGTTCCTCGTCGGGATTGGCCATCTGAGGACGGAGTGCCATCCGAACGCGGATGCGGTTTGTTCGACGGTTTCACATGTACGTGATGCACAGGATGGATTTTTTCGAAGCTCACCAAGGAAAGGAGGTGGTTCCCTATCGAGTTACCGTCACCATCAGGCAATGATTTTCTTTCCGTGCAAACCATCTGTACCGATCGTTTTTCAAAGACTCCACAGAAAGGATAAGGAGAGAAGAAGCAATGAATAAGAAACTTCTATCTATCCTCGGCTTGCTGGCGATCCTGAGCCTGCTGCTCGTTTCGTGCGGCACAGCCACAACTGCAACCCCGGATACTCAGGTTGTCAAGGAAACGGTGGTTGTTGATGCCACCGCGCAGCCCGATCTCACGGGCGATGTGACGATCTGGATTATGCCCAATGGGCCCACCCCGCAGGAATTGATTGACGCGGAACTGTTGACCTTCCAAGCGATGTACCCGAACGTCAACGTCACCGCGGAAGTCGTCGGCTGGGGCGATGCCTTTACCAAGATCACCACCGCCGTACAGGGCGGTGAAGGCCCGTGCGTGACCCAGATGGGCTCCACTTGGGTCGGCTCGTTCGGCGCCATGGGCGGCCTGCATGAGTTCACGGCCGAAGAGATCGCGGAAGTCGGCGGCGAAGAAGCCTTCGTTCCCGCTTCCTGGATGACCGGTATGTCCGACGGCACACTGGTCGCGATGCCGTGGATCGGCGATGTGCGGGCTCTGTACTACAACAAGAAAGTCTACGAAGCGGCGGGTGTGGACGTCTCCACGGCGTTCGCCGACCTCGACAGCTACCGGGCCGCTCTCGCGCAAATCCGCGACGCTCAGATTCCGGTCGATCCGGACGATCCTTCCAAGGGCGTTGTCGCCCCGCTGATCATCCCCGGAAAAGGCGACTGGAACGTTTGGCAGAACCAGCTGCAGTGGATATGGGCATACGGCGGAGACATCCTGAATGCCGATATGACCAAGGCCATCCTGAACTCCGAAGAGGCGGTCGATGCTGTGGAATTCTACGTCAGCATGTACGCCGACGGCCTGACGGCTTCTGATACGCTGGAGATGAACTCGGCCACCACGGACGAGCGCCTGGGCAAGGGCCTGGCGGCGACCGAACTGGCCGGCCCGTACGTCGTCCCCAACATCCGCGACCAGGCCGCCAGCGGCTACACGGTTTCGGAAGAGGACATCGGTGTGGCGGAATTCCCGGCCGGACCCGGCGGGCAGTACACCTTCATCGGCGGCAGTGACCTGGGCATCCTCGACACCTGCGAATCGTACGACGCCGCCTGGGCGCTGGTGAAATACCTGCTGCGCAAGGACGCGCAGATCCGCTACGGCAACGCCGTCGGTCTGCTCCCCGTGACGCACGAAGCCCTCGAACCCTTCAAGTCCGATCCGATGTACGCTCCGTTCATCGCGGCGGCCGCGAAGGGCAAGACCTCGGCTCCGTCCGGACAGTGGGGCGCCATCGAGACGGCCATCAACACCGCCTTCACGTCCATCTGGGAAGATGTGGCGGAAGCCTGCCCGGTGCAGGGCGAGCCGGGCTGCGCAGCTCCCACCCGTGATCTGATCAAGCAACGGCTGGATGCTGCGGCGGCGACCGTGGATGAGCTGCTGGCTTCGTAACATCGCGGCTTGATTTTCTACGGTTTTCCCCTATAGTTACGAATGGGGGGGTTAGAGGAACTTGGTTTTTCTAACCCCCCCATACCACTAACAGGCGGATGACGATGAGCAAAAAAGAACCCCCGGAAAAGCGCAGCGTAAAACAATCCATCGGGCGATTCATCCGGCACAACCGGATTCCGTATGCGTTTATCGCCCCGGCCGTATTGGTCATGTTCCTGGTGCACCTGATTCCGACCGGGGAAGCGATCTACATGTCGCTTCTCAATGTGACCCAAAAGACCTTTGCGGCGCCGTTTTCCTCGCCGTTCGTCGGTTTGCACCATTACCAGCGGATTCTCGGCGGATTGTTTCTCGGTTCCGAGGAAAAGCTGATCTCCGACCTCACCCAATCCGTCGTCAACTCGTTTTGGTTCACGTTGTGGGTGCAAGTGGGCACGCTGGTCATCAGCCTGATTCTGGCCCTGCTGTTGAACCGGGAGTTCGTCGGCCGGGGGCTGGCGCGGACTCTCGTCCTGCTCCCCTGGGTGGTCCCCACCTTCGCCGTGGGGGTCATCTGGCGGTTCATCTGGGCCCAGGAAGGCGGCCTGGCCAACCGGGTCATCACCGACTGGCTGCACCTGAACGAACAGCCCATCCGCTGGTTGATCGGCGAGAACGCGCGCACGGCGTTGATCATACCCGCCATCTGGCGCGGGTTGCCGTTCACCACGGTCATGCTCCTGGCGGCGATGCAGATCATCCCGACCGACATCTACGAAGCCGCCGACATTGACGGGGCCAATAATGTTCAAAAATTCCTTTATATTACCTGGCATTATCTCATTCCGATCATCGCGGTCACCACGCTGTTCGGAATCGTCTTTAATTTCTTCGGTTTCGGCCCCTACAACATCGCCATCACCCTGTTCGGGACGGACCAGCTGGGCAAGTACGTGGATCTGATCATGGTGACCATCGCCCGGCAATCCTTCGGCTATCAATTGTACGGCTACGGCGCGGCCGCATCGGTGCTGATAATGATCGCCGCTTTATTCTTCACCGGGTTGTATTACCGGTTCTTCCGCGAAGGCCTTACTTCGGAATGAACCGTGTCCGGATCCGCCGACGGGGCGGAACCGGGGAGTTGCGTTCGAAATCGTCATCGAGGAGGTACACAGAGCATGAAGGCCACGCCGGTAACAAGACGTTCGTTCTCGTTCAGGACCAGGGGAATGATCCTTCATTGGTTATGGAACATCATCCTGTGGGTGCTGGTCGGCATCATCCTCGTGCCGATCCTGTATATGCTGATCGTCTCGCTGACCCCCCGGGGCGAAATTCTCTGCCCGTACTGCAGCCTATTACCGACCGAATGGCGGTTCGCGAATTATCCCGAAATGTGGAAAAGCCTGAAGTTCAACACCCTCTTTGCCAACAGCCTGACCGTCGTCGGTGTGGCGACGATCGTCGGGACCGCGTTCGCCGCATTGGCCGCTTACGCCCTCGCTCGATACCGTTTCCGGGGCGCGGACGCCTACAGCCTCACCGTGTTGGCGACCCAGTTGATCCCGGGCACGCTCTTCTTCATTCCGCTGTTCCTCACTTTCATGTGGATCAAGCGGAATTTCGGCATTCCCCTGGTCGGATCGAACTTCGGCGGCATCATCCTCTACATCGGCTTCTACACGCCGATCTCCATTTGGATTCTCCGGAGTTTCTTCGCCTCCATTCCCGTGGACCTGGAAGAACAGGCCATGGTGGACGGGGCCACCCGGCTGACGGCGTTCGTCTTCATCGTGGTGCCGCTGGCCATCCCGGGCATCGTCTCCACCGCCATATACATCTTCATGACGGCCTGGGATGAGATGTTCTTCTCGTACACGCTGGGCATCAAGACGATTCCCGCCGGCGTGCGCCAATACATCACCGGCGCCGCGGGAACGCAATTGCGCTACGAATACATGGCGGCGGCGTCGCTGGTGGTGGCCCTCCCCATCGCATTGATGTTCTTCCTGCTGCAAAAACGGTTCATCGCCGGGCTGACCCAGGGGTCCGTCAAAGGATAGTATGCGGATCTCCCCCAACCTACGCGTAGCCTTCGTTATCGGGTTGCAGGCGGTTTTGGCCGTTTCCTGCAACCCGAATGCTATGCAGGAACCTTCGGCCGGACAATCCCCCACAACCGAGCCGGTCCCGCCGGCCACCCGCTCGCCGACGGCCGCGCATACCGCCGTGACGCTGTATCCGGTCGATACGCCGACCGCCACGCCGTCGCCCTATCCGGAGGCATTGTATGTGCAGACCGACCGGCCGCTGGGCGAGATCTCCCCATTGATCTATGGGACCAATTACGGGCCCTGGCAAAACCTTTCCCGGCGCGTCACGCCGGATCTTCAGGCGGCGGGCATCCGGCTGCTTCGCTACCCGGGCGGCGCATGGGGGGATGAGTACACCTTTGTGGAGGGCCGGCTCGACGAATTCATCGAATTGGCGGAGGATCTGGGGGCCGAACCGATGGTGAATGTCAAGTTGAAGAGCGCCACGCCGGAAAGCGCCGCAAAAGTGGTCCGGTATGCCAATGTCGAAAAGCAGTATGGAATCCGGTATTGGGCGGTCGGCAATGAACCCGATCTCTACGACATGAAATACCAGATGACGGATTACGACACGGAGATATTCAACCGGGAATGGCGCGCCCTCGCGACGGCCATGCGGGAAGTGGATCCCTCTATCCTCCTGATCGGGCCGGAAACCAGCCAGTTCACCGGCGATCCCCAGACGGATCCCGCGGACCGCGCCGGACGGGATTGGCTGCGCGCGTTCCTGCGGGCCAACGGCGACCTGGTGGACATCGTATCCGTCCACCGCTATCCCTTCGGCGCAACCGATGTCGCCGTCTCCGATTTACGGGATAATTCCGCCGAATGGGATTCGATCATCCCCCGGCTGCGATACATCGTTCACAACGAACTGGGACGGGATCTGCCCATCGCCGTCACCGAAGTGAACTCCAATTGGTCGAACCGCGAGGGGGAGGAAGCCACTCCGGATTCCTTTTACAACGCGATTTGGTACGCCGATGTCTTGGGAAGGTTGGCCCGCCAGCGGGTGGACCTCGCGGCGCACTTCTGCCTGGAAGGGGCCGGCGGCCTGGGCATGACCAGCCTGTCGGCGATCCGGCCGATCAAGTACGTCTTCGACATGTATTCCCGTTTCGGTTCCGAATTGGTATATGCTTCCAGCGATACGGAATATGTGAACATTTACGCCGCGAAAACCGCGGACGGCAGTCTGACGTTGATGGTCATCAACATGGATTCGAAGGATATTTCGAAAATGCTGCGGATCGAGGGGATGGCATACCAAACGGCCGCCGAGACGTGGCGGTTCGACAGCATGCACAACGCGGAACAAATCGCGGACACGGCCTTCCACGGCCAGACGACGGTCGATTTTCCGGCGGAATCCGTGACCCTGTTCATCCTCCGGCAGGCGGTTCCGTAGAGCCCGCCGCGCCGCAACGGGGCATCGGCCGGATATGAATCGACGGTCCGCTGATCGGAGACTACTTCCCGGCGAACTTCGCCATCGCAAGCTGCTTTTCGGCGAGTTCCAACAGCCGCTTCATGCGTTTGCCCCGCGGATCTTCCGGACCGGATTCCAAGTCCTCAACGGTGTGCTTCAACGCGGAGACGAAGGCCTCCGTGATTTCGGCCGCCCGTTCGGAGAGCAACGCCTCGGCCTGTTCATCGGTTTCCTTTTCGAGCAGTTCGCGGAGGAGCCGCAATTCGGGGGGCAGGGATTTTTCCAGGGCGGCGAAGATCTTGGTCTTGACCTCCTCCAGCCGCTTCGCGTTCTCTTCCTGCTTTTCTCGGCGGGCGGTTTCCAGATTCGCTTCGAGGATGGCGAAGAACAAATCGTTGCATTCGGGCAGGTACTGCTCGACGGCGGCATCCAGATCCGGCGCCTGGAGGATGCTCTGCAGCACCCCGGCGGTGAGGTTCATTTCGGATTGCACGGCCTGCTGCACCCGTTGCACCTCGAGGAGGGCCCGGTCGCGGATCGCCGTCAGCCGCTCCCGTTCGGTTCCGGAGGCTTTTTCCAGATTTTCCGTAAAGCGCTGGAAGAATGAATAATCCATCACCTGCCAGGCGAGAGCCGCCAGAGCGGTGACCCGGTCCAGCGAAGGGGCGGCGGCGACCAGCCGGACGAGCGAATCGATGTTGAATTCCTTCCCCAGGCCCTGCAGATCGCGGGCGGCGTGGTCCATTTCCTCCTGTTGGGCCAAGGATCGTTTACCGGCCGTGGATTGGTGGAGGACATCTTCGCGGGCGGCGAGCGCCTGCTTGGCAAAGGCCTCATCCTTCTGGGCGGATGCCGAACGGGCGATGACGGAGATCAGAGCCAGCACATCCGCGTCGATCCGTTTATCCTGTTTGGCGATCAGTTCCCGCCGGGCGTCCGGTTCCGCCTCGATCAACTCGCGGACGAGCCGGGATTTAGCGCGTTGTTGCTCCAGCATTTCCTTGGTGATCCCATCGGCTTCCAGAACCCGTTCGACCAGCCCCTGTGCGGTGAGGACGGCCTGCGGGCGCAGGAGGTACCCTTTGCGCTGTTCGGCGGGCAGGGATTGCATCACCTGCTGGATCAACGCTCCCAGGGCTTTCTCTTGTTCCATGGCGGTCAGCGGCGCTTCCGGCGGGACAAAGGTTAGCAATAATTCCTTCACCGGGTCGTGGTACACCAGCGGGGTGGACAGCGTTCCCTGGAAGCCGCATGACGGACACACAAAGAAGTTCAACTGTCCCTGCAGCAGGCGCGTTTTAGCGGCGGGATCCTGGGCGACGTCGATGACTTGCTCGATGGCGGCAGGCTGCGGCGTGGAGCAGTTCGGGCACTTAATGGTTGTGGTAAAAGGCGGCATGAGATTCCTTTCAGCATATTCTCCGGAGGAGCGGTTGACCAAGGGAGGAATGGCGAATTGTACCCGGCGGGGATGATCTCATCAAGACAGGGGAAAGATCGGCGATGGACCATGGACCATCGACCATAGCCGGGGAGCGAACCGGTCCATCCGCATGCAGTCGAAGAATGATGAAAGGGGATCGGAAAAAGACAATCGTCGATCGGCGGTCAGCGGCGGTCGGATTCCGCCGGTTGGGGGGCACGCGGAATTTCGAAGGAGACGACGGTGCCTTTTTCCGAGGGTGATTCGATCCAGATCCTGCCGCCGTGGGCTTCGACGACGGCCTTTGCCAGATACAAGCCCAACCCCGCGCCTTTGGTGCGTTTCGCCGCATCCGTTCCGCGGAAAAACCGGTCGAAAACGTGCGGTATGTCCTGGGGATCGATCCCGGATCCGCGGTCGGCGACGGAGACGGTCACCGTTTCGGCGGACGCCCTGCCGCGGATATCGATCGGAGTCCCGGCCGCGGAATATTTGACGGCGTTGGAGACCAGGTTGAACAGGACCTGACTGATGCGCTGCTCGTCCGCCGAGACGGCCGGGAAGGAATCGGGGAATTCGGCGCGGATCGTGCGGTCCGGGAATTGACGGGCCATCCGTTCGGCCACCCGCGCCGCCAGCCGCGGGATGTCCACATCGCCGTAGTTCGGCGAGAGTCCGCCGGCCTGAAGGCGCGAAGCATCGAGCAGGTCTTCGATCAGGGCGGTCAGGCGGTCGGCTTCCTCCTCGATCACCTGCAGCGAGTCGTCCACCACCGACCGTTCCCAATCCACGTCCTCGCGGCGCAGCGTGCTGGCGTACCCTTTGATCAGCGCCACCGGAGTTTTCAATTCATGGCTGATGATGGAGATGAACGTATCCTTCATCTCCTCGGCTTCGCGGAAGCGGGTCAGATCGCGCATGCCGACCACGATATTCAACAGGCTCCGGTCGTTGGCGAACAC
The DNA here is from genome assembly GCA_046260075.1 of Anaerolineales bacterium. GTDB lineage: Bacteria > Chloroflexota > Anaerolineae > Anaerolineales > RBG-16-64-43 > JAFGKK01. Next base: position 5,389 of record JBJYXS010000364.1, on the reverse strand, counting down.
GGGGGCGTAGGTGACGCCGACGCTCAGGGGGCCGCCCGCATCGCGGGCCAGATCGGCCTCCAGATACAATGACGCCTGGTCCGAAAGCGGCCATCCCCCGGCTTCGGCTTGCGAAAGGGTGCGTCCGGTGTCGATGCCGGTGAATCGCAGGATGTCGTCGTGCAGTGCGCCGATGGCCTTCTCCGCGGGAACGCCCGTCAGACGGGCGATGGCGCGGTTGAAGCGCTGGATGCGGTTGTCGGAGCCGAGGATCGCGATCCCCTCGGCGGAGGATTCCAGGATGGCGTTAAGGCGCTGCTTTTCCTCGCGTACGAGCGCGAACAACCGCGCGTTGGATACCGCCACCGCGGCTTGGTCGGTGAATGCCTGCAGCAGGGCGCGTTCGTCGTCGGAAAAGCGCACCGGCCCGGTGCGGAAAATATACGCCGCCCCCACCACCGATCCCCGGGCCACCATCGGCAGTCCGAGGCTGGCCAGCCAGCCCAGGGATGCCTTCCGGGTCAGCCGCTGCAGCCGCCGGTCGATCTCCGGAAGAAGGCGGCGCTGAGGGGTGTCGGCCGCCGGCAGATCGCGGAGGACGGCTTCCAGGGATTTCAGGAACGCGGGCGTAACACCGACGGATGCGGCGATCCGCCAGGCCGGCGCATCCATCCGTCCGCCGCCGGCCAGTGCAATGATCCCCGCCTGTCCGTTGAGAATGTCCACCGAGATGCGGAGGATCTTTTCCAGCACCCGGTCCAGGTCGAGTTCTTCGGTGATGGTGCGGAGGATTTCGATCAGCAGGTCGCGCTGTTGGATGCGGTAATCGGGAATCATCGCGGCACTCATGGGACCGACCGTCCCTTGCGGACGGCCGGTCGGCGGTTCACCGTCGGCCGGGATGGAAACCAACCGCCGGTCTTGTTCGAGAGTATACCGGCCCGGAGATGCCGGAGCAAGGAGGCGTTCCGCGGCGGGCGGTGTAGCGGTCCCTGCACGGATCGCTTGCGCCGTCCCCCGGTTCCGGCCGGTGCGGCCGGGCCGTGTTCGCCGCTTGCGGAATCAGTATAATGAATCGGGCGCTGCCTGCCCGGCGGGCAATGAGCACGCGCCGCGGAATGCGGCGGAACGGAAGATGCGAGTCCGATCGTACAGGAGCGGATCATGAACTTGGCGAAGTATGTGCGGGGAAGCTGCAACCGGTTGGATCCGACCGGCGAATACCTGCGGCAGATGGCGGAACGCTTCACCGCCGCCATGCGCGCCGGGCTGGCCGGACATCCGAGTTCATTAAAAATGCTGCCGTCGTACATCGCCCCGCCGCGCGGGGACGAACGGGGGGAGGCCGTGGCCGTCGATTTCGGCGGCACCAATGTCCGCATCCTCAAAGTCCGCTTGGCCGACGGCGGCGTGACGTGCGATCCTCCCCGTTCCTTCAGCCTGAAGGCTCCGAACGGATCCTATGACTACACCCGGGAGGAAAGCAGTGCGGAGGAATTATTCGATTTCATCGCGGATAACGTGGCCGAAGTGGCGGCGGATTGCGAGGCGGAAATCCCGCTGGGGCATACCTTTTCCTTCCCCTGCCGGCAGGAGGGGGTCAACCGGGCGGTGCTGATCCAATGGACGAAGGAGATCCGGACGGGCGGCGTCGAGGGCCGGGATATCACGCCCCTCCTGGCGGAAGCGCTGGAACGCCGCGGTGTGCGGCATGTCCGCCCCCGGGCGGTCATCAACGATACGGTCGGAACCCTGCTGGCGGCCGCCTACCAGTTCCGGAATGCGGATCTCGGCAGCATCTGCGGGACGGGACATAACACCTGCTATCTGGAGCCGCGCCATCCGCTCACCAGCGCGCCCATGATCGTGAATATGGAATCGGGCAATTTCGACGGCGTGGCGCTGGCCCCTTACGATGAGGAGGTGAACGAACGGAGCGACCGGCCCGGCGCCCAGCTCCTGGAGAAGATGGTGTCGGGCGCATACCTCGGAGAGGTGGTGCTGGCCGTATTGCGGGAAATGGCCGCCGAGCGGCTCCTGCCCGCAAAAGGCGGAGGCTGGGACCGCGGGACGCTTACCGGCGTCCACCTGAGCCGGATTATCGAAGACGGCCCGGAATGCCGGGATACCCAAACCATTGCAAAAACCCAGCTGGGTCTTTCCGGATTGGCGGACGATCAATTACAAGCCATCCGCCGAGTGGTTGTGAGCGTGGCGGGACGCTCCGCCCGGCTGGTAGGCGCCACGTTCGGGGGCATCCTGCGCTACCTCGACCCTGATGGGGAACAGCCGCACATGGTGGCCATCGATGGTTCGCTGTATGCGCACATGCCGGGGTACGACGCGGGGATCCGCGCCGGCCTCAAGGCCGTCCTCGATAAAGCCGCCGGCAACGTGACCACGCGCCTGGTCAAGGACGGATCGGGCATCGGTGCGGCCATCGCGGCGATCGTCGCCGATGCCCAAAAATAAGATCGCTGCCATTCGCCGTGTCTTGGGCGTGCGGTTTACCCGGAATCGTGTGGACGTATCCAATACCCGGGGATGGGATTGTTGACTACTGTATACTACTCCAAGTAATTACTAGTCTACAAAATGGGTCTTAATAATCCGGAATAAGCTTCGCGGCCTTGTTTTCCTATGGAAATGAAAAAGGCCGCAATGTTTCCTCAAGATGAGGATCCTTCCAATAGGGGTAGAATGGGGGCCATGAAGAGCAATCCTCCACCGGGAAGGGGGGAGTATGGCGAGAAAAATTAAAATTGCTCCGTCCATTTTAGCCGCCGATTTCCTCCATCTGGGCGATCAGGTCGCAGAGGCTCTCAATGCCGGCGCCGAATTCATCCACATGGACGTCATGGACGGCCATTTTGTACCGAACCTATCCGTCGGGCCGCTCGTCGTCGAGGCCTTGGCGCCGATGGTCCACGAAGCGGGCGCCGTCGTCGACGTCCACCTGATGATCGATGAGCCGGAACGGTTCGTTCCCCGATTCGCAGAGGCGGGCGCGGATATCATCACCATTCAGGTGGAAGCTTCCAAGGATGTGTTGGGCACCCTGAAGGCGATCCGCACCCACGGAGCGCGCAGCGGATTGACCCTGCGTCCCAAAACCCCCCTGCTTTCGATTCAAGCCGGCCTGAAACTGGCGGACTTGATATTGGTGATGTCGGTCGAACCCGGTTTCGGCGGCCAGGCGTTCCTGACGGACAGTCCGGCGCGGGTTCGCAGGATCCGCGAATGGCTCGACGCCGCGGAATCTGAAGCCGAGCTGGAAGTGGATGGAGGAATCACGAACGAAAACGCACCCCTGTTGGCGGAGGCGGGCGCCAGCGTGCTGGTGTCGGGCGTCTCCATTTTCCGCGCCAAGGTCCCCATTGCGGAAGCCGTCCGCGACATGCGCCGGGCGGCGGAATCCGTCTTCGCCAAGACATGACCCGTACGATCCGCACCCCGTCATCTCCCTTCGGTAAAAGCCTTTCCGACCTGCTCGACACCCTCGGCAAGCTGGTCGAGAAGGCCGCCAGCATCCGGAGCATCGAAACCCTGCTGCCGGATCTGCTGGAGGCCGCGATGGTCTTTTCCGGCATGCCCTCGGCGGCTATCTACCTCACCGGCGACGGCGGGGAGGTGTTGCATCTGATGGCGGAAGCCGGAACGACCGCCGGACCGGAGGAACGGCGCCGGCGGCTGTTGATCGGAGAGGCGATCACCGGGCGGGCGTATCAAACCCGCAAGATCACCGTCGTCGAAAATGAAGCCGAGGAATCCGTGCTGGGCGAATACCTGCGCGGTCTGGGAATGAAATCCCAAGTCAGCCTGCCGCTCATCTCCGGCGGCCAGATCCTCGGTGTGCTGGATCTGAACGACACGAAGGAGCGCCGGTTTTCCGATGAGGAGGCCGCCTGGCTGCAGTCGCTGGCCGGCCACATTGCGGTGCTGCTGTTCGGATCGCGGCTGTTCGTGCAATCCCAGACGGCCAACATCCAATTGACCCGCTTTTACGAGTTCGGCGGCCGGATCGTCGCCGCCACGACATTCTCCCAAGCGCTGGAGTTGACCGCAAAATACGTCCTCATGGCCACCTCCGCCCAATCAGCGATCGTTTATCTGATCGATCCCGAGGGCGGAATCACCCTCAGCCACGGCCTGGATAAATCCGGCCGCGAAATCATCGACGAGACCGTTCCGTATCCGGAATCGCTGATCCAAGAGATCCTCACCACCGGCGATCCGAAGGTGTTGAATGCTGAGGAACTGCCGAGTCCGGCCGAACGGGAAGTCCTGCGCGACAAGGGAGTGGTCACCCTGGTCGGCTTGCCGTTGAAGATCCGCAGCCAGGTGATCGGCATCCTCTCGGTCCGCTATACGCTGCCGCACACGTTTTCTCAGGCGGAGATGGACGGGTTGACCCTTTATGCGGTCCAGGCGGCCGGAACAATCGAACGTTTGCGGCTGTTGGAGGAAAGCCGGCAGCGGGAATCCGACCTGCGGATGATCGTCGACATGGCCCGGGTGGTCACCTCGACCCTCGACTTGGAGGAACTGCTGCAGCAGATCGCCGTGCTGCTGGTCTGGACGGCGCGGATGGACGCCTGCGTCATCTCTTCGGTCGATCCCGACCATGTCCGGGTGCGGACTCTGGCGGCCTATTCCGCGTTCGGCGAGCGGACCGACCGCGAGTTCGGCGCAGGATATGCACTGGACGACCACCCGGTGAGCGCTCAGGTGTTAAAAGGAAGCGATCCGCTGTTGCTGCGGGTTGATGATCCGAACTGCCATCCCAGCGAGGCCGAGATCCTGCGCCACATGCATTATGGGGCGGTGTTGATGATCCCGTTGTGGGCCGGCGGAAAGGCCCTCGGGCTGCTGCGATTGTACAGCCGACAGAACAACCGCACCTTTACCGCGCTCGAACTCCAGCGCCTGCGGGTCCCCGCCGAACAGGCGGCGCTGGCCCTGGTTAACGCCCGGCTGTACGAAAGCGAGCGGCAGCAGCGGATCCTGGCCGAGACGCTGCGCGACATCGGGTTGATCCTCTCCGGATCCCTGCGGGCCGGCACGATCCTCGAAACGCTGCTTGAACAGATCGGCCGGGTGGTCCCCTTCGACAGCGCCAACGTCATGCTGCTGCAGGGAGACCGGGTGCGCGTGGCCTCGCACCGCGGATACGAGCGATTCGGACTCACCGATTGGATCGCGCATCTGGATCTGCCGATCGAACGCCTGACGGGCATCCAGCACATGGCCTCCACGCGCCATCCGCACTTCATCCCCGACGTACATACCGATCCCAACTGGCAGTCCATCGGTCCCACATGGCACGTGGGCTCCTGGGTCGGGGCGCCACTGGTGACCGGCGACCAATTGCTGGGGTTCCTCTCGATGGACAAGGCCGAGCGCGGATACT
>JBJYXS010000363.1:4205-10113 GCA_046260075.1 Anaerolineales bacterium | reverse complement strand
CCGGGAGTTGAACGAATTGCACCGGAACGGAGTCCGGCTGCAGCACATCGGCCGGCTGGAGGGGCTAAGCCCGTTCCTGCAGAAGAAAGTCGGGCAGGCGATGGAACTGACCCGGGATAATGAGAAACTGGTCCTGAACATTGCCTTTAATTACGGCGGCCGCGATGAACTGGTTCGGGCCTTTCGGCGGATGATCCGCGACGGCGTTGCGGCGGAAACCGTCGACGAGACGGTTGTGGGAACCTACCTCTACACGGCGGGAGTCCCTGATCCAGATCTGGTGATCCGGACATCGGGCGAACAGCGGGGCAGTAATTTTCTGATCTGGCAATCCGCCTATTCCGAGTGGTATTTCCCGAAGGTGCTATGGCCCGATTTTGATAAGGCGGAACTGCGCAAAGCGATCTGGGAATACAGCCGCCGGGACCGTCGGTTCGGCGGGCTTCATCCTCCGACGAACGGCTGATCATGCTTCGCGACCGATTGGTAGTCATCCTCATCCTCATTCCCACCGGCATCGGAGTCCTTCTTGCGGGCGGAGCCGTATACACCGTATTGTGCATCGTCCTGGCGGGAATGGCTTCCGCGGAGTACGCCCGGTTGTTCTCCACGCCTGAACGGCCCGTTCCGGCGGCGGTCCTTGCCGTCGGTTGCGCGGTGTTGGTGGCCGTCCGCGGTTTTTGGGGGTTTGACCATATGGGAATTACGCTGTGCGGGATCATCTTCCTGTCACTGGCTTGGTTCCTCTTCCGCTACGAGCGGGAGGGGGAAGATCGGTCCGCCACGGCGATGAGCGTCGTACTGGGCGGTACGTTGTACCTCGGCTGGCTGATGGCGTATTTCGTTTCGCTGCGCCAGCTGCCGTTTGGATTTTGGTGGACGCTGTTGTGTTTGGCGGGAGTGGGCGCGGCGGATTCCTCCGCTTACTTGATCGGGAAGCGCTGGGGCTCTCATCCGCTGGCGCCCCGAATTAGTCCGAAAAAAACCTGGGAGGGGTATCTGGGCGGAGTGTTCGGCGCGACGTTGGCGGGCGTCGCCATGGGATGGCTGCTGCAGTTTCCGGCGGGCGCGGCAAGCGGCATAATCCCCGCAAAGGGCGCCATCCTTGGGGCTCTGATCGGCATCCTCGCGCCACTGGGGGATCTTGCCGTCAGTATGATCAAACGCGAGATGGCGCGAAAGGATTCGGGGGATTTCTTCCCCGGACACGGCGGCGTGCTGGACCGTATCGATTCCTGGCTGGTGATGGCGGTTGTCGGATATTACACGATCGCGGTCCTGTTTCCGGCGCTGCCTTTCCGGTAAACCGAATAAATTTTCCGGCAAGCTGCATCGATCCCTTTTCCACCGGACGAACGGATCCTCAAGAGAATGCAGGTCCTCGGCGTTCCCTTTTAAGGAAACGGATGAGGAAACGGCCTTCCTGGAAGGCAGGCGCTGTCGGGTGCCCAATCCGCTTTGTTCGACCCGGGTAGGCCTGCGGCGGTGTTTTCGTGGAGAACCGACCGGGTGGGGGATTTGGGAAGTTGTCGGAGGGACGGGAGGAATCGAAAACGGCGCGGATATCATCCGCGCCGTTTCTGAGAACACTACGCGGGGATTCTAGGGTTCCGAACCGTTCATGGCCGGTTCGGTGAGATCCAGATCCTCGAAAGCTTGCCACCAGGAATCACCGAAATTGTCGAAGCCTCCCCCCAAACCGCATACGGCGACGTCTCCCTGCAATACGCAGTCCGAGAAACCCTCCGGACCGATGACGTCCATCAGGTCGGACAGCGATATGGAATCCTCCGCCAGAAGCAGGAGGATCGTCTGATCGCCGGAGCGCGTCAACAGGATCAATCCGATCCCGTATGCGGGGACGGATCCGAAGCCTGGGATCTGGATTTGCGGATAGGATCCATAATTCGAGAGCGGGGAAAGCGAGGGCAGCCGGATTCCGAGGGAGGAGAGATACGTTTCGATTCCGCTGCTGTAGAAGGTTCCCAGAAGGATCAGATCCGATGCGGAGTCCGGGGCGGGAGCCACCCGGGATGGGATGCCCACGCCGGACAAGTCGCGTTGCAGGGCTTGAATCGGCCCCAAGAGGCTTGACGACAACGCGATGTCATCGAGCGGGACGATGGCCACTTCGCGGCGGAAGAGGAAGGGGAAATCCTTCAGCTCGCGGATTCGCGGAGCCGTCAGCAGGAAGTCCGCCAGATGGCGGATCCATACGGTGTTATCGGCGACTTGGTTGTAGGGCGGTTGCAGGAAGGTCATGTCGCCGATGGCCAGGACGCTGGATGTGGCGTCGAGGGCGGCGACGGGATATATGCCGTCGGAATCCGTCCGGGAGGATTTGGCCGTGCGCGAACTTTGGATCAGGACGGTACCGGTCGGGGTTTGCAGCGAATGCGCCGCGTACAGCACGACCGTGGACAGATCCTCAGTCAGCGGATGATCGGCGAAACTGCGAAAGTATACATTACGGTAGTTGCCTTCGTACTCCGTCATATTGTAGAGATAGTCGTCGAGAAAGGCGATGTCGAATGAAGCCAGCAATCCGTTGGCGGCGACGACATCCGCCGTCACGGTTGCCGAGCCGTACCCGTAATAATCGTACACGATGGCCGAACGGGTGGGATCGGTGAGGATCAACAGCCGTCCGCCGCGCCGGACGAAATCCTCCAGCAGTTGAATCTCCAGCGTGGAGTAGGAATAGATCGGACAGACGGACACATAGGCGGTCGCGTATTTCAATTGGTCGGCCAGGGACCGGTCCTCGTACGAGCCCTGGATGACGCTTTCCACACGCGCTCCGCGCGATTGGAGTAATCCGGTGAGGGAATCCAGCTCCGCGGGCGCGAACATATTCCCGTGCGCCTCGTCGACGAGGATGATCGCAGATGTGGATTCTTCGGCCGCCGCCGGAAGCGGGGTGGACAGCGGCGGTTGCGGAATGCTGAAGGTCTCGTATTCGGGCGTGGCGATCTTGTGGGACCGCCAAAAGACGCCTTGGTAGAACCAAATGGTCCGGATCAGGACGGGCAGGAGGATCAGGGCGGCGGCGATCGGGATGCGATACCGTTTCATGGCAGCCTCCTGTCGGGTTCGGGGATGTACAGGTAATACACGCCGGCTTTCCGCGGGTAGGCGCTTTGCGATCCGTCCCCGTTTTCGCGGAAGAAGGAATCCGGATCGGCGTCCGCGGCGGCCGGGAGAGCAAGCGGCCGCAGGTCCCGGATCTCAACATTCCATACGTGCGCCATCCCGGCGGCCTGATCGATGGCTTCCGATAGGGCGCCCAAAGCGTCCACTAAGCCGTAGCGCAGCGCTTCGCTGCCGATGTACAATTTGCCGCTGAGGATGTTGTCCTTGTGGGTCTTCAGGGCTTCGCCGCGTCCGAGGATGACCGCCCGGTAAAAGCCCTGCTTGAGGGGATCCAGCAGGCGCAGCGTTTCGTCCCGTGAACCCCCGTAGAATTTATACGGGCCGGTGGATACTTCGTCCTCGAAGACGGAGGGCGCATCCGGCAGGACGGTGCGCACGCCGACGTTCCCGACTTGCGACGAAGGTTTGGCGATGATGCGATCGGCGCCCACGGCCAGGTAATACGCTCCGCTGGCCGCCATGCTCTCGACAACCGCCACGACCGGTTTGCGCCCCCGCAGACGGATGAGCTCGAGATAAAGGGATTCCGTATCGGCGACCGTGCCGCCGGGGCTGTCGAGGACCAGCACCACGGCATGGACCCGGGGATCGTCGTAGGCGTACCGGAACTGGGCGATGACGTCGCTCGCGGATTCGGCGTATATCGCGTCGCGCAGGTAGACCATCCCGATGACCGGGCGTGGAATCAGCAGCGCCAGCAGGATCCCGGCGATCAGCGGCAAGCCCAGCCAGAGGACGTACGATGCCGCTGGATGCGACAACCACTTGGTCTTAACGTACTCCATGGCCGCTCCTTTCTTTGCCGTTTTTTCTGTTTTTATCGATCCGGATGGGTGGCTCGTTCCCCCTGCCGGGGAAGCCATAGCAAGCATAACGGGTTTTTCCAGCGGTTGCAAATGACGGGATTCGGGTCCGGCAAGGCGCACGCCCGGGTTTTTCGGATGTCAAGGGGTGAGTTCGTCGCGCACCGTCTGATACAGCGACTCGGCGCGGAGTTCGCGCAGGGTGTAGCAACTTGCGTTCAAATGGCGCGCCAGGTCGCTGGCCAAACCTTGGTCGAAGGCGGCATGTTCCATGTTCACCACGACGCTGCGGATTTTCTGAGAGCCGATTTCGTCCGCGATCCGGTAGGATTCAATCAGCGGAGGTTCTCTCCCGATGGATACGTTTCCCGCTCCGTCGGTAAGCAGGATCATCAGCGGCATGACCTCCGGATGGGTGATTTTTTCCGTGCGCAGGGTTTTCTGGGCCAGCACCAGGCCCGCGGAAAGCGGAGTCTTTCCGCCCACCGGTATATCCGCCAACGCCTTGCGGGCCAGGCTGGTGGAGTGGGTCGGCGGAAGAACCAAATGAGCGCGGTCCTTCTGAAAGACGACCAATCCGACCCGGTCCCGGCGCTGGTAGGCGTCGGTCAGCAGGGAGAGGATCGCGCCCTTGGTCGCCGTCATCCGTTCGGCCACGGCCATCGACCAGGAAGCGTCGACAACGAAAAGGATCAGGTTCCCGGCCCGGCGGACGCGCACCTTGCTGTGGAAATCGGAGCGGTGGATGGCAAATGCCAGCCGGTCGCGCTCGGGGTGGCGCTGTTTCTGGAAGGGGGCGGCGGCCCGCAACGTGGCGTCGAATGCGATATCGTCGGCGTTGCCGGGTGTGGCCCGGGATTGCACGTAACGGCCGCGGCGTTCCTTGGTGCGGGTGCGTGAACGCCGGCCTTTGGCTTGGCGGGTCAATTTATCGAGCGGGGTGTCCAGGCGGCGGGCGGCAAAAGGCGTTCCGACCTTCCCTTTCTGACCGCCCTCCCACCAGGGAGCATCCCGGGAGTCCGAAGCCTTGGGAGTTTGCGAGGGGGTTTCGGTCTGTGTGTCGGTTTCTTCCCCTTCCGGGGAGGTCAGGCTATCTTTTTTTTTTCCGAACCGTCCGGGATCCCTTGTGGCGGCGCCGGTGCCGGCGCACTCTCCTGCTGGGTTTCCAGATCCGTTTGGATTTGCTCGATTTGTTCATCGAGGTTGAACAGATCGGCTTCCACCTGCTGCAGCGGACCGCGTTTTAAGCGATGGGGTAGGGCGAGTTCGGCCGCCAGCGCGATGTCGTGGTCGGTCAACGTCTTCCGTCCGTCCAACGCGGCTTGCGCGCGTGCCGCCTTGAGGATGACCAGATCCGCACGGTGGCCGTCCACCTTTAAGGACGTCGTCAGGCCGGCAATGGTCAGCAGATCACGGGAGGAATACGACACGTGGTCCACCAGTTCGCGGGCCTGTTCGATCTCCCGGGAAAGGGCGCTCTCTTGGTCGCGCCATCGGGTTCGGAAACCGTCCGGGTCGGCCTCAAATCGGAGGTTGCGCTCCATGATCGCTACCCGGTCACGAAGTTCCACGATCCCGCGTACGTCCACGCATAGGGCGAACCGGTCCAGCAACTGCGGCCGGAGATCCCCTTCCTCCGGGTTCATCGTGCCGACGAGGATGAAACGGGCCGGATGGGAAAAGGAGATCCCCTCGCGCTCGACGATATTCATCCCGCTGGCTGCTGAATCCAGGAGGATGTCCACCACATGGTCGTCCAGCAGGTTGACTTCGTCGATGTAGAGCAGCCCCCGGTTGGCGGCGGCCAACACGCCCGGTTCGAACCAGCGTTCGCCCTTTTGAATGGCCCGTTCGATGTCCATCGTCCCGACCACCCGGTCTTCGGTCGCGGACACGGGAAGGTCGACAAATGCCGTCCGGCGTTTCTCCACCGGCAGGACTTCCCCGCCGGA
>JBJYXS010000363.1:0-4105 GCA_046260075.1 Anaerolineales bacterium | reverse complement strand
TGGTTGCCAAAACCCCGGAATTCCCTTTATAATGCCCTACATTCAGAATCCGGAGAAAAATCATTCATGCAAAACAGCAGTCCCCAATCCAGCCAGGGGGTAGCCTCCAAGCCCGACAACCCCAATACCCCGATGAACGAATTGCTGCAGGATACGCAAGGGACGAATATTCCCAAAAAGGGTGAGGTCCGCAAGGGTACCATCGCCCGGGTGACCGAGTCGGAAATCCTCGTATCCATCGGCACGAAATCGGAAGGGATCATTCCCGCCAAGGAATTGGAGCGGTTATCGGCCGACGCCCGCGAAAAGCTGACGGAAGGGAGTGAAATCCAGGTCTACGTTGTCGTTCCGGAGGATCATCATGGCAACGTCGTGCTGTCGCTTTCCCGGGCGCAGGAGGAATCCGACTGGCAACAGGCGGAAGACCTTCGGGCGAGTCAGGAAATGTACGAAGGCCGGGTGGACGGGTTTAACAAAGGCGGATTGATCGTAAAAGTGGGCAATCTGCGCGGTTTTGTGCCGGCCTCGCAGTTCAGCCTGTCGCGACGTCACCGCAGCGAAGGCGAAACCGTCGATCAGAAGTGGAGTCCGATGGTCGGGGAACCCATCTGCGTGAAGATTATCGAAGTGGACCGCAGCCGGAATCGTCTGATCCTCTCGGAACGAGCGGCCGCCAAGGAATCCCGTGAAAGCCAGAAGGAGCGGTTGCTGCAGGAATTGGAGGAAGGTGAAGTCCGGACCGGCCATGTCATCAGCCTGGCGAACTTCGGCGCCTTCGTTGATCTCGGCGGGGCGGATGGGTTGGTGCACCTGTCGGAGATCTCCTGGAAGCGGATCAACCATCCGTCGGAAGTCCTTAAAGTCGGGCAGACGGTCAAGGTGAAGGTGATCAACATGGACATGGAACGCAAGCGCATCAGCCTGTCCATGAAGGCGCTGGAGGAGGATCCCTTCATCGTCGCCAGCACCCAGCTCCGCGAAGGGCAGCTGATCACGGGGATCATCACCAAACTAACGAAATTCGGAGCCTTTGCGCGGCTGGACGGATTCGACGACATTGAAGGGCTGATCCACATCACGGAACTTTCGGAAAACCGGGTGGAGCATCCAAAGGATATCGTCCAAGTGGGCCAGAATCTGACGTTGCGCGTGGTGAAGGTCGACGTCGAATCGCGTCGCATCGGATTGAGCGTCCGCCGGGTGGCATCCGCCCAATATGCCGATATGGATTGGGACACCGCCATGAGGGATATGCCTGAATCCGAGGCGGAGAAGCCCGAAGCGGAGAAGCCCGAGACAGAAAAAACCGCAGCGGAGAAGCCTGAGGTGGAGGAATCAAAGGCGGAAAAACCCGCGGCGGAGGAGCCCGAAGCGGAAGAACCCAATATGGAAAAAGCCGATACGGAGAAGCCTGAGGCGAAGGATTCCCAGGCGGAAGAGCCCGATACGGAAGGACCCGAAACGGATATATCTGATACGGAGAATGCCTAAATCCCCCGCCGCTGAGAACACAAACGGCGCAGGCCAAGCCTGCGCCGTTTCTTTCAGAAACCCTCCGGCTTGTTCGCCGTATATTGCGTGTAGAGATATCTGCGCCGGCGCGGTTCCCGATTCGGATTCGCAGGGGACCCGGCAGGTGCAAGAACCGGAGCGGCCCTCGAGGTAAAGACCCATCGTGGTAGAGATCCAGAAGGAATGGCTGCTTGCGGCTCGTAAGGGGGATGTGGATGCCTTCGGCCGGGTGGTGGAAGCCTTCCAAAGGCCGGTATTTAATCTGTGCTACCGGATGCTGGGCAACCGGGAAGATGCCGAAGACGCCGCGCAAGAATCCTTCTGGCGGGCGTTCAAGGGCCTTAAAAAATATGATGAACGACGTTCCTTCGGAACATGGATGCTTTCGATCGCGGCCCATCATTGCATCGACCGCCTTCGCCGGAAACGACCGGTCATCCTCTCCCTCGAATCGCTGCTCCCCGAACAAGACGCTCCGGACAGACACCCCGGCCCGGAAAGCCAAACCTACCGGAAACAGCAACAGGAGGAAGTGCAACAACTCTTGCAGGTGCTTGGGTGGGAGGAGAGATCCATGATCGTCATGCGCTATTGGCACGACATGTCGTATGAGGAAATCGCCCACGCCCTGCGGGTATCGGTGGGCGCCGTAAAAAGCCGGTTACATCGGGCGCGGAAAACATTGGCCGGTCACTGGCCCGTCGGCCGACTCTCTTCCACACAAACCGGAGGAGTCTATGAATAGACATCAGCCGTATCGGGATTGGATTTTCGCGGAAGAGCCCCTCGAGGAGGATTCCCGGCGGAGGTTGAACATGCATATGGACCAGTGCGCCGAATGCCGGGCGACCGCAGAAGGCTGGCGCCTTGCCAAGCAGAGCCTGGAAAACGCCGAACTCGCGGCACCGCGGGAGGGATTCGCCGCCCGGTGGAAGGCTTTGGCCCGCAGCCGGCAGCGGGCGCCAAAGAGGCGGCAGGCCTGGGCATTGCTGGCCGCCAATTCCTTGGGCGCCGTGGCCGCGGCGGCTGCATTGGCCTTCCAAACATCGGCCCGGGGACTTTCGCTGGCAGGCGTATTTACCCGCGATATGACCGCCGCCGCAAGCATCTTGAATGATTGGACGGATGCCTCGCAGGCCGTCGGCGGGGTCTTTCGCATCGTCTCGGATTCCATTCCGCCGGCCGCTTATTTGTTTACGGTGCTGTTCCTCAGCTTGGCGGGCATCCTTTGCCTGCTGATAGCCGTTCGAATACGTTCCCGGGGGCGGAAGTGACGGGATACCTTCCCGGCGCCGTTCGATACTTGCTGGCGGTGGCGGCGGTCCTTCCCTGGATAGCGGGTCCGCCGCCGGACGACGGCCTTCTGTTCAGCGAAGCCTTCACTCTTGCCGCCGGACAAGTCTACACCGGTGACTTGATCGCGGTAGACAGCGTCGTTTCGTTGGAGGAGGATTCCACGTTCGAGGGAAATATTATCCTGGTGGGTGGTTCTCTGAAATCGGCGGGACGAGTGGACGGGGATATCGCCTGCATGGGCGCCGCGCTTCACCTCGCTGGGACGGCGTCCGTTTACGGCAATGTCGCCTGCATCGGCGCGGTTCCTGAGGTGGAGCAAGGTGCGCACGTCAGCGGCTCGGTAAACGCTGTGGAAGGGGCTTGGTTGCCGTTCTCCCTGACGACGGACCGGAACCAGGAGGCGGATGCCGGACGGAACGGGATCGGTTATGCGGTGACCGTCGTCCTTTTCCGGATGTTCCTGCTGTCGGCCGCCGCCATCCTCATCTTTCTCTTCTTCCCGTCGCCGACGCGACAGGTGGCGCATACCATTGTGGAGAAGCCAGCAGTATCCCTGGTCATCGGTGTGCTGGCCATGACGGCCGCCGTCGCTTTATTCCTGCTGCTTACTCTCACGGTCTGCCTGTCACCCGTCGGTCTGCTGGGGAGCGCCGTGCTCCTGGTCGCCGTTCTTTTGGGATGGTCGGCCTTGGGCTGGGAAATTGGAAGGCGGTTGTTCGGACGGGCGCGGACGAACATACATCCGGCGGTTATCGCGGGAACCGGCACCGCCGTGTTAACCCTGGCCGCCAGCGGATTGGGGTACATCCCCTTCCTGGGGTTGATCCTGATCGGCCTGGGGCTGTCCTTCGGTTTGGGCGCGGTCGTCCTGACGCGCTTCGGCGGTCAGGAGTACCTGATCTTGCCGGAAAGGGCCCCTTAGCATTCCATCACCTTGTGAACCGAAAACGGAATCGGCGGACGGAGTACGGCGCATCATGCCTTCCGGATCGGGAACGGCGGATGGGCATTAAGCGGCGGGGATATTTCGGTTCCGGGGACGGCCGGGATCAGATCGGTCTTAAGATACGGTCCTCGCGCAGCCTTTTGAACAACAGGAAGGCGCCGGGGACTTTCGATTCCTCGGCAGCCTCCTCCCAGGCTTTCACTCCCAGATCGTGGACCTTTGACGGGGCGTAACCGGCGGCTTTCCAGGCATCGGCCTTCGCCAGGGCCGGATCGGAATAGATGACGGCCGCTTCGCTCTGCAGTTCGGCGGATGCGGTTTCCATCGCCGTGATCAGCATTTGGAGGGATT
>JBJYXS010000362.1:0-1521 GCA_046260075.1 Anaerolineales bacterium | reverse complement strand
GACAACCGCCGGATGTACCGGGAAAGCGCCGCGCAGTTCGCCCGGACGTATCAACCCCGGTATCTGGGACTGGGGATCGAAGTGAACACCCTGTATGAAAAATCGCCGCAGGATTTCGACTCCTTCGCCTCTCTGTTCGACGAAGTCTACGATGCCGTCAAGGCCGCCTCGCCCGGCACGAGAGTGTTCACCGTCTTCCAACTGGAACGGATGAAGGGTTTGCAGGGCGGGTTGTTCGGCGGGAGGAACGACCCGGCCCTTGCGCAGTGGGACCTCCTGGAACGCTTTCCGAAAGCCGATCTGATCGCCTTCACAACGTATCCCTGCCTGGTGTTCCCTTCACCGGCGGATATGCCGGCGGAGTATTATGCCGAAGCGGCGGCCTATGCCGGCAAACCGATCGCATTCACCGAGATCGGCTGGCACAGCGCGCCCGGCCCGGCGGGATGGGAAAGCAGCGAAGATGAACAGGCCGAATTTGTGCGGTCATTCTTTGCGCTCACGGAGGACGTGAATCCGGAGATGGCCGTCTGGAGTTTTCTGTTCGATCCCGAGGCCGAAACGCCCTTCGACAGCATGGGGTTGCGCCGGCGCAGCGACGGAAACCCGAAGTCGGCCTGGGACGCCTGGCGGGAAGCCTGACGCCGTGCGGGCCGATACGCCGGGAGGACCGCGGTTTTGAAGAAGGCACTCAGCCGCAACGCAAAAAGCATCCAGGATTTCCTGACGGCGGCGGGAGTGGAAGCGCGGGTGATGGAATTGCCGTCTTCCACCCGCACGGCCGCGCAAGCGGCTGCGGCCATCGGATGTTCGATAGGGCAGATCGCCAAATCACTCGTATTCCGGACGTCGCCGGGAATGGACCCTGTCCTGGTGGTGGCCAGCGGGGCCAACCGGGTGAACGAGGAGAGGATTTGGGTCATCATCGGCCAGGCGGTGGAAATGGCGGATCCGGATTTCGTGCGGCGCGCAACCGGGTTCGCCGTCGGCGGCGTGCCGCCGTTCGGCCACCCGGCGCCCATCACCACCATCCTCGACAGGGACCTGATGGAATGGGATTTCCTTTGGGCGTCGGCCGGCACGCCGCACGCGATGGTCCGCCTTCGCCCCGATGAGTTGAAACGGCTGACCGGCGGCGGAGTGCATGCCGTCGCTTGACCCGCGGCTTGCCGGAAAATGCGCGGCGGAATAAGGAAAAACCACACCCGGAGGGAGGTCGGGATGTTCCATCGGCACAGCGCGGAGGGTTTCCATCCCGTGTTGGACGGAATCGAGGTCAAGCGCCCGGTGTTCGGGGAACGCATGCTGCTCTCGGAATTCCGGATGAAGAAGGGGAGCCGTCCGCCGCGGCATGCTCATCCGCAGGAGCAGACCGGGTGGCTGCTTGCGGGCCGGATCCTGCTTTCGATCGGCAGCGGGCAACGGGAGATGGCCCCCGGGGATTTCTGGAGCGTGCCGGCCGGGATCGAGCACGGGGCCGAGATCCTGGAAGATTCGACCGCAATCGAGGTTTTCTCACCC
>JBJYXS010000361.1:0-4461 GCA_046260075.1 Anaerolineales bacterium | reverse complement strand
TCGCCGCGCGCCGCGTGCCGGTGCCCGTTCCGCCGTCGTACGGCGTGCGCGTGGTGCGGGAGATGCCGCTCAACCTTGTGCTGGAGCGGCTCGATCTCAACGAACTGTACCGGCTCTCATGGGGAGCCAAGAACGCGCACGGCGGGGAATGGACGCGGTTGAAGAAGGAATTTTCCGCCCGGCTGCAGGCTATGAAGCGCGAGGCGTTGCGCGATCCATGGCTGAAACCCCAGGGGGTGTACGGATACTTTCCGGCCCAATCCGCGGGCGACGACCTGATCGTGTACGATCCGGCATCGGCCGGCGCGGGCAAGTCGGAGGAGATCGCACGCTTCACGTTCCCGCGCCAGCCCCAGCAGGAGCGGCTGTGCCTGGCGGATTATTTCGCTCCGGTCGATTCCGGCGTAATGGATCTGGCGGTCTTCCAGGTGGTGACGGTGGGCCGCAAAGCGACCGAGCGGATTGAATCCTTGCAGTCCTCCGACGAGTATTCGGAGGGGTATTTCCGCCACGGACTGGCGGTCCAGACGGCCGAGGCGGCGGCGGAATATCTCCATCAAACCATCCGCCGTGAGCTCGAAATCCCCGCAGACCGCGGCAAACGGTATTCCTGGGGCTATCCCGCGATCCCGTCGCTGGCGGATCACCGCAAGGTGTTCGACCTGCTGCCCGCGGAACGCGAACTCGGCATGTCGCTCACGCCCGCATTCCAGCTGATTCCCGAGCAATCCACCGCCGCGATCATCGTCCACCATCCGGAGGCGCGGTACTTCCTGGTGCCGCAGGCCCGGAGGGGGTAGCCCCATTCCGAGGAAGATGCCCAGGGCTTCGATGAGGAATCGGTCGGGAATGGGGCGGCTTACTTTCATTGCAGGGAATGCCTTGCCGATCCCTCGGAGCTTTCAGCCCCGAGGGATGACTGAATAAGAACACCATGATCGCCTACATTTTGCAGGGAGTCACCTACGGCTTCGCCGCCGCGGTCCAGCCCGGCCCGCTGCAGGCGTACATCATCCTCCAGGCGCTGAAAAACGGCTGGCGGCGGACGGCGGTGTTCGCCCTTGTTCCGCTCCTGAGCGATCTGCCGATCATTGCATTGGTGGTGACCGTGCTGGCTTTTCTGCCCGCCGGATGGGTGGCCGTGCTGCGGCTGGCCGGGGGGGCGTTCCTGATCTACCTTGCCGCGGCCGCCTACCGCTCCGCCCGGCGCGCTGCGGAAGCGGACGCGGCCGAGGAGAAAATCCCGCAAAGAGGATTGCTCCAGGCGGTCCTGATCAACCTGCTCAATCCCAACCCCTACCTCTTTTGGAGCCTGGTGACCGGTCCGATTTTGATTTCCGGCTGGAAGGAATCGCCCCTGTACGCCGCCGGGCTGCTGGCGGGGTTTTACGGGACAATGATCCTGTTCAACGGCGTCATCATCCGGATCGTCTCGATCGGACATCGGCTGAATCCGCGGCTGCGGAGGATCCTGATGTTCCTCTCGGCCGCCGGTCTGGCTTTGTTCGGCATATATCAATTGTGGGCGGGGATTACGGGGAAGGTGTAGGGGAATCCGGTGACGGAGACCTGACGGGTTCCCATTTCCGCCGGAGGAATCCGGTGCTTGGACGGGAGAACATGACCGATCGGTTCACCGAGATGCTCTCGGGGCAATGCGGCAAGCCGCTCCTGGCCGACGGAGCGATGGGCACGCTGTTGGTGGCACGGGGCGTCCCGGCCGGAGAAAACCTGGACCTTCAGAATCTCACCCGCCCGGAATTCGTGGAGCGGATCCATCGGGATTATCTCGCCGCGGGCGCGCAGATTCTGGAAACGAACACCTTCGGCGCCAACTCCTTCAAGCTCGCGGCGGTGGGATTGGAGGACCGCCTGGAGGAGATCCTCCGCGCCGGTGCGCGCAGCGCACGCAAGGCGGCCGGCAAGACGGCGCTTGTGGCGGGGAGCATCGGCCCGCTCGGCGTGCGGATCGCCCCGTACGGCCGCGTGCAGGAAAAAACGGCCGAGGCCGCCTTCCGCGAGCAGGCGTCCATTCTGCTCGAACACGGCGCCGACCTGATCCTGGTCGAGACGATGTGCGACGTGCGCGAAGCGCTGATCGCGCTGCGCGCGGCTCGGGCGGCGGGCGCGGAATGCGTCGCCGTCAGCTTCACCTTCACCCGCGACGGGTTGACCCTGTTGGGAGATTCCCCGGCGGACGCGGCGCGATCCGCGGCGGACGCGGGCGCGGACCTGATCGGCGTGAATTGCTCGAGCGGCCCGGCCCAGGTGATCCGCATCCTGCGCGCCATGCGTGCGGCGGCGCCGCGGGCGCTCTGTTCGGCGATGCCGAACGCCGGTTGGCCGGAACGAATCGGCGGACGGATACTCTACCCGGCGGGAGCGGAATATTTCGGGCGGTACGCGGCGGCGTTCGCCGAAGCCGGGGCGTCCGTCGTCGGCGGCTGTTGCGGAACCGGACCCGCCCACATCGCCGCCATGCGCGCCGCACTGGATTCCTTCGCGCCCCGCAAGACGCCGCCCGCATCCGCCGCCGAACCGGCGGTGACGGATGCCGCGGCGGTGTCCGCCGAACCCACCCGGCTGGCGGACCGTTTGGCCTCCGGGAAATTCGTCATCAGCGTCGAGATGGATCCGCCCAAAGGGTTTTCGACCCATAAGCTGATGGCCGGCGCGAGCATGCTGGCCGAGGCGGGGGCGGACGTGATCAACGTGGCCGACAGCCCGATGGCGCGCATGCGGATGAGTCCCTGGGCGGTGTGCCACCTGATCCAGGAACGGTTCGATATCGAAACGGTGCTGCATTTTCCGACCCGCGGACGGAGTCTGCTGCGCTTGCAGGGCGACTTGCTGGCCGCCCACGCGTTGGGAGTCCGCAACCTGTTCGTAGTCATGGGCGATCCGACCGCCATCGGCGATTTCCCGCAAGCGGCCGACAATTACGACATCGTCCCCTCCGGGCTGATCCGGATGGTCAAACAATCGTTCAACCTGGGCAAAGACCACGCCGGGCGGGATATCGGCGCGCCGACCGCGTTCTTTGTCGGATGCGCGTTGAATTTGCATTCCCCCACTCCGGAGAAGGAAATGCGGAATTTAAAAAGGAAACTCGACGCCGGGGCGGATTTCATCCTCACCCAGCCGGTGTTCGAACCGGACGGAGCGGAGGCGTTCCTGGAGATGTTCCGCCGCGAACACGGCGAACTGCGGACGCCGATCCTGGCCGGGATCCTGCCGCTCTACGGTTCCCGGCATGCCGCCTTCCTGCACAACGAGGTGCCGGGAATGACGATACCCGACCCGGTCCGGGCGCGGATCGAACGGGCGGGGGAACGCGCTCCCGGGGAGGGGGTGCGGATCGCGGTGGAATTGCTGAAGGGTTTGCGCGGAATCGTCCAGGGCGCCTACCTGATGCCGCCGTTCGGCCGGTACGACCTGGCGGCGGAAGTGATCGAGGGATTGAGCTGATACGGTGCAACCACCCCGCCGCAACGGATACAGGGAATCCGGCTTGACAGGATCCCTTATCCGGTATATATTAGGATATTAGAGGATGCTAATATGAAGGACGTCCGCCGGCAAGTGGAGTTGTTTAAAGCCCTTTCCGATCCGAACCGGCTGAAGATCTTGCAGATCCTCGCTGACGAGCGCACGACGGATTGCGGCGGGCGGAAGGGAGAATCCATCCGCCTTTGTGTCAATGCCCTGGCGAAAAAACTGGGTGTCACCCAATCCGCCGTATCGCAACACCTGCGCCTTCTCAAGCACGCCGGTCTGGTTCGCGGGGAGCGGCACGGTTCCTTCATCCACTATTCACTCGATCGGGAAGGTTGGAAACGCGCTCGGGCGGCGTTTGATACCCTGGGGGTGAAGTGATTTTTTTATCGGAATATATTAGTAATTAATAAAATACTAATAAATACAAGCGAAAGGAGGTGAAAGACCATGTGCCACATGATGCAAGGTCGCGGATCATCTTGCGGATGCCGGAGTGGATGCGCGTGCGGGTCGGAGCGGAACTTCCCGCGCAAGTTCCGGACGCGCGAGGAAGACATCGCTTCGCTGCAGTCATATCTCGATGAGCTGCAGAAAGAATCCAAGGCGGTCCAGGAAAACATCGCCGCATTGAAAAAGTAATCGGCGGGAACCGTGCCCTCCTCCGGCCAAGTGAATTGCGCATGGTTCGGAGGAGGGCGCCGGTCCTTCGGATGGTTTACTGCATAGGAATTGAATCCGGCGGCAAGATCTGCAAGGAACATACATCCCGAGAGTACATCATCCCTGGCGAACGTATGGAAGGCGAATTGCCCCCCGGCCTTTTTTCCATAAGGGCTACGGTTCGCACACGCCGCCCGGAATCGCTCCCTCCGGGCAGGGGACGGCGCAATAAGGGCGGTTGTCCCTCCCGTCCTGGACCCAGCATCCCAGCTCGGGCGATTGCACGAAGGGCGCAGCGGCTGC
>JBJYXS010000360.1:0-2710 GCA_046260075.1 Anaerolineales bacterium | reverse complement strand
GCGGTTGCCGCAGGGGCGGCGAGCGAAGGTGACGGCGTTGTTGCGGGTGAGCCCGCTGAGGTTTCCGTGGGAGGAGCAGCCGTCGCAGCCGGGGAGCAGGCGGCGAGCAGGAAGTGCGCTATCAGCATCCCATTAAGCCAAGCGTGACGCCTATTTATCATCCCAGCACCATCCTTTCTACACAATTCCCCATAGGCGGATTGTGCCGTCCGCCGACGCCGAAGCCAACCACGTTCCGTCCCGGGGAAATGCGACGCTGTAAACCACGCTGGCATGCCCGGCCAGCGTATGCAATAGCATACCGGAGGACACATCCCAGATTTCCACAAGATTGTCCACCGACCCCGATGCCAGGAGTGCTCCGCTGGGCGAGAAGACGACATCGTAGATGGGCACCTTTTCCTCCGGCAATCGGCTGATCGAATAATTCAGCGTGCGCAAGAGTTCGCCATCGGAAACGCGCCAAATTTTTATCGTGCTGTCGTCGGAACCGGACGCCAAGGTGTTCCCCTCGGGTGAAAAGGCTACGCTGCCTATCCATGCCTTATGGGCAGGCAGGGTGCGGAGAAGCGATCCGTCGGAGATCCTCCAGATGTGCACTTTTTGCACGTCGCCATTATTTAATCCTCCGGCGGCCAGCAGGTTTCCATCGGGCGAAATATCGATGCTGAGAATAACCGTCAAGTCGCCTTCCAGGATCTGCAATACTTTCCCTTCAGGAAATCCCCAGACGATCACATCGCCATTGCAGGAACTGCCCGCCAGGATTCGCCCGTCCGGCGAGAACTCCAGACTTCTCAAACACCAGGAACTTTCCAAGTCGATGAACGGCAATGGGTATTTCCGTTTGACCGTGCCGTCAGAAATATTCCAGATATCCACCATTCCGTTGAAGCAGCCTGCCGCTAAGGTCATGCCGTCCGGTGAAAAGGCAAGGCTTCGCACAATATCGAGGGAATCCTTCAATGTGCGTTGCAGGGTGCCGTCGGCAACGTTCCAGATCCTGATGTTGCCGCGGGCTTCAGCCGAAGCCAACAAGGTCTCATCCGGTGAGATCGCCATGTCGTATATGCGATTCGAATCCCAATCCATGGTGCGTAATAACTGGCCGTCGGTTATCCGCCAGAATTGAACCGCATTGTCCCACACCAGCGCAGCCAGTGTTTCTCCCTCCGACGAAAGAGCGAGTCCGCGAAGGCCTGCCCGGGAAAACGGCGATGAGTCCGCCTGGTACACCATCGTTTGGACGAGTAGCCCGTCGGATACCCGCCAGGCGGTCAACGTGCCGTCGCCCGCTCCGACGATCAGGCTTTTCCCGTCCCGGGAAAATATCAGGGAAAAAACCTCCACCGGATATCCACTCCATGTGCTCAGGAGCTTTCCGTCGGAAGCGCGCCAGATCCGCACCGCGCGATCCGCGGACCCGGTGGCCATCAGCGATCCGTCGTCCGAGAAAGCGATGACCTCAACCGCACTGGGACCGCTGTCGGTGCGGATGAGGCCGCCGTCGGACAATCGATATGTGCGCACTGCACCGTCGGCGAATCCGGTAGACCAGGATGTTCCATCCGGCGAAAAAACCACACAAGATAATCCGGAAGATTCCGTCGAAAACACATGCTCAAGATCGCCGTTGGGAAGCCGCCAAACATGCATCCGGCCGGAGAGTGTGCCCGCCATCAATGCGGTTCCGTCCGGCGAAAAGGCCAACCCGATCATGATGTTGTTGAATGTGGCTGGATCCGGAGTCTTCAATATCTGCAGCAATGCGCCGTCGGATATCCGTCGGATCTGTACGGTAATATCTGCATTGATTACGGCCGCCAGTACGGCTCCATCCGGCGAGAAAGCCAAGCCGTCGACGGCGTGGCTGGTTTCGATAAAGCGGATCTCCTGCAGCGTATGCGAATCATACAGATATATTCCCAGCCAGGATGCGATTGCCAATAGGTGACCGTCCGGCGACAGGGCCATCGACCGCATCGCGCCTTTTCCCCACCGAGTAAGCGGAGTGACCCGCCATGCGTTCTCCGGAGTAATGAGCGGTAGGCCGGCGGGCGGGAAGGCCGAAAGGGTCGATGTGGGAGTAAAGGATGGTATCGAAGAAGGCGTTGGAGACGTCGTCGTCGTCGGTATGGTGAATCTTTCGCTGGTCGCCGACGGACTGATGGATGGAGGGGCAAAATCCAAAGTTGTGCCAATGCCATCCGCGGCCGGGGAGCAGGCGGCGAGGAGGATGAGGGCGGCTGAGAAGATGATCCATCGTTGAGGAGTGTTCATATGATTTCACTTTCCGTGGTGAGTATTTTCCACATTATTGACCGATCCCTCGGGGCCTTCCTTACTGTCATCCTGAGGCCACGCTCTTTATGGCCGAAGGATCCCGCGCCCCCGAGCACCCTAAATCCTTCGGGGCCTTCCTTATTTGTCATCCTGAGGCCGGTAATCTACCGGCCGAAGGATCCCGCGTCCCCGAGCGCCCTAGATCCTTCGGAGCCTCCGGTCCTTCAGGATGACAAGAGGGCGGCCCCTCGGTATGAGGGGGGAACACCGTCACTCCGGTACGGCGACCCAGACCGGGTCGATAAACCGTTCATCCTGCAGGCGCTGGATGCGTTCCAACGACCTGTTGCGGAGCGAAAGGAAATAGAGGTCGGATTCGGAAACGAAGTAGTATCCCTCCGAATCGGGCTGCCAGTAAGTGAAGTAC
>JBJYXS010000359.1:0-7909 GCA_046260075.1 Anaerolineales bacterium | reverse complement strand
ACAACGGTTTCCCATCCGGTTTGTTACAGTATACCCCGGTCGGGCAGGATATATAGCGATATATGTTACCGCTCTCGGCAATTTAAATGCAATTTTTATCACCTTGCCGGTGCGAGAAACACCCTGATTTTCAGAGAATAGAAAAGGGGGCTTTTCTGCAATCTACCGGTCCATAACCTCCTTCCCCGGAGGATCCTCACACGGGCCGGTACGATGGTCATTGGGAACATATCGGTAACGATCCGCACGATTCGCCGTTTTACCTATACCGGCATGGTTTTTCTGCCGATAATCGGTGTTCGGGAGGCTTCACCAACGACGAATGACACATGGAAAAAGTGACATTCGGCTCCCTGAGGAAAGTAATTGTGCAAAATCGGTCTTCGATCTTGAGGCTTTCCCTTCTGCTGTCGGCCGGACTGGCGGTATCGTGCATGTGCGGCACCCCTTCAGCCCGCATCGACCGGAACCTCTACAAAGATGAGGGCGGAAGCCCGCCGATCGACTCGGGCAGCGCCGCTCAAGACCTTCCGATGCCGACGACGGACGAGCCGTACCGGGTGGCAGCCTTTCCCTCCGGAGCCGCCATATACCTGCTCTGCCCGCCG
The DNA here is from genome assembly GCA_046260075.1 of Anaerolineales bacterium. Classification (GTDB taxonomy): domain Bacteria; phylum Chloroflexota; class Anaerolineae; order Anaerolineales; family RBG-16-64-43; genus JAFGKK01. The sequence goes on along the minus strand of JBJYXS010000359.1, from coordinate 7,301 downwards.
GAGGACGCTTCCGTTTCCACGCCCTGGGCGGACGTTGTGGGAAAGGCGCCGCCCGATACCGTGATCACGCTCAACGACGAAATCGCCGTCGCCGGAACGGACGGTTCGTTTTCCGCCCGCGTTCCCCTGGAGGTAGGAGTAAACGAAATCCAGTGCGTCGCCAGCGATTGGGAAGGCCATGAGGCGACCTTCTCGATCTTCATCGAATATATACCGGAGGAGTGACCGTCTTCCGAATGTAAAGGAGAGTCCAACCATGAAACGTTTATCCGTCGCCGTTGCATCGCTGTTGCTGCTGTCCGCGGTCTGGGCGGGCAGCGACCTGCCCTCCAACCCGGACCCGGTTTCCATCGTCGAGGCGCGCAAGACGAAGACGCCCCGGGTTAAGCCCACCCGCGAATCGGAGACAAAACCCTCCCGGACCCCGAAACCCACCCGAACGCCGAAGCCCACCCGGACCCCGAAACCAAAAAAGATGCATTTCTCCGGAGAGGTGCTTTCGGTTTCCGAGGGCGGCCTGACGGTCAAGGAAAAAGGCGGAGAGGAGATATTCGTCCTGGTGAACAGCGACACCCGGATCTCCATCCCCTCACTGGGCAAGGAGGCGACCCTGGCCGACATTAATGTCGGCGCGCGGGTCGTCGTCCGTGCCATTGAGGAGGAAGACGGATCCCTGACCGCACTGGCCGTTTCCGTATCCCCCGGAAAACCGGCGCCAAGGCACCATGTGGGCGTGGTGACGGCCTACGAAGCGGGCGCGAGCATCACGATCCTGGCCCACGACGGCAACGAATACACCTTCCTGATCACGGAAGAGACCAAGATCCTTCCGGCCGAACGGGCCGAGGAACTGGCTGTCGGCAGCCGGGTGAACGTCATTTCCCCGCGCGACGTCACCGGGGGGCCGTTAACCGCCGCGGGCATCGTCGTCCAATCGAAGGCGGACGCCGAGGAGGAAACCCCCGGGACTCCGACGGCCACACCCACGCCGTCCCCGACACCCACCGACACCCCCACTCCGGAAATCGTTCCCAGCGACACGCCCACCCCGACTCCGGAATGATGTGATGTGGACCTTCGCCGGTGACGGACCGGCGGAGTTCGACAGCCCAACGGCCTGATGGGCAAACGAAAAGGACCGGATGGAACCGGTCCTTTTCGTTTGCCTTAACCCGCGTTCGATTATTTCTTCGGCTTGACGGCGATCGTCTTGGACTTGGCTTCCTCGGCCTTGGGCAGGGTCAGCGTCAGTATGCCGTTCTCGAAATCGGCGTCGGATTTATCCACGTCGACGTTGCTCGGCAGGGTCACCGACCGGCTGAAGGACCCGTAGCGCCGTTCGCGGAGGTGATAGGTCTTTTCCTTCTTCTCTTCCTCTTCCTTCACCTCGCCGCGGATGCACAGCACCCCATTGGTCACCGAGATTTGAATATCGTCCGGCTTGACGCCCGGAAGTCCCATCTTCACCACGATGTCGTTCTCGGTCTGATACAGGTCCATCGTCGGCACCGAGGCCGTATCCCACAGCGCCTGCGAGAACGGGCGGACGAAACCATCGTCGAACATCCTGTCCATCATATCTTGCACATTGGACAATTCCCGAACAGGTTCCCAGCGGATAAGTCTTGTCATGTCACACCTCCGAATGCCCCGATGAGGGATTTTTCTTAAAGCATAGCCCCCCATCGTTAAAAGAAAATCAAACCGGCATTAGAGAAGTGTTAACGGCGGACGGGAAGGACGGAATTGGACTTTACGTACGTGTGTGCCGGGTGCGGCCTAGGCCGCCGCGGATGGGGATGCCTTGGTTCCCTGCTTTCGGCCGAAAAACACGATTCCCAGGAAAGCTAGGAAGGTCGCCCCCGCGCCGGCCAGGACCATCTGCGGCATCGAACCGGCGCCCAACTGTTCCATGACCCAGCCGGTCATCCCGGGCAGCACCATCCCGCCCATACTGTCGCCCAGAAGGATGAAGCCGCTGATGCGGGCGGTGAATTCGACCGACTGGCCGGCCAGGTTGAATCCGGTCGGCCAAACCGGAGCCATGCAGAAACCGGCCCCCGCGGCGGTGATCCATAATATTGCCGGCGTTTGCGGAAAGGCAATCAATATGACGATGAAAACGGCGCACCCGCCCAGCGCCGCCGGCAGGATCTGCGTCGGTTTGAACCGTACGGCAGCCGGAATGGAGATCAGCCGGCCGATGGTGAAGGCCAGCCAGAAAACCGAGGTCAGGTACGCCGCCCGGGCGGCGTCCGCCATCTTGAGGGTCTGAGCGTAGGTGGAGATCCACCCGCCGAAGGTGATTTCCGAACCGACGTAGAAGAACAGGAACAGCATGGCCGAGAGTACCAGCGGCACCAGGTAGCGTCTTCCACCCTGCGCTTCCCGATCCCCGGCGCCCTTTGTTTTCGGAGGGGGCGCTTGCAGCGTCCGCCAAATCACCGCCGCGACCAGCAGATCGATCAGGGCCAGGAAGTGATAGGCATCCGCATAGGTCCTTCCGGAATCGATCAGCAATCCGAGCAGGAACGGGCTGCAGAACGCCCCCACGCCGAAGAAGAAATGCAGAGCATTGAGGTACGGGCCGGCGTTCCCCCCGAACGTCCACATCAGCAGCGTGTTTCCGCCGACGTGAACCGTTCCGCCGGCTATCCCCTTGATGATATAGAGCGCCATCAACAGCCCGAACCACGGGAGGTGCGGGGTGAGGAAAGTCAGCACGGCGACGATGCAATGGCCGGCGATCATCATGGGCCGGCCGGGGATGCGATCATACAGCCAGCCGCCCAGCAGAGTCCCGAGGCAAAACCCGCCGGAGCTGATGGTAAATACCAGCCCCATCGTCCCCAGCGAGCTGCCGGTTTGTTTGGCGAGATCCGGCAGGCTCGGCCCGAGCAGCGCCATATCCAATCCGAAACAAATAAACAGAGAGAAATACCCGATCAACCGCGATATCACATTCCGCATGTGTCCATCCCTGTCATCATAATGTTCCGTCCGATGCCTTTCCCCGCGGCGCCGGATGGCTCAGCCGGGGAACAGGACCGGATAGACCTCCGGGGCGTAGCGGCGGACCATATCGCCCGTTATCCTGTTCTCTTTGCAGATCTCGTCGAAGAGTTTTCCCGACGTCCGCTGTGTGCGTTTCTGGGTCTGCGGATCGAGCTCCCACAATCCGAACCGCTGGGTCCATCCCCGTTCCCACTCGAAGTTGTCCACCAGGCTCCAATGGTAATAACTGAATACCGGGGTGCCGATGTTCACCGCCTTCCATACCTGATGCAGGTGCTGAATCAGGTAGCGCGGCCGGATCCGGTCGGCTTCGTCTTCGATGCCGTTTTCCGTGATGTGGACGGGCAACCCGAAGGATGTCGCCCAGCGGATGGCCCGGGCCATCCCTTCGGGAACGTTGGCGTTCCACCCGATGTCGCTGAGGTCGGATCCCGGCGGATAGAACCGGCGGCCGAAGAGCTCCCCGGGCTTCCGCAGGTCGAACGACACGTGGTCCGAGGAGTAATAATTCACGCCCAGGTAATCCTGCGTCCCGGCCGCCTTGGGTTCCCGTCCGCGGCCGATCGGGAACCGAAGCCGGCCGTCCTGGAGCGCCATGGGGATGAGCTCATTCGAAATCCGCGACTGCAGGGACGCCACGGCGGCGTCCAGCGGACTGGCCGTGTGCGGGGCCATCCACCGGTACTGGATGGCGATGCCCACCCGGGCCTTCGGCTGGATCTCATGGATGGCGTGGTAGGCGGCCGCGTGGGCCAGGATTTGATGGCGCGTGACCCGGAACGCCGCGCGGATGTCGTTCCGGCCCGGCGGAAAGGCATCCGTGGCGATCGCGCAATAGGCATAGACGTTCGGCTCGTTGATCGTGCACCAGAAATCCGCCAGATCCTTCAGGGCGGCTACGGTTTTCCGAACGAAGGTTTCAAAGCGCCCCACGATCTGCTCGTTTTCCCACCCGCCTTGCTCGGCCAGCCAGAGCGGATTGGTGAAATGGTGCAGTGTGACGAGCGGTTCGATGCCGCGCTCGCGCATGCCTTTCAGCATCTCGCGGTAGAAATCCAATTCGGCGTCATCCCAGCGTCCGGGTTCGGGCTCGATCCGACTCCATTCGACGCTGAAGCGGTGGGCGTTCTGTCCGCCCGCCGCCGCCCGGTCCAGATCCTCCTTCCAACGGCCGTCCCGCCAGCCGCAGGCCTTTCCGGAACGGGCGCCGTCCAGGATGCGCCCCGGCTGCTGCTCCCAGGCCCACCAGTCGTTGCGGGCGTTTCCTCCCTCCACTTGATGGGCTGAGGTGGCGGTGCCCCACCGGAATTCCTTCGGAAAATTAAACGCTGCGTCTGGCATGGAAACCTGCCTTCCTTGTGCGGAACATCTTCCGGAATGCGCCGGCGGCTTATCTCTCCCGCTGCGGATCCATCCGCACCGATCCGGCGCAAAGCAACTCCCGTTCCCCAGTATCCTCGAATCCCAAACTGCCCGCCAGCCGGATGGAGTACTCCTCGCCCTCCTCGACCGCATAGAGGATCTGCCGGTTTTCCCCCAACAGATGCCGGGATAACGCGGCGCAGACCGATTTACCGTGCCCCCTTTCGCGGACGCTCGGGTCGGTCCGAACGAAAATCTCCGCCCAATCGGGCGATTGCCAGTTCACCCCGGCGGCGGCCAACAGCCGGTCGCCGCGCCGGATTTCGAACCGCGCCAAACCTTCCGGAGACGTTGATCGGACGACGAGGACGTTGATGACCGGTTCCAGCTTTGCTCCGTTCAATCGAAACACGAGAATCCGCCGGGAGGATTCCAGCGAAAGCAAGGGCAGCACCCAGACGCCGAGCGGTTCGGGAATGGAGACGATCGCCGGCTGCGGAGACGGGAATGCGGTCCGCAACAATTCGGCCGCCGAGAAGGCATTCGGCGCACGGATGGTAAGGAACGGGCGGAAAAGATCCTGTCCGGTTTTGGCGCTCACCAGGAATCCGTCCATCCGTCCGCTTGCCGCCCGGTGAACCCATATGCGCGTCTTGGCGGACGGATGGTACAACGCATAGTACGCCGCCATCGCGTCGCCGGGCTGCCGGGGGGAAAGCAGTTTCCGAAGGGAAATCCGTTCCTCCGGCGGCAGGGGCGCGACACTCATTCCTCCATCCTTTTTATCCAATACGGCAGCCGCGGATGGTCGGCGTACACCCCGCGGTAGGCGGGCGGCATCAACGCCGCGATGGCGCACATGACGTCGTCCGTCGCCGCTTCGAGTTCCGCTCCCTTGGCCCGCGGGGAAAGGTCCAGACGGTAGGGTTTTCCGATCCGGAAGAAGATTTTTCCGCGCCGCAGATGCAGGGCATCGCGGATGTATGTATCGGTCCCCCAAATGGCCGTCGGCAGAATCGGGACGCCCGACCGGCTGGCCAGCAGGGCGGTTCCGCCCGTGCCGGGCAGCAAGGCATGCGTTTCCCGGCTGCGCGTGCCCTCCGGGGCGATGGCCAGCACACCGCCGTTGCGCAAATGGGCAAGGGCCATGCGCAACGCATGATGGTCCGCCGCGAATTGGCGCACCCATACGCAACCCATCATTTCGAACAAGAAGCGCAGGAACGGGTTGCGCCGGTACTTCACCGCCGAGAACACGCGCATCTGCCGCGGTATCACCGTCAGAATAAACGGTGAATCCACCTGACTCAGATGGTTCGCCGTGAACAGGAATGGCCCGTCGGACGGAACGTTTTCGACGCCCGTAACGGTGGCCTTCGCCGCCACCTTGACGATCCCGCTCACGATGCTTCGCACGAAAAAGTAAACCGCACGATTGCTCTTCATCATCCTTCCTGTGGTAAGGATTTTTTCGTTTGATATCGTCCGTCCACCCACTTGGGCGACGCCCGTCAGCCAATCCTGCAGACCTTCAGGTCGGCGACGGAGACGGCTCCGTTTCGATCGCCTCCCGGCGCGCCTGAAGGATGAACTCATAAGAATCCACCTCCCCGGCCAGCAGGAATGCGTCTAGAGTCAGCGGATGCACCGATCCGGAAGTCCATTCCCCCGGAATGCGGAGGATCCGGAATCCGACCGGCTGTCCGGAAGGATCGAGGAGCACCAGCACCGCATCCAGCCGGTTTGCGGACAGCGGTTCTTCGGCATCGATGCGGAAATCCACGGTCAGCGCCAGCCCGTCCGCCAGCGGCTGCGGATCTTCGCGGACGACGGTCAACGGCAGGATGCCCCCATCTCCGGCTGTCCGGATCGCGCCGACCAAATCTACCCGCACGATATCCTCCCGGGCCTGATCCGGCGGAAAGAAGGCCGCCGCCACCGTCCGTTCGCCCGGGGGAAGCACGGTGAGCGGCAAGGGTTCCTCCAGCATCGCGGAGGGATCGCCCGCCGCGGAAGCATACAGGGAAAACCGGACATATACGCTGACGACGGGAGCTTCTCCGGGATTGGCCACCCAGGCCAGGCACCACTTTCCGCCGCTGGGTTGCACATAACAAACGGGGGGGCCGACATCCATTTCGACCGGGGTGGGTGACGGCTGCCGGATATCGGTTCCCGCGGGAGGATTCGGGATCACCAGCACCGTCCCGATTGGCAATGCAATCGGATCCACGTCCGGATTGGCGTTAATCAGATCGTCGACGGCGACGCCGAATTTCACCGCAATCGCGCCGAAGGTATCGCCTTCCCGGACGGTATAGGTCCGGAGGGTGGGAGTCGGTGCCGGGGTGAGCGTGAGGGATACCGCGCGGGTCGGGAACACCAAAGAGGGAGTGGCCGTCGGAGACTGCCAACGCGTCGGATGGGGAAACGTAACCGGGACGGGAGATGCCGTCCGGCATCCGGCCAGCACTGCAAGGAAGAAGACAAAGCCCATTGCCCGAAAGTGCATGGCGGCGATTATACAACCTGGGAAGTATCACTTCCCGATGGGGGATCCGCCCCGGACGGCCGAACCTGCGGGAGAAAAGGACGACGAAACCAAGGCGCGGGCATCACGGGGTCGGCGTCGGCGTTTCGGTCGGCACGGGGGTGGGCGAATCCGTCGGCGTAAGGGTCTCCGCGGGCGGCGGTGTATGCGTCGGGGTCGGCGTGGCAGCCGGAAGGGGGGTTTCCGTCTCTGTCGGCGTTTGGGTCGGCGTCATCGTCACCGTCGGAGTGGGTGTGGGTGTGGCCGTGGGTGCAGCCGTCGGAACAGGCTTCTGCAGGCGAAATCGGATCCTCCGTTCCGCAGTGCCGCCCAGGCGCGAATACACCGTGAGGCGGAGAGTGACCCAGCCGTCGTCGATTCCGGAGACATCCCA
>JBJYXS010000358.1:0-6463 GCA_046260075.1 Anaerolineales bacterium | reverse complement strand
CATTTGCTGCAAACCGGTGCCTGGGGCCGGTTGAAATCCGCCTTCGGCTGGCGGGCGGAACCGCTTCGGAAGGACGAGACCGGGGCGCTGGTGCTCTTCCGTCCGCTTCCGTTGGGTTTTTCCATCGCCTATTTGCCGCGCGGTCCGGTCCCCTCCGACGCGGCTTCCCTTGCCGGGCTGCTTCCCCAATTGGACGGCGCATGCCGGTCCCGCCGGGCGGTATTCCTGAAGATCGAACCGGACGCCGCTATCGAGGATTTCCCGGACAGCGCTCTCCGCCGGATCGGATTTCAGCCCAGCCCGAATACCATCCAACCTCCACAGACGATCCTGGTGGATCTGCAGGGATCCGAGGACGATCTCCTGGCCCGCATGAAATCCAAGACCCGCTACAACATCCGTTTGGCCGCCCGCCACGGGGTGACCGCCGTGCGTTCGGAGGACATCGGCCTGTTTACCCGCCTGATGGATGCCACCGGGAGCCGGGATTCCTTCGCCATCCACAGCGAGTCGTACTATCGGGAAGCGTTCGCCGCCTTCCGCCCGCGGCAAAACGCCGCGCTATGGCTGGCGGAATACCGCGGAGAACCGATTGCGGGTCTGATGGCCTTTGTCCAGGGCCGCCGCGCCTGGTACCTGTTCGGGGCTTCCTCCGATCTTCACCGCGAGGTCATGGCTCCGTATCTCCTGCAATGGGAAGCCATCCGTTGGGCCCGCAGCCGGGGATGTACGGAATACGATCTCTGGGGAATTCCCGACGCGGATGCGGAAACACTGGAACGCCAGTTCACGTCACGACGGGACGGCCTGTGGGGCGTGTACCGCTTTAAACGAGGTTTTGGCGGGCGGATCTGGCGATCGGTGGGGGCATGGGACCGGGTATACCATCCGCTGCTGTACGGTGCGTACCGGCTGCTGGTCGCCCGCCGCTCGAGGGCATTGGGATGAATTGCCGATCCATCGCCGACCGCGAAGAGTGGGACGGGATCGTCTCCCGATTGCCGAATGCGCACGTCCTCCAATGCTGGACGTGGGGTGAATGCAAAGCCCGATTCGGATGGACCGTCGATCGGCGGGCATGGACGGATTCCTCCGGTCAGCCGGTTGCCGCCGCACAGATCCTCCGCCGGACGGTCCGCCTGGGCCCCTTCTCCGCCCGGTTGTTCTACCTTCCCAAGGGTCCGTTGCTCGATTGGCGTGAGGTCGCCGTGCGGTCCGAGGTCCTTGCGGATTTGGAGTTGCTTGCCCGCCGGGAAGACGCCATCCAGATAAAAATCGATCCGGACCTGGCGTTCGGACGGGGCATCCCGGAGCCGGGAAACGCGATCGACGAGCCCGCCGCAGCCCAAACCGTCGAACAATGGAAACGCCGCGGTTGGCGCTTTTCTTGCGAACAAATCCAATTCCGCAACACCGTTCTGCTGGATATCCGCCCGGAAGAAGACCTCTTGTTGGCCGCGATGAAGCAAAAAACGCGCTATAACATCCGCCTGGCGCAGCGGCGCGGCGTGACCGTCCGGCCGGGAACCGAAGACGACCTGCCGTTGCTGTACGCGATGTACTCGGAAACCGCCGACCGCGATTCGTTCGTCATCCGTGCGGAGGAATACTACCGCGACGTCTGGCGGGAAATGATGCGGGCCGGCCGGGCTCAACCGCTTATCGCGGAAGTGGAGAATTTGCCGGTGGCGGCGTTGATCCTGTTCCACTTCGCTGACCGCGGATGGTACCTGTACGGCATGTCGCGCGCCCTCCACCGCGAGAAGATGCCCAATCACCTGTTGCAGTGGGAGGCCGTCCGCACGTTAAAGCGGGCCGGGTACGCCTATTACGACCTCTGGGGCGCGCCGGACACGTTTGCCGAAACCGATCCGATGTGGGGCGTGTTCCAATTCAAGCAGGGGTTCGCCGGCACCGTCGTCCGATACGCCGGCGCGTGGGATTTCCCCCCCGCCCCATTCCGCTATGCCGCGTACCACCGAATCCTCCCCCGCCTGCTCGGCCTCACCCGTATCCTCGCCCGCCGCCGCACGCGGCATCTGGCCGCTTCTTCACGGAGCCTGCCATGAACCTCGAATCCCTCCCGCGCGTCAAGCTGGCCGCCTTGCCCACGCCTCTGCAGGAACTTCCGCGGCTGTCAAAACTGCTTGGCCGCCGTTTATGGATCAAGCGCGACGACCTCACCGGATTGGCCGAGGGCGGAAACAAAACGCGAAAACTGGAATTCCTATGCGCCGATGCTCTGCGGTGCGGCGCGGATACGCTCGTCACCGTCGGTGCGCCGCAATCGAATCACTGCCGGCAGACGGCTGCCGCGGCCGCCGCGCTGGGTTTGCGCAGCGTCCTGGTCCTGACGGGAAGTCCCCGTCCGCCGGAAACCGGGAATCTGCTGTTGGATGTGCTGGTCGGCGCAAATCTGGTCTGGGCCGGGGAAAGGCCGCGCGATGCCGCGCTGGAAGAAACCCTCGCCGGAGAAAAATCCGCGGGACGGAATCCCTACCGGATACCCTACGGCGGCTCCAATCCTCTGGGAGCCGCGGCGTATGCCCTGGCGATCCGAGAAATTAAGGAACAAGGCATGGAACCGGATTGGATCGTCTTCGCCTCGTCCTCCGGCGGCACACAAACCGGATTGATTCTCGGCGCCCGTCAATACGGATTCACAGGCCGCATTCAGGGCATCAGCGTCGATTTGCCCTCGGATCCCCTGCGGGAAAAGATACTTGCTCTTGCCGCAGACACAATGCAAAAGATGAACGTGGCCGGATCGGCGGCGCAAGAAATCCTCCATATCGACGACCGATTCCGCGGCGGAGGGTACGGGGTCGCCGGCGATTTGGAACGGGAAGCCATCCGTTTATTCGCCCGCCAAGAGGGAATCTTGCTTGATCCTGTCTATACCGGCCGCGCGGCGGGCGGTATGCTGGAAATGATCCGCCGGGATGAAATCCCATCCGGCGCATCGATACTTTTCTGGCACACCGGCGGCACCCCCGCCGTATGGGCATACGCAAAAGAGCTGCTGGAAGGCGAGATGTAGAGTCGCGGTCCGGATCGTCGTACGATGTCCTCCACGCCCACTCCCGGCACGCGCCGGTCAAAGGATCTCCCGGAAAACCGTCATGACCCGCCCCGTTCCCGAATACTTTTTTTTCGATCTCGACGACACGGTCTATCCACCCGAAACCGGCCTATGGGATGAAATCGGACGCCGGATCAATCGCTACCTGATGGAGCGGATTGCGGTTCCGGAAACGGCGGTGGAGGATTTGCGGCGGCGGTACTTCGAAACCTACGGTACAACGTGCCAAGGCCTGCGGATCGAGCAACAGGTGGATCCCGAGGATTACTACCGGTTCGTCCATGATATTCCCCTGGAACGATTCCTCTCGCCCGATCCGGCCTTGCGCCGGATGCTGACCGGATTGGGACAACAGCGATTCATTTTTTCAAACGCCGACCGTGCGTACATTCTTCGGGTACTGACCATCCTCGACATCGCGGAATGCTTCGACGGAATCATCGACATCTTCGCCACCGGCCTGGTTCCCAAACCCCAGCCGGACGCCTATCAAACCGCCATGCAAATGGCCGGATCGCCGCCCGCGGACCGATGTTTGCTGGCGGACGATCTGCCCCGTAATCTGCGCCCGGCCCGCGAATTGGGGTGGACCGCCGTTCTGGTCCACCATCGGCCCGACGACGGTTCCGCCCACCACCACATCGAAACGATCCACCGGCTTCCGGAGGTTTGGGGGTAAGGCGCCGTTTCCGCCCGTTTTTTCCCATTCGATGTTCTTATCTTTTATTTATCCTAATTGTGGTACTAATATTCTACAGGCCTTCCATTTGAGTACGTGGAACGCCGACCCCGCAGCACGTGCGGTGCATGAGGATATAAAGAAACCCGGGAATTCATCCACCAATGTGCCGGCCCTCCCGAACCCGGACGGCGGATATCTTTACCATGGAGTGAACCATATGCAACCGGAAAGCGTACAACACCGTGTGCTGAACGATAAATTTCTGCGGGGCGCCTTTTTCACCCTGGCGCTGTTGTGGCTTGCCCTCTGCCTCGGTACGGCTTCCGTCGGGATCGGCTATGTCCTCGGACGGTCCGGGGTCGTAGAATCCTCCGGCGACGCCTTCGATCCGCTGAGTCAGACCTGGGAGATCATCCACAGCCATTATGTCGAACCCTCTGTGGATGACACCCGGCTGATTCAGGGGGCGATCAGTGGAATGATGCAATCCCTGGGGGACGAAAATTCCACCTATATGGAGCCGGATCTTTATCAATCCGCATCCGAATACCTGGAGGGATACGAGGGGATTGGCGCCCAAGTCGATCTGACCGGCGACTATCTGACCATCATCGCCCCGTTCCCCGGCTCTCCCGCCGAAAAAGCGGGATTACAGGCTGGCGACATGATCATCCGGATCGACGGGGAAGACCTGGCCGGCATCGATCCGTTGTTGGCGCGTGAACGACTGCTCGGTCCGGCCGGCTCCCACGTCATCCTGACCATCCGGCGACCGGGCGAAGCCGAGGAACTGGAATTCGACATCGTACGGGCGAAAATCGAACCGCCGGTGGTGGAAAGCCGGATGTTGGAGGATGGAATTGGTTATCTTTACCTGGGTGTTTTCTCCGAATCCGCCGATCCGCAGGTCCGGGACGGACTGGAGTCGCTGCTGGCGGAACAACCCGCCGGCTTAATCCTTGATCTGCGGCAGAATCCCGGCGGCCTGGTGACGGCCGCGGTGGACGTCGGATCGCAATTCCTTCCGGAGAACTCGTTGTTGTTCTATGAGAAAGGCAGGGACGGCGAGGAAATCCGCTATTACACGCATGAGGGCGGCTTGGCGACGGATATCCCGCTCGTTGTGCTGGTCGACGGCAACAGCGCATCCGCGTCCGAAATCGTCGCCGGAGCGCTGCAGGATCATCAACGGGCGCTGCTGGTGGGGACCACCACCTACGGCAAGGGATCGGTGCAGGAATGGATCCCGCTGGTGAACAACATGGGAGCCATCCGCATCACCATCTCCCTTTGGTACACCCCCAACGGACGGCAGATCGCCCACCAAGGCCTGACCCCTGACATCACCGTGGCCCTCTCGGAGGAGGAGTTCCAGGCCGGACTGGATCCGCAACTTGACCGCGCCGTAGAGGCGTTGAAAGATCAGAAAGGAGTCTGACAGATGTTTTATCTCGATCCCAGGTACTTATGTTTTATGCTGCCGGCCATGCTTTTAATGATGTACGCCCAATGGCGGGTCAGCAGCACCTACACGAAATGGAGCAAGGTCCGGAATGCCATGAACATCACCGGTCTCGACGCCGCGCGCAGGCTGCTGTCTTCCGGAGGATCCGGGGCGAATATCGAATCCTCCGCTGGGCTGGCGGACGTGCGCTTGGCGGGAATCGGTGGCCGTCTGACCGATCGATACGATCCCGCGAAGAATACGCTGTACCTCTCGCAGGAAGTGGCCCAGCATCCGTCGGTCGCCGCGATCGCCGTGGCGGCGCACGAGATCGGACACGCCGTCCAGCAGGCGGAAGGCTACTTGCCGCTCCGCCTGCGCAGCCTGATGGTGCCCGCGGTGAGCATCGGTTCCTATCTGGGGTGGATTTTGATCTTCGGCGGGTTGATCCTGGGATTGGCCCAGGTAGCCTGGGCCGGCGTGCTCTTCTTTTCTCTAGGGGCGTTGTTCGCGTTCGCCACCTTGCCGGTGGAGTTCAACGCCAGCCGCCGGGCGCGGGCGATGCTGGCCGAAAACGGCATGCTGCACAGCGAGCAGGACGCCCGCGGCGTGAACGAGGTGCTCAACGCGGCGGCCATGACCTATGTCGGGAGCCTGGCCACGGCGCTGATGCAACTGCTGTACTTCGTCACCCTGATCGGCGGCGGCCGGCGCCGAAGCTGAATCCGATCAGCCCTTGGCGTGCCGGATGGCCGCCTCCACAAAGGCGCGGAACAGCGGATGCGGCCGGTTCGGCCGCGAGAGAAATTCCGGATGAAATTGACTGCCGACCATAAAGGGATGTCCGGCGAGTTCCGCAATTTCCACCAGACGGCCGTCGGGCGAAAGGCCGGAGAACACCATCCCGGCTTCGCCCAATTTTTCCCGGTAGGAGTTGTTGAATTCAAACCGGTGCCGGTGGCGCTCCTGGACTTCCTTCTGTTTTCCGTACGCCGCCCCCGCCTTGGTGCCCGGTTGCAGCTTGCACGGATACAGGCCAAGCCGCATCGTTCCCCCCATGTTGGCGATATCGCGCTGTTCGGGCAGAAGGTCGATCACCGGATGCGGGGTGCTTTGGTCGAACTCCGTCGAGTGAGCCGACTCATCCCCCAACACGAACCGCCCGAATTCGACCACCATCACCTGCATGCCCAGACACAGCCCGAGGTAGGGGATCTTTTTCTCCCGGGCATACCGCGCAGCCTGCACTTTCCCT
>JBJYXS010000357.1:0-7408 GCA_046260075.1 Anaerolineales bacterium | reverse complement strand
GGCTATACCTGTTTTTGCCGCGCCTGCGCCGCGCGCGAAGCGGATCCGCGCCTGCGCGGGCCGGACGACTTGGCGGAAAAGATCATCCCGTTCGGCGCGTGGCTGATGGCGGTGATCCCCTTCGTCCGCCGGCTGGTGATGGCCAAGATGTTCCCGGCGGGCATTTACGAATACGTCCTCGCCCGGACCCGCGTGATGGATGCCGCCTTTGCCGAGGCGCTTGGGCGGGAGTTCGCGCAGATCGTCCTGTTGGGCGCCGGGTTCGACACCCGCGCGCTGCGCTTTGCGAAGGCCAACCGCGGAACGCGGGTCTTCGAACTGGACGTTCCGACGACGCTGGATCCGAAGGAGGAGATCCTGCGGCGGAAGCGCATACCCGTTCCGCCCGAATTGACCTTCGTGCGGATCAATTTCGACAAGGAAGACCTTGCCGCCGCGCTTTCGCAAGCCGGCTTCGCCGACGGCCGGATGGACCTCTTCCTCATGGAAGGCATCACGATGTACCTCACCGCGCAGGCGGTGGACGAAAACTTCGCCTTCATCCGCCGCCATGCCGCGCCGGGCAGCCGGGTCGTGTTCGACTACATCTATGCCTCGGTCCTGCGTCGCGAGAATCGCTGTTACGGGGAGCGGGAAATCTTCGAGACCGTCGCCCGGGCGGGCGAGGGCTGGACCTTCGGCCTGGAGGTCGGCGAGGTGGAATCGTTTTTGACGCAGCGCGGGTTCCGGCTCATCGCCCACCACACGCCCGAGCAGCTGCAGCAGAAGCACCTCACGGCGGAGGACGGCACGCCGCTCGGAAGGGTCAACGGGACCCACTGCATCGCCGTCGCCGAAGTGCAATAGGACCGCCCAACGGCGGATTCGCTGTCGGAAGCCGAGGATCGGCATGAATCTTCTCCGGATGATGATGGACCAGTACCGAAAGCCCGCCGGTTGGATCGGCCGGGCGGTGGCCGGCGGCATGAACCGCTGGCACGCGGCGCTGACCGATTGGGGATTGGCCCGCGCCGGCATCCGGGACGGCGCGGTCATCCTGGATGTGGGCTGCGGCGGCGGGGAAACCGTCCGCAAGCTGGCCGACGCCCACCCGCATAGCCGGGTGTACGGCATCGATTACTCGGCCGAGAGCATCGCCGTATCCGCGCGGCGGAACGCGCAGGGTATCCGGGCCGGACGGGTGGACATCCGCCGCGCGTCGGTGACGGATCTGCCCTTCCCCGAGGGGATGTTCGATCTCGTGCTTGCCGTCGAGACGCATTACTTCTGGCCCGACCTGTCATCCGGCCTGCGGGAAATCCTGCGCGTGATGAAACCCGGCGGCGATATATCGGTGATCGGGGAAGGGTACGCGGGCGGCAAATACGACGATCGGAACCGCAAACTCTCGGAATGGGCGGATATGTCGTTCTATGGGATCCGGGAGTTCGGCGGATTGCTCTCCGCCGCCGGCTTTGCGGATGTCCGTCTGTTCGAAGAATACGAAAAGGGATGGTTCTGCGCCACGGCCCGCAAACCGGGTTGAGTGCGCATGGCAGGCAGCGGCGGGATGCGGTTGCGTCCGGTCCGCTTATACAGAAAGGCAAGGTGAAAATGAAGATCCTGGTATATGGTGCAGGCCCTTTGGGCAGTCTGCTGGCCTCCCGGTTGCACGAGGCCGGCCACACGGTGTCGCTGCTGGCCCGCGGGAAGCGGCTGGCCGATCTGCGCGAGTACGGCATCGTCCTGGTGGATACGGAAACAGAAAAGGAAACCGTCTCCCGGCCGAACATCGTCGAACGGCTCGATCCGGAGGATCCTTACGACCTGGTGATGGTGGTGATGCGCAAGAACCGGGCGCTGGAGATCCTGCCGATCCTGGCCGCCAACCGGCATACGCCGAATATCCTCTTCCTGATGAACAACGCCGCCGGGCCGGACGCGCTGACCGAAGCGCTGGGCGCGGAACGGGTGTTGACGGGCTTCCCGATGGCGGCCGGCTACCGGCGCGGGCACAAGATCCACTACCTGGCCGGCGGCGGGCCGGAAAAGCCCGCCCGGATCCCGATCGGCGAAGCCGACGGAATGATCCGCTCGCGGACGCGGGTGGTCGCCGCCGTGCTGGGCACCATGCAGGGATTCGACGCCGAGATCCGCACCGATATGGACGCCTGGCTGAAGACCCATGTCGCGCTGCTGATGCCTTCGCTCGCTCCGGCGATGCGCGCGGCGGGACGCGACAACGTGCGCATGGCGCACACCCGCGATGCGATCGTGCTCACGATCCGCGCCATCCGGGAAGGATTCCGCGTGGTGCGGAAACTGGGCTGCCCGAACGTCCCCTCCAGCGTCTGGATTTTCCGTTGGCTGCCGGAACCGATCCTGGTCTGGGGATTCCGCAAGCAGCTGCCCGATCCGCGCATGCGCACCGCCATGCTGGAACATGCCGACGCCGCAGGGGATGAAATCCGCCACCTGGCCGGGGAATTCGACGCACTGATCCGGCGCTCGGGCGTGCCCACTCCGTCCATCGACCGGCTGAGGAAATACTTCGATCCCGATACCCCGCCGTTGCCGGAAGGCAGCGCCGACATCCCGCTGGATTGGCGTTTCCTGTGGATCCCGGCGCTGATTCTATCGGCCCTCCTGGCCGGGATCGTCCTTCTCTCAGTGTTGTAAAAAATATACGATCAGCGGCGGTAACCGCAGTGTGAGGAGACAATGAAGAAAATATCCTTGGCGAATCTCGGCAATGTTCCCAAAACCCTGTTCCTTCCCCTGTGGGGACGGGCGCGCGAAACCCGCAAGCCCGAACCGCTGCTGGTGGACCGGAAAGCGCTCGATATCATCGATGCGGTGGATTTCGATTTTTCCCCGCTGGCCGGGAACATCAGCAAAATCACCAAGACCGGCTGGATCATGCGCAGCCTGTGCACCGACCGCGTGATCGCGGAGTTTCTCCGCCGCCATCCCCGGGCCGCCGTCGTGAACATCGGCTGCGGACTCGATACCACCTTCGACCGGGTGGACAATGGGCGGGTGCAATGGTACGACCTGGATCTGCCGGAGGTCATCGAACTGCGGAAGCATTTCATCAGGGATTCCGCAAGGCGTAAGTTTCTCCCGGCATCCTTCCTCGAGAAGGACTGGCGTTCCCGGATTTGTCCCGCCGACAAGGTGCTGTTCATCGCCGCGGGCGTCTTCTATTACTTCCGCGAAGAGGAGATAAAAGGCTTTCTGAAGGATCTGGCGGACGAATTCCCCGGCGGGGAAATCCTCTTCGACGCCAGTTCCCGGATGGGGATAAAAGCCGCCAACCGGATGGTCATCCGCCAGGCGGGCTTGGACGAACGATCCTTCCTCGTGTGGGGATTGGACAAACCCGAAGACATCCTCTCCTGGGACGATCGCTTCATCCTCCGGGAGACGATCTTCTTCTTCGGCGACCGGCGGTTGAATTTCCGGACGAGGCTGATGGGCCTTCTCTCGGATGCATTGAAAATGCAATACATGATCCATCTCGGATGGGGAGGAAACGGTTCATGACTCGGATCCATCGATACGCGCCTTCCATGCGGATAAACCACGTCGCCGGCAACAGCGGTGTGCTGTACGGCACCAAATAAGGAAAGGATGGAAAGCATGCCGGCCCGTACACCTGGAAAGACCGAAAAACGGATGGCGACTCGAATCTCGCGCACGGCCGAAATCTGCTGTCTGTGCCGGGCGGGTTCTTCGCTCGAGAAGGATCCCCTCTACCGATCCGGCGACGCCCTGGCGGTATCGCTCATGCCCGGCATCCTGCGTTACCTGGTCCGCCTTCCCGGCGCCGGGAGGCTCTTCCTGCGCGGCGTAAGCAATAAAGGAATCTATGAATACGTCATCGCCCGGACCAAGTACATCGACGCCGTTTTCCGGCGCGCAGGGGAGGCGGGATTCGCCCAGATCCTGATCTTCGGCGCGGGATACGATACGCGGGCTTTGCGCTTTCCGGAGCAACTCCGCGGAATCCGCATCTTCGAATTGGACGCGCCGATCACGCTACAGTCGAAGATCGCCCAATACCGCAAGCGGCGACTCGCCGTCCCTTCGAACCTGACGTTCGTTTCCATCGATTTCGACAGGGAATCCATCCCCGCCAAGCTGGAACAGGCCGGTTTTCGGCGCGGTGCAAAGACCCTCTTCCTGCTCGAAGGCGAGCGGGAATACCTCCAGCCCGATTCCGTGGACCGGACATTCCGGACGATGCAGGAATTCGCCGGACCGGGAAGCGAGATCGTCTTCAATTACGCGTACGCAACCGTCATCCGCGGCGAGGATACCCAGTACGGCGAGGAAGGTGCGTTGGAGACCCTTGCGAGCGTCGGCGAATCGTGGCATTTCGGCATCGAAAAGGGAACCGTCGATTCCTTTCTGGCAAAATACGGTTTCGAAGCACTGGATCACCGGGATGCCCATGAACTGGAGAATATGTATTTCCCGGATGCATCCGGCGGGATCGCCGCGCGGATCAACGATACACACTGCCTGGTGCGGGCCGGCAGAATTTCTTCCCGGTAACGAGGAGGACATATTCCAGCGGTCGGTTAGGAGGCGTTATGCCGCAATTGGCCAAAGGCGGAAAGTGGATATTCGGGTGGGTGGCGGTGGGGCCGGAGATGGAGATCCGCATCCCGCCGGAAGCGTACGCCGAATACGGATTTCAGGCCGGCGAGGAAGTCGTCTTCCTGGCGGGCAGCCGCGCATCGGGCGGCTTCGCCATCGGCCGCCCGGAGCGGCTGGCGCAATCCAAAATCCCGCTCACGCGGCGGGCAATCGCCCGGGGCCGCATCGGGAAAGACGGACGCGTGAGATTGCCGCCGGAAACCGGCGCCGAACCCGGCCGGCGTCTGCTGGTCGGGCGCGGCAGCGGGCTGGCGCTGGGTTTCCTCCAACGGGGTTCGATCGTCGAGGAGGCGTTGCGGCATCCCGAATTGCAGGTTTTTTCGCCGGAGGAATAATCCCTCCCGGCGGGATATCCGAACGGATGCAGAGCGATCCGTTTATTGAGAAGAAAAATTCGATCCGGAAGAAGGAGAACGAATGAAAAAGCAACACAGGCGTCATCGGTTTTTCCATATGCCGCGGTTTTTCCGGCGCAGACACGTCCCCCCGCGCCGGTCCCGGCACTTCGAATGTGACGACGAACAGACGGCGCTGGCCGATCTTCCGCTCGGGATGCGAGGCGCCGTCGCCTGCCTGCACGGCGGAAACGACTTCATCGGGCGGATGACGGCCTTGGGATTCACCCCCGGGGCGGAAGTCGAAGTCGTCCAAAACGAGGAACACGGTCCGCTGCTGGTCATCGTCCGGGGAGCGCGGATGGCGCTGGGCCGCGGCGCGGCATCGCGGATCGCCGTCAAGCCGCTCTCCGGACGCCCAAAACCGGAACCGCCTGCGGCGCCCCCGCCGGTCTCCACCGCCGCTCCCGCCCGGGAGCTGACGGTCGCGCTCGCCGGACAGCCCAATTCGGGCAAATCGACGGTATTCAACCTGCTCACCGGCCTTTCCCAGCATGTGGGCAACTGGCCGGGCAAGACGATCGAACAGAAGCGCGGCATACACCGCGCCGATTCGCTGACCTTCGAATTGGTGGATCTGCCGGGCACGTACAGCCTGACGGCCAACTCGCTGGAGGAGCGCGTCGCGCGCGATTTTCTCGTCCGGGAAAAACCGGATTTGGTGGTGGTCGTCGTCAACGCCGCCTGCCTGGAACGGCACCTCTACCTGTTGTGCGAACTGCTGGCGCTGCCCGTTCCGGTGGTGATGGGGTTGAACATGATGGACGTCGCCCGGGAGGAAAAACTGGAGATCGACTGCCGCGCGCTGGAAGCGGCGCTGGGGCTGCCCGTCGTCCCGATGACGGCTTCCCGCAACCAGGGAACCCGCGAACTGGTCCGGGTCATCGAGCAATATCTGCTCCGCCCGGAGCAATTCCAGCCGCACCGGCCGTCCATCCGCGCCGATCACCAATCCGTCCTCGACGACATCCGGCGGCAGACGGCCGAGTACGTACCGGCGCCCTATCCGCCGGACTGGGCGGCCTTGAAAATGCTCGAAGGCGATGCCGAGATCACGGAGCTCCTGCGCAAGCAGCTGCCGCCGGCGGTGTGGGAATCCGTCCATGCCGTATTGTTGGAGCATGAAGACGCCCTGGTGGCGATCGCGGGCGGCCGGTATACGTGGATCGAACGGGTCATGCGGGCCGCGGTGACCAAGCCGCACACGGGGCAGATCACGCTGACGGAGAAATTGGACCGCCTGGCCATCCATCCGGTGGGCGGATTCCTGCTCCTGCTGGCGATCCTGGGGACCGCCTTCGGCCTTACCTTCAGCATCGGCGTGCCCCTGCAGGAAGCGCTGGACGTCCATGTGGTGCAGGCCGCCGCCGACTGGGCGCACACGGCCCTGACCGGAGCTCCGTGGTGGGTCAGCGGCCTGCTCGTCGACGGCATCTGGGCCGGCGCGGGCATGGTGCTGACCTTCGCCCCGCTCCTGGCCCTCTTCTTCGCGGTGCTCGGTTTTCTGGAAGACACCGGCTACATGGCGCGCGCAGCCTACGTGACCGACCGCTTCATGCATATCATGGGCCTGCACGGGAAATCCTTCATGCCGCTCTGCCTGGGCGTGGGCTGCAACGTGCCGGGTGTTCTGTGCTCGCGGATCATCGACTCGCCGCGTTCGCGGCTGCTGACCATCCTGCTCACGCCGTTGGTGCCCTGCGCGGCGCGCCTGGCCGTCCTGGCGGTACTGGCCCCCATCTTTTTCGGTTCCGCGGCGGTGTGGGCCACGATGGCGGTGTTGGGATTGAACCTCGCGCTGCTGATCGGCCTGGGTTTCGCCCTGCACAAACTGGTGCTGGGCGGCGAGCACACGGCCTTTATTATGGAATTGCCGCTCTATCACCTGCCGAACGGACGCACTATCGGCCTGTACGTCTGGCAGCATCTGACGGAATTCCTGCAGAAAGCCGGCACCGTGATCGTGGCCGTCTCCACCCTGGTGTGGGGACTCTCGTACTTCCCCACCGGCCGGCTCCAAACCGGCTACCTCGCCGCCTTCGGGGAATTGCTCGCACCGCTGGGGGATTGGCTGGGACTGGATTGGCGCATGCTGGTGGCCCTGCTGACCAGCATCGTCGCCAAGGAAAACACGCTGGCCACGCTCAGCGTGCTGTACCAAATCGGCGATACGGGTGCCGGTCTGATGGAGACGCTTTCCCGGGCCGTCACCCCGGCGGCGGGGCTTGCCTTCCTGGCGATGCAATTGACCTTCATCCCCTGCCTGGCCACGCTGGCCGCCATCAAGCAGGAGACCCGCTCCTGGAAGTGGATGTTCTTCAGCGTCGGGTTGATGCTTCTGGTTTCGCTGGCGGCGGGTGTGCTGATCT
>JBJYXS010000356.1:0-4423 GCA_046260075.1 Anaerolineales bacterium | reverse complement strand
TAGACAGGATTTGGTTATTGTAGGGGCGGACCCCCGCGAAGCGGGGGCAGGCCGGTGGTCCGCCCGGTAATAGACGATATAGGTTTTATAAAGGTGGACAGGCGATCCGGTTTGCCGCAGATGGATCGTGTACAATAGCCGCCGAATCCAGATGCGTCCGGCGCGCCGGCGACGGACGGAGAAAGCCGCCCGGGAGTAATGTATGGCCAAAGAAGCGAAATTCCGGAAGGAATTGGAATCCGAACTCACCCAAAACCTCCTGCCGTTTTGGATCCGGCATGCGTCCGATCCGGAGAACGGCGGATTCTATGGGGCGGTGACCAACGATCTGGAGGTTCGCAACGACGTGCCGCGATCCGCGATTCTCTGTGCGCGCATCCTCTGGACGTTCTCCGCCGCCCACCGGGTGCTGGGCGGGGAGGAGAACCTCGCGATGGCGCGCCGCGCCTTCGATTACCTCACCGGAGTCTTCTGGGATCCCGAGTACGGCGGACTGTACTTCAACGTCAACGCCAAGGGCCAGCCGGTGTTCGACCGCAAACATCACTACGCGCAGGCTTTCGGGCTGTACGGCCTTTCGGAATACTACCGGGCGACCAAAGAGGAGCAGAGCCTGAAGCTGGCCCAATCGCTGTTCCGCCTGCTGGAAGAGCACGGGTACGAACCCGAACATGGCGGCTATATCGAGGGCAGCGGCCGCAAATGGGACGCCCTGGCGGACATGCGGCTGAGCGAGGTGGATCTCGACTGCCGGAAGTCGATGAACACCAACCTGCACATCCTCGAAGCCTACACCAATCTGCTGCGGGTGTGGGACGATTCACAGCTCAAAGCCCGGCATAAGGCGCTGATCGAAACCTTCCTCGGCCATATCGTCGACCCGGACGCGCACCATCTGCGGCTGTTTTTCGACGACGCATGGAACTCACTCTCCTCGGTGTTCTCCTTCGGACACGACATCGAGGGCTCCTGGCTGCTGTGGGAAGCGGCCGAAGCGCAGGGAGACGAAGACCTGAAGGCGAAGGTCCGCGAGGTTTCGCTGGGCCTGGCGGAGGCCGTGCACCGCGAAGCGCTGGAACAGGACGGCAGCATCGTCTACGAAGGCGGGCCGCACGGGGTAACCAACGCCGATAAGATCTGGTGGGCGCAGGCCGAAGCGATGGTGGGCTTCCACAACGCCTGCCGGCTTTCCGGCCGCGAGGAATTCGCCGCCGCCGCGAAGGGTGTGTGGAAGTACATCCGCGAGCACGTGGTCGACCGCGAACACGGGGGATGGTTCAAGCAGCTTTCGCGCGACGGCAAGCCGAACCCCGAGCACTACAAGATCGGCCCGTGGGATTGCCCCTACCATGCCGTGCGGGCGTGTTTGGAGATGATGGCCCGGCTCGACGCGGAAGACAAGGAAAAATAGACAGGATGTACAGGATTGCTCAGGATTGACAGGATTTTAAGATCCCCTTTTATATTTTCTATATTTATGCTTTACCGATACGGATGATCCGAAATTAATAAGTAATCCATGATCAATACCTGTCGCCTGTAGGTAATGCACCAATTGTGCCTCATGCTCTTTTCCAATATGCAATGCGGATTTTAATTCGACAATAATGATATCTTCTACCAGTAGATCGGCGAAATACTCCCCTACTTTCTTGCCGCGATAGTAAACAGGGATGGGATGCTGTTGTTTGACTGAGAGTCCTTCGAAATTACGTAATTCGACTGCCAATGCATTTTCATAAACCTTCTCTAGGAATCCAAAACCGAAATGGTTATGTATACGAAATGCGCAGCCGATGATCTTTTCGCACAGAATGGCAATCTTCATTTCTCCCCCTTAGGTTTTTCCAACTAAACCTCTTTACAATCCTGTCAATCCTGAAACATCCTGTAAATCCTGTCTATTCCCCCTGTCCATTCCCCTGTCTATTCCTTCGCCGCCATTTCGACATAATCCTCGCGGAAGGCCTCGGCCTTATCCGCGCCGAGCGCCTTCACGATCTTGACGATCATCCCGGCCTTCTGTTCGGCGTCGCGCCGCGACCAGGTCCGGGCTTTCACTTCCAGGAAGCGCTCGGGAATGGCGGGCGTGGAAAGGGAGTCGAAATTCACGTAGAACTCCGTGCCGCGGTAGCGGATCTGCCAGCGCAGCCGGTCCTTGATCACCCCGATCTCCCGAAGCGGCTGGAAGTATTCGCGGTAGAAGCGCAGGCTGCGCGTGGCGGGCGCCAGGAAGCGCGAGCGGGAAAGCAGCACCGCCCCGGTGAACTCGCGTTCGCGGCTTGGGCCGGTGAGGGTCAGCCGGTAGCGCACGTTGCCGGGCTCTCCGTCCGATGAAACGTATTGATCCTCCCGGTAGCGCAGCCAGCCCTGGCCGGCCTTCGGGAATTCGAAGTAGGTGTCGTACTCCCGGTAGTGCCGGTCGTAGACGATCTCCAGATCCGGGTGGCTCAGCCGCTCGAGGATCGGGAAATCCGCCGCCAGCCGGACCTTCACCTGGATCTCGAACGATTCCTGTTCCTCGGCGGTTTCGATGGCCACCAGCTTTGAAAGCACGGAGGATTCGCGCTCCTCCAGGAAGGCATCCAGACGGCGGGCCGTCTCGGCGGCCTCCCGCAGCAGTTCCGCCTCGGGCAGATCCTGCAGGGCGCCTTCGCGCAGCAACCACTTCCCTTCCACCATCAGGTCGGTCACGTCGCAGGCCTTGGCGGAGTAGACGATCCGGGAATACACCGAATCGGGACCGCGGCGGAAGGCCGGGCTGGAATGGACCGCGTCGAGATCGAGCAGCAGCAGATCGGCGCGCTTCCCCTTTTCCAGCGAACCGGTGATTTCGCCGATGTGGAGCGCCTCCGCGCCCATCCGGGTGGCCATGGCCAGAGCGGTGCGGGCCGGCACGGCGGTCGGATCGCCGCTGCTCCCCTTGGCCAGCAGCGCCGCCAACCGCATATCTTCGAACATGTCGAGCCGGTTGTTGGAGGCGGCGCCGTCGGTGCCGATGCCGACGTTCAGGCCAAGAGCGAGCATCCGTGTGACGGGGGCGATGCCCGAGGCCAGCTTGAGGTTGCTGGCGGGTGCGTGGATGAGGCCGGCGCCGGCCTTTTTCAGGGTGCGGATCTCTCCTTCATCGAGGTGGACGCCGTGGGCGGCCACCACCCGGGCGGCGAACAGCCCCAGGTTGCGCAGGTAGGGGACCTCCGGCATGCCGAACTCGCGGCGGGCGGCTTCCACTTCCGAGGCGGTTTCCGCCAGGTGGATGTGCAGCGGCGCGCCGTGCTCGATGGCCAGCGCGGTGCAGGCGCGGAGGATCTCCTCGGTGCAGGTGTAGGGGGCGTGGGCGGCCACGCCCGGGACGATCAGGCGGTGCCCCTTCCAGCGCTGCAGTAAAGCGCGCGCCCGCACGAGCGCGTCCTCGAAGGAATCCGAATCCGGCGTGGGGTACTTCATCACCGACTGGGTGCAGACGGCCCGCATCCCGGCCTCGGCCGCCGCCGCGGCGATGTCGTCCTCGTAGTAGTACATGTCGGCGAAGGTGCCCACGCCCCCGCGGATCATCTCGGCGCACGCCAGGCGCGTTCCAAGCCGCACGAATTCCGGGGAGACGAATTGCCGCTCGACCGGCATCATGTAGCCCAGCAGCCAGACGTCGAGCCGCAGGTCGTCGGCCAGCCCGCGCAGCAGAGCCATCGCCGCGTGGGTGTGGCCGTTGATCAGGGCCGGCATCAGGACGGCGCCGCGGCAATCGACGGTCTTCCCCGCGCGCACGGCCCGGCTGACTTCCGCCGCCGAACCGACGGCCGCAATCTTGCCCTTGCGCACCGCAACCGCCCCCTTGGGAAAGGCGTGGAACTCCGGATCCATCGTGAGCACGTGGGCGTTGGTCAGCAGCAGGTCGGCTTTTTCCATGCGGGTGGTCTCCCGGTCGAAGCGGATTGCGGACTGACTCGATTATACTTGCGATGCCTGTCCCCTCCACCCCCGCCCGAACCCTCCCCCTCCTCCCCGTGTCACGGGGAGGAGGGGGAGGGCTGGGGAGGAGGAGGGGAGGACAGGAGAGGGGGAAGGGGTGCAGGGGTAGGGGGCGAGGAGAGGGGGCAGGAGAACACCATGCGAGCCGTCGACATCATCGTCCGCAAACGCGATGGGTGCGAGCTGACCGGCGAGGAGATCGATTTCCTGGTGCGGGGAATCGCCGGCGGATCGATACCCGATTACCAGATCGCCGCCTGGGCGATGGCCGTCGTGTGGCGCGGAATGACCGTCCGCGAAACCACCGATCTGACCCTTGCGATGGCGCGCTCCGGCGACCAGCTGGATCCGGAGCAATGGGCGCCGGGCGCGGTCGACAAACATTCAACCGGCGGAATCGGCGACAAGACCACCCTGGCAGTGGGGCCGGTTGTCGCGGCCTGCGGGGTGCCGG
>JBJYXS010000355.1:0-7449 GCA_046260075.1 Anaerolineales bacterium | reverse complement strand
CCGCGATCCGCGCCGTGGTGCTCGACATGGACGGCCTGATGCTCGACACCGAGGGCATCTCGCAAGCCGCCTGGCGGAAAACGCTGTCCGAAAAGGGAATGTCCATCACCGAGGGGCAATACCGGCAGCTGATCGGGATCAACGTCGCCGACGTGGAAAGGAAAATGCGCGCCTGGTACGGCGCCGACATCCCCTTTGCCGCGATCTATGCGCGCAAGCTCGCAGTGGTAGATGGTATGATCGCCGCCGGCGGGATACCGCAGAAAACCGGCCTGGCGGACTTCCTTGCCGCGGCGGAATACCTCGGCTTGCGCAAGGCGGTCGCCACATCGACCGCAAAACGTCGCGCTGCCTACAAGCTGCGATTGGCCGGCGTGCCGGACGGCTTCGATGCCGTCGCCGGCGGCGACGAGGTGGAACGCGGGAAACCCGCGCCGGATGTGTTTCTGCTGGCGGCGCGGCGGATGGGCATCCCGCCGGCGGAATGCCTGGCCTTCGAAGATTCCGACCCGGGCGTGCACGCCGCCCGCGCGGCCGGCATGCGCGTGGTAATCATCCCCGACCGGAAACCGCCTGCTCCGGAAGCGGCCGCCGCGGCGTGGAAGATCTTGCCGAGTCTTTCGGAAGCGGCGGAAAAGCTGCCGGAATGGATGACTTCGTAGGGCGGGTTGACAGGCCTTCCCGGCAAAGAATCACCTTTCGGTTCGAAGGCTTGTCAACCCGCCCTACCGTATGGAGGATTTCATGCAGCAAAAGACATGCCTTACCCCGCTCGTCCTTCTGTTTCCGCTTCTCCTCTCCTGCTCGCTGTTCTCCACCGCCGCTTCGTCGACGCCTCTTCCCATCGCGGATGAAGACACCGTCCCATCGACGGCGGAGAGCGAGCCGCCGGAATCGTTCCGCGGGGTGCCGGTCATGCCCGGCGCGCAGCCGCGCGACGCGGTTCAGGTCGGCACGGCGTTCACCTACTATATCCAGGGAACCGTCCAGGAGGTGAAGGCGTATTACCTGCGCGAGCTGCCGCTCGCCGGCTGGGAAGTGGAGGATATCACCGGGGATTCCGGCGGGGATTCGGATTCGATCCGCATCCGCTGCCGCATGGGGGAGGAGACGATCGCCGTGTTTATCCATCCGTCCGATGACGGAAGGGTGGAGATATTGATATTCTGATCATCGAACCGCCGGGCGGACAGGAAAAACCGGACGATTGACTTTCTGCTCGCAACCCGGTATGATCGCCGTGGTCTTAAACCAACATTTCAGCAGTCGTTGCTTCTGTCATTGAAAGAGCCCCGCTCGAAAACCTGACATCCGCCTGACTTCTGAAGAAAAGGAAAATTGTGAACTTTCACGAATTCAATCTGGATTCGCGTCTGATGACGAGGATCCGCCGCGCCGGCTACATAGAGCCGACGCCCATTCAAAACGACGCCATTCCGGCGGCGATCGCCGGGAAGGACCTGATCGGCACCGCCCAAACCGGAACCGGCAAGACCGCCGCGTTCGTCCTGCCCATCCTGCAGCGCTTACTGACCGGCCCCCGCAAACGGACGCGGGCGCTGATCGTCACGCCCACCCGTGAACTGGCCGAACAGATCCACGAGGTCATCCGCACGATGGGCGCCGGGACGGGCCTGCGCAGCGCCACCATCTACGGCGGCGTGGGCGCCGGGCCGCAAATCCAGGCCCTGCAAAGCGGCGTCGAAATCCTCGTCGCCTGTCCGGGCCGCCTGCTGGATCACATCCAACAACGTCGCGCCAAGCTCGGCACGGTGGAAATCCTGGTCCTCGACGAGGCCGACCGGATGCTCGATATGGGCTTCCTGCCGGATGTGAACCGCATTCTGACCCATCTGCCCGCCCGCCGGCAGACGATGCTGTTCTCCGCCACCTTCCCAAGTGAAATCGAACGGCTGGCGGCCCGGCATCTCTCCCAGCCGCAGCGGATCGCGATCGGCCTGCGCGCACCGGCGCGCACGGTTTCGCACGCCCTGTTCCCCGTTCCGCAGCACTTGAAATCCGCCCTGCTGCTGGCATTGCTGCGCTCGACGGAATCCGATTCCGTTTTGATATTCACCCGCACCAAGCACCGCGCGGAAAGACTGGCCCGCCAGATCGAACAGGCGGGGTTCCGCGCGACCCGCCTGCATGGCAACCGCTCGCAGGGTCAGCGCCAAGCCGCCCTGAAGGGATTTAAAACCGGCCGGTACCAAATCATGGTCGCCACCGACATCGCGGCGCGCGGGCTGGACGTCGACAACATCTCGCACGTGATCAACTTCGACATGCCCGACACCGCCGACGCCTACATTCACCGCATCGGCCGCACCGGGCGGGCCGAGCGCAACGGCGAAGCCTTCACGCTCGTCACCGAGCAGGACGGCGATCTGATCCGCACGCTGGAAAAGATCATGCGGAAACCGCTGCTGCGCCGGACCCTGCCGGGCTTCGACTACAAAGCCGCTCCGCCGCCCCGTCCGGCGGTTTCTTCCCGGAAGCCGCGCGGCACCACGGCGGCGCGGAATCGCCATGCGGGCGGAACGCGCAAGCCGCGGACGGCCGCCCCGGCGGCGACAAGATCACGCCGGGTTCGACAGCGAAGCAAGAAAATCGCCGCTGCCGCTTAATATCGGCGCAAGGCGGTCGCCCTGACCGCCTTGTTTTTGATTAAGCCCGATGGGGATCCGGATCAACACATCGGGGGTAGTCGGATTCGGCTTGACCCGGCCCAACGCGCACCCTATACTCAAATAATCGTCCCGGTTTTTGGGAATTACCCGCCATTTGTGGATTACGCCTCCGGAAGGAGGAAGCATGTCCACACACCGCCTTCTGCGCGACGTCATGTTTGGGTTGTTCGGCACGTTACCCCATCGCGCTGATCACGGAACAAGCCAAAAGAAGAAACGACCCGCTTCCCGCCGGCGATCGGCGGTCAGGATGCCGGGGTGGCTGTTCCTGGTTGCCGGTATGATCGTCGCCGGGTGTTCCGCCGGAGAAAACCCATCCGCCGCAACGACCATCCCGCCGAAGACCGCAACACCGACCGCATCCCCCATCCCCACGCAAACCCAGCCGCCGGCGCCGACTCCCACTCCCCTCCCTCCGCTGCCGGTATTCCAGGGAACGCCGTTTCCCCTGCCCGTTATGGCCATACGGGCTAACAACGCACATGACGTGGTTGCCCTGGCCCGCTGGGGGCAAGGTGATTTTTCGCTTCCCGCATGGTCGCCGGACAATTTATTCGTGGCGGTCTCCTCGTCCCTCGGAATCTATCTCTTCGATTCAGCGACCCTCGACCAGACAAGATACATTAATACCTTGCATCCCGGAAGAAAGTTGGTTTTCTCACCGGACAGTTCGATCCTGGCGAGTTACGGAACAACTGGTGGAGCGATCCATCTTTGGCGGGTTGCTGACGGTAGCCCTATCCGGACCCTATTTCTGGGTTCCGGCCATGTGCACTGCCTCGCATTCTCGCCGGATGGGATAATGCTGGCCGGTGGCGGAGGCAGTGTCATCTATGTGTGGCGCATGTCCGATGGGAAGGTGCTGCTGACATACAACACGCCGACGAGCGACATACACGACGTTGTGTTTTCCGGGAACGGCGAATATCTGCTGGCGGCAGGTTCCCTTAACACCACGAACGCATCGTCGGTCGACGATCAAATATTCACCTGGCGAATGCCCGACGGGGAATTCGTCCGCCAGCTGTCCGGCCGGACAGGGAATTATCCGATGCTTTCCGGTATGAGCTTTTCCCCCGACGGGAGTATACTCGCGCAAATTTGGCAGAGTGGAACCATACAGTTGTATCGAACGTCCGACCGGACATTAATCCGCCAATTAAAAATAAATCAAAGAACCGTGCTGAATGTCACTTTCTCCCCAAGCGGGTCCTTATTGGCCAGCATAGACACCAACATGAGGGATCACGCCATTCGTATCTGGCGGGTAAACACCGGTGTGCTTCTGCGCACATTCGATACACCCTCGGAGGGCATATGGGGAACGTCATTCTCTCCGGACGGCAACCAACTTGTCAGCGTTTCCGAACAGGCTGTGCGTATCCGGAAGGTGTCTGACGGCGAGATCCTGGCATCGAAGGAAATAACTGCAGGAACCGCGCAGACGTTGGCGTTTTCACCGGACGGATCTCTATTGGCCGGCGACCAACGCGGCGGCGTCGGGTTCTGGCGGGCATCCGACGGATTGTTCTTACGGGCATTTGAAGGGGGATCATATTACATCAATTCGATCGCTTTCTCGCCGGATGGATCGTTGGTTGCCGGGGTCGGGCATGATTCAATATGTGTCTGGAAGACATCCGACGGAACGATGGCCTACTCCATCTCTGAAGACAAGAATAATTTTCATAACGCCGTATTCTCACCGGACGGCGCCCTTTTAGCCGGCGCCGCGGGCTCCGGCATCCGCCTGTGGAATGCCGCCGATGGGACCCTCCTGCGCGAGATATCATCATCATGGCCCAATATTGAGAGCGTCGCATTTTCATCCGACGGAAAGTTCCTCGCAGGTACGACGCACTCTCAGGTGCGCATCTGGCGCGTGGGGGACGGATCATTGCTGTTTACATTGGATATTGTCGCACGCATAATAATTTTTTCCCCCCGCGAACCGATTGTGGCCATCGGCTCATCCGGCAGTCGCATCGTCTTGTGGAATTTTTCCGAAGGATTATTGCTTTCCATGAGGGACGAAAAAATCAACAATTTTTCGAACAGCATGGACTTTTCTCTAGACGGATCTTTGTTGGCCGCAGGGTACGAGGACGGCACCCTGAAACTATGGGACGTATCCGAGGGATTATTGCTCCATTCGTTGGACGGCCATTCCGAGGGCATCACCGGGGTGACGTTTTCGCCGGATGGATCATTGCTTGCCTCTACATCACGGGACGACACCATCCGCCTTTGGGGAATTCTTCCATGATATGTGCAACCCGGAAGGCGGCTGCTGCAATTCTCGCTGCGCTGGGTCTGGCGGTTTCGGCGGGGTGCTCCTCCCCGCAAGCATTGCCGACCGCGGCCTTCGGGATTATGACGGCGGATACCCCGACCCACTCCGCGACGGAAACACCGGCCGCCACCAGCACGATGCAGTTCGGATTTCCCGCGCTTCCGGACGCCTCCATCCCGCAGAACATCGCCGCGATCGACCCGGACAACGCCACTCATGTTGTTTCCCTGGCCCGATGGGGCATCGGCGTGCTGACTCAAACCGCCTGGTCCGCCGACGGCCGCGTCCTGGCCACCGGATCCGCGACCGGGGTCTCCTTCTTCGATTCACAAACATCGGAATGGCTCGGCCACATCGACACTCCGGAAATGGTCACTGGCCTTTGCTTCCTGGCGGGAGAGGAAATCCTCGTCGGCGGGTTGGCGGATGGCACCGTCCGGCTGTGGAAGGCATCGGACGGTTCACCGGTGCGCATACTGGAAGGGCACACGGAAGGCATCAACAGCATAGCTTGCTCTCCGGACGGCGCCGTCATCGTCAGCGGATTCCCCGACGGCGCCGTCCATGTTTGGAACGCTGCGGAAGGTTCCTTGGAGTCGATATTGGAAGGCCTTGACGGGGCGGTCATCGGCCTTTCGTTTTCGGGCGACGGAACGCTGCTCGCCGGCGGATCCGACGAGGGGATGATTGCGGTTTGGAATATCGCCACGGGGGAAAGGGTTGCCGTCTTCACGTTGGAATATGCCATATACAGCCTGGCCTTCTCGCCGACGGAAGATCTGCTAGCCGCCGGATCCGACCGGGGAACGGTGTTGTTCCGATTCGCCGGCCTCGAGCCTGAATTCATCGACAAGCGGATCGACGTCAGCAACCAACGCCGGACATTCAGCCTGTCCTTTTCTCCGGATGGAACGTTATTGGCCATCGGATACGACAACGGCATAGTCCGGGTGCGGGATCTGGCCACAACCTACCAGACCCGTGAAATAACGAATACCGTCGGACCCGTCCGGTGTGTGACGTTTTCGCCCGATGGAACACGATTGGCGATCGGATCGCGCAGTAAAACCGCGCTGTGGAGGGTTTCCGACGGGGCCTGGCTGAACACTCCGATGGAAGGATCGGACGGGATACTGGACATTGATTTTTCCCCGGATTCCCTCTTGTTGGCGGACGCCTCGGCTTCCAAAGCCATATCGTTTCGCAACTCGCTGAACGGGGAGATACAGCGGGTTACGCAACGTTCCAATACTTTCCGTATCGCCTTTTCGACCGATGGGACCTTTTTACTCGTCGGATCGAACGGCGAAGTGTTCGCCATACCGGTTCCTGGAAAACCAACCATGGATCCCGTGTACCTGGCGGTGGGCGGGTACTACCAATACTATGGATTCGCGCTCTCGCCGAAACAGGACATCCTCTGCATTTCGACGGGCTGGGAAGGGAACACCATCCGGTTCCTTTCCTTTCCGGATCTGCATAGTTTGTACGACACTGGCGACCATACATACGCCGCATCCCATCTGGCGTTCTCGCCGGATGGGAAGTGGCTGGCCGGAGTCACGGACGACAACGCCGTGCGGCTTTGGCGGGTTTCGGACGGCTTCCTCGTGGCGACGATGAAGGGACATTCGGCGACCGTGAACAGCCTGGCCTTTTCACCGGACGGGTCGCTGCTAGCCAGCGGCTCAGCGGATGAAACCATCCGCGTATGGAAGGTCTCCACCGGTTCGGCGTTGGAGGTTTTGGAGGGTCATTCCGGCGGCGTCAACGGAGTCGCCTTTTCGCCGGATGGTTCGCTGCTCGTCAGCGGTTCGGCGGATGCCTCGCTGCGGTTGTGGCGCATAGCCGACGGAGAAACGCTCCACATACTCGATGAAAATATAGACGGCGTCAACGACGTCGCCTTCTCCCCTAGCGGGTTGCTGATCGCTTCCGGATCGGCCGACGGAACGATCGGCATGTGGGGAGTTCTCGTATAGCTCGTCCCCGCCGCAGTATGCGATTTGAGATTTATTTGGAATTCCGATCCGCCCGTGGAACCCCCTACTTTCCAATCGCCACCACGACCGCCAGAGCGTGGCCGCCGGAATGGGAAAGGCTGAGCGACCATTCGTTCAACCCCAACGCCTCGGCCTTTTCCCGCGCGCGGTCGTGCAGGTGAAGGCCCGGCTCCCCCGAGGGGCCGGACAGGATTTCGATGTCGGTCCAGGGGATTTCGGTCATCAATCCGGTGCCGAGCGCCTTGGAGGCGGCTTCCTTGGCCGCGAACCGCGCCGCCAGCGACGGGATGCGCTCGCCGTAGGTGATGCGCTCCTGCTCGGTGAAGATCTTTTCGAGGAAGCGCTGCCCCCAGCGGTCGACGGCCTCCTCGATCCGGGAGATTTCGATCAGATCGGTTCCCACGCGGATCATCGCCCGTCCCCCTCTCCGGGCGGACCGGCGACGGCCAGCGTCAGCCGCTCG
>JBJYXS010000354.1:2936-6347 GCA_046260075.1 Anaerolineales bacterium | reverse complement strand
CTTTGCGTTCTTCGCGTCCCCCGGCCCGACCCTTCGCTTCACTCGGTGCAGACACCTTGGTATACTCTGGACGATCCCTTTTTGGCACTCGTAAAGAGATCGCCGGGGTCGGGCCTCGCTTCGTAACCAACCGAGATCCCGAAGTCCCCGGGAACTCGGTCACTCCCGCGGGGCAGGCTTCGCGGTAAGATTATGTAACTTCTCTACCAATGGAGACGGCATGCCCGCAAAAAAAACCCCAAAAAACAACCTGATCATCCGCGCCGACCGCGGCAAATCCCGGATCAGCCGCTACATCTACGGCCACTTCGCCGAGCACCTCGGACGCTGCATCTACGACGGGTTCTGGGTCGGGCCGGATTCGGCCGTCCCCAACGTGCGCGGAATCCGCAGCGATGTGGTCGCGGCGCTGCGGGCGATCCGCATTCCCGTACTGCGCTGGCCGGGCGGCTGCTTCGCCGACGAGTACCACTGGCGCGACGGAATCGGCCCGGCCGAGCAGCGCCCATCCATGGTCAACACCCACTGGGGCGGCGTGATCGAGACCAATCGCTTCGGCTCCCACGAGTTCCTCGATCTGTGCGATCAACTCGGCTGCGAGCCCTACATCTCCGCCAACGTCGGCAGCGGCACGGTGCGCGAAATGAGCGAGTGGGTGGAGTACCTCACCCTGGGCGGCAAGAGTCCGATGGCCGAACTGCGCAAGGCCAACGGCCGGGAGGCTCCCTGGCCGGTCCGCTTCTGGGGCGTGGGCAACGAGAACTGGGGCTGCGGCGGCAACATGCGCCCGGAATTTTACGCCGACCAGTACAAGCGGTATGCCACCTACTGCCGCAACTACGGCGCCAATAAACTCTACAAGATCGCCTGCGGCGCGTGCGATATCCATTACGAATGGACCGAGGTGCTGATGCGCGAGGCGGCCAAGCTGATGGACGGCCTCTCGCTGCATTATTACGTCGTGCCCAAGACCTGGGAGGCCAAGGGCTCGGCCGTGGATTTCGACGAATCCGAATGGTTCGCCGTGCTGAAAAAAGCGCTGCTGCTCGACGGGATGATCGCCAAACACGCCAAGATTATGGACCGCTACGACCCGGAACGGCGGGTCGGGCTGATCGTCGACGAATGGGGCGCCTGGTACGACGTCGAACCGGGCACCAACCCCGGATTCCTCTACCAGCAGAACACCCTGCGCGACGCTCTGACGGCCGGCGTCTTCCTTAATATCCTGAACAACCACTGCGACCGGGTCCATATGGCCAATATCGCCCAGACGGTCAACGTCCTCCAGACGCCGATCCTGACCGCCGGTCCGAAGATGATCCTCACCCCCACCTACCATATATTCGAGATGTACAAGAACCACCAGGACGCCGTGCGGCTGCCGCACACCCTGACCAGCAAACCGTACCGGTTCGGCAAGGCGGGTGTCCCCTCGCTGAACGCTTCGGCATCCCGCGCGGAGGATGGACGGATCACCCTGACGCTGTGCAACCTCGACCCCGAAAAGGAACAGATCCTCCCCTGCGAGATCCGCGGGGCCGCGCCTTCGCGAGTGACCGGCCGGATCCTGACCGCCGGCGCAATCAACAGCGCCAACACCTTCGATACCCCGGAGGCGGTGCGGCCGGAGAGATTCGACGGCGCGGAAATCCTAAAAGGCCGCCTGCGGATCGCCCTGCCGGCCAAATCGGTGGTGACGCTGGAAGTGGAATAGACAGGATGTACAGGATGACTCAGGATTAACAGGATTGTTTTAAAAAATTAACCATCCAGTAAATCCTGTTACAATCCTGTCAATCCTGTCTATTTCCGAGTCGCCATGTTCGAATTGCCGGAAATCGCCAACCTCTCCGCCCAGATGAACAAGACCCTCGCCGGGAAGGTCATCCGCGAGGGGCGCCGGGGCAATTCGCCGCATAAGTTCGTCTGGTACAACCGCAAGCCGGCCGAGTTTGCAAAGCTGACCCGCGGAAAGAAGATCGGAAAATCCTCATTCCGCGGCAAATGGCTGTTCCTCCCGGTCAACCCCGGCTACGTGCTGGTCCTGGGGGAATTCGGCGGCAAAGCGCTCTACCACGAAGCCGGTGCGCCCCTTCCCAAGAAGTACCACCTCCTGCTGAACTTCACCGACGGTTCGTCGTTCACCGTCATGACGGCCATGTGGGGGGCAATGGAACTGTACGAAAAGGGGAAAGAAAAGAAGCGTCCGTACATCCGCGGTATGCGCACGACCCCCGTCGATGCGGATTTCACCCCGGCCTATTTCAACGCCCTGGTGAAGGAAGTGATCCGCGGGGAGAAGCGCAGCGCCAAGGGCCTGCTCACACAGGATCAGCTCATCCCCGGCCTCGGCAATGCCGTCGCCCAGGATATCCTCTTTATCGCCGGGATCCATCCGCGCCATCCGGTGGCGGACCTCGATCCCAAGCAGGTTCGGGCGCTGTTCCGCGCGATCCGCGGGACGGTCCGCGAGGCCGTGCGGAAGGGCGGGCGCAACGACGAGGCGGACCTGTTCAACCGGCCGGGCGGATATGTCCGCCTGATGGACAAACACGCCGCCGGCCGCCCCTGCCCGGAATGCGGCCGGAAGATCGAAAAGATCCAATACCTCGGGGGAGCCTGCTACTTCTGTCCGCGCTGCCAGCAATAAAAACGTCCGGATGTTCAGAGCATTCGGCGGAACGGCATTCTGAGGTTCACAAGCCATCGCACGGCAACAACGGGAACGGTGGAATCACATCGCCCGCCGCATATGCAGGGTCGGCGGGCGGATCGCGTCATCCGTCGGGTTCGAGATTGGGTTCGATGAAAGGGTACCCGCAGGGCGGGTTCAGGCGACCTTCATCACCTCGGTGCCCTTGTGAACGGGCTGGGCGGTCTTCAAGGCCACTTCCTGCTTGGGGCCGGCCGATTCCACCTTCTTGTGATCGATCTCCATCGAATCGATCGTCTGGGTGAAATCAGCCCCGTGCCCGAGGAAACGGACGTTGTCGCCGACCTTAAGATCCGCGCTGAGATCCAGCACGGCCACGTTGATTTTATTGAAAAAATGCGTAACCTGTCCGATGCGAGTCTCCATAGATCCCGCTCCTTTCCACCTGCCTCGAGGATACACCAAACCGGTAAATTGGCAAGTCGTCCAGACGAAGTGTCTTTACCTAAATAGTACTGAATCTTCACATCCCTATACCTCTGCGCCCTTGCGTCTCTTCGTCTCTGCGCCTCTGCGTTCTTGCTTTTCTGCGCCCTCGCGCCCTTGCGTTTTTCATCCCTGCGCCCCTGCGTTCTTGCTTTTCTCCCCATGTTCGATACTTGTCTCCCAACGCAAACCATCGTATTATGCAATGTAAGATACCCATGCCTTCTTCCCCTCCCTCCCCTGCCGCCGGAAAACCCTCCCCGCGAAGG
>JBJYXS010000354.1:0-2836 GCA_046260075.1 Anaerolineales bacterium | reverse complement strand
ACCCATGCCTTCTTCCCCTCCCTCCCCTGCCGCCGGAAAA
The DNA here is from genome assembly GCA_046260075.1 of Anaerolineales bacterium. GTDB lineage: Bacteria > Chloroflexota > Anaerolineae > Anaerolineales > RBG-16-64-43 > JAFGKK01. The sequence continues at coordinate 2,796 of JBJYXS010000354.1, read as the reverse complement.
CCCTCCCCGCGAAGGAGTCAGCTGATCGTCGCCGGCGCCGTCCTTGTCTTCCTGCTGGTCTTCGGCGAACTCTGGCGGCGGATCAGCCAAGCGGCGGACCTGCGCGGACTCGAACACCAGATCGGCGCGCAAGTGACCCAGCTGTCCCTGGAATCGGACCGCATGGCCACGCTGGTGGCGGGGGCCCAGCGCGACGAAGCGGTGGCCGAATGGGCCCGCAACGAAGGGCGGATGATCCTGCCGGGCGAAGTCCTCGTCCAGCCCATCGCCCCCACCGCCCCGGCCGAATCCTCCGAACCCCCGCAAGAGCCGGAAACCGAACTCCCCAGCTGGAGGGTGTGGTGGGAATGGCTGTGGGGGGAAGAGTAGGGGTCGACAGGCCGGCGAGCCGGCGCATCGATTGCGGCACGGATTACTCGGGATAGAACCGCGTAATCCGTTTTTCTCCGCGCTGTCCGCGGAAAGGGAGAAGGGAAACACCGCCTGACAACGTCCGAAAAGGGAGGATGGACATGGAGAAATACTTCGCCCGCGATTATACCGGTGCGCCGTTCGAATTGTTCGGTCCCGCCCATATCGTTGCGCTGCTGATCATTCTATCGGCCTGCATCCTGGTCTACCTTTTCCGCGGCCGTTTTTCCCCGCGGTGGCGGCGGATTTTCCGTTGGGGGATCGCTATCTGGATCGTGGCCAACGAGATCGCCTTCCACACCTGGAACATCCATTACGGTCTGTGGTCGGTCCAAAACCATCTCCCCCTGCACGCCTGCAGCGTGATGGTCTACGCCAGCGCCTACATGCTCGTAACACGGAATTACACGATCTACGAATTCAGTTATTTCGTCGGAATCGGCGCGGGGATGCAGGCTCTGCTCACCCCCGACGCGGGGATCTACGGGTTCCCGCACTTCCGCTTTTTCCAGACGATGACCGCCCACGGACTGCTGGTCCTCGGCGCGGTGTTCATGACGGCCGTCGAAAAATTCCGCCCGTATCCGAAATCACTCCTGCGGGTCGCCGTCGGATTGAACATCTACATGGCCGCCGTCTTCGCGGTCAATTCCCTCATCGGCAGCAACTATCTGTACATCATGCACAAACCGGAGACGGCCAGCCTGTTCGATATGATCGGTCCATGGCCGTGGTACATCCTCAGCATGGAAATCCTCGGCTGGGGGATCTGCCTGGTGCTCTACCTGCCGTTCTTCCTTAAGGATCTCGCCGCCAAGCGGTTGCGCCCGGCGATCGCTTCCGGGTAGGCGGCCGCCCCTTGCCGGCGGCGGTGAAGCAATGGATGACTCCACGATCCAAAAAACCAACCCGTCCCCGGCCGCCCGTCCGCAGAGCGCCGACGTGGCGGTCGTCGTCCTCGCCCTCTTGTTGTACGTCCTTGAGCGGTATGCGGCGTTTGCTTTTTTGGAATGGCGCACGGGTTCCGGCGGAAGCGTCGAAGCGCAGCTGCTGGGGTTCTTCTTTGGACAGCCGCCGTATTCGCTTCCGGTTATTCTGTTGGGATTCGATTCCCACCGGGGATTATTCGGATTGCCCCTTCCGGGGAGATTAGTACAGGTCGTGTTGCAAGTACTTTTATTTGTTGCGAATTGCTGGTTCGTCAATATTCCATTCGCCGTTTTCCGGAAATACATCCGGCGAACCCGCGGATGAACGGCTGCCATCCACGGCAGGTTGCGTTCTCCGCCGCATTCCCGTTGCGGTCATTACCGGATCGTCCGGTAGAACAGCGGCAACGGTTTCGCCCTTTCCCGCCGGATGACAAAAGCTTCTTTCAATTCCTCCTTCGCCCGGGAAAGCGATTCCGGCGAGGCGGCGTGGATTTCGCACAGCGCGTCGCCGGCCTTCACCCGCCCGCCGACCTTCACGCGCAGCACGATCCCGACCGCCGGATCGACCGGATCGCCCTTGCGGGCCCGTCCCGCGCCGAGCCGCACGCATGCCGCGCCGATTTTGCCGGCGTGGGCTTGCGCCACGAAGCCGCCCCGTCGCGCATCCAGCGTTCCGCGGCAGGGGGCGGAAGGCAGCAAACTGGGATCGTCGCAAATGCGGTCGTCGCCGCCCTGAGCCAGCAGGAACTGCCGGAACTTGGCCAGGGCCGAACCGTCATCCAGAACCGAGGCCGCCAGCGATCGTCCGCGGCGCGAATTGGCCGCCCGCCCGCCGAGGTGCAGCATGTGCCCGGCCAGGGTCAGGCAATGTTCGCGGAAATCCGGCGGCCCCTCCCCGCACAGCGTCTCCACCGCCTCGCGCACCTCCAGCGCGTTGCCCGCCGCCCATCCCAGCGGCTGGAACATCCCGGAGACGAGCGCGACCGTCCGCCGTCCGGCTCCCTTCCCGATCCGCACCATCCGGCGCGCCAGGGCAGCCGCCTCGGCTACGGTCGGCATGAACGCACCGTTCCCGGCTTTCACATCCAACACGATCGCCCGGGCTCCGGCGGCGATCTTCTTGCTCATAACGCTCGCGGCGATCAGCGGGAGCGAGGGCACGGTGCCGGTCACGTCGCGCAGCGCATAGAGCTTCCCGTCGGCGGGCGCCAGTTCGGCCGTCTGGCTGCAGACCACCAAACCGACCTCCCGCGCCTGGCGCCGGATCTCCTCCCCGTCAAGTGCCGTCCGGAACCCCGGGATCGATTCCAGCTTGTCGATCGTCCCGCCCGAAATCCCCAGGCCGCGGCCCGACATCTTCACCACCGGCACCCCGCACGCCGCAACGATCGGCCCCACCGCCAGGGTGGTCTTGTCGCCGATTCCGCCGGTTGAATGTTTGTCGACCGCGCCC
>JBJYXS010000353.1:0-2374 GCA_046260075.1 Anaerolineales bacterium | reverse complement strand
TATTACGAATTCACCGTCCCGCCCGACCAGCGGATGACCGACGAAACCTGGCAGGCGCTGCTCGCAGAAGGCAATGCGCCTCCCGCTCCGGAATGGACATCGCTGTTTATCATCTCGTAGGCCGAACCGCGAAAACCGTACAGATGGCGGTACGCACAGCGGGGAACGCCGCACGACCGGCAGAAAAAAACCAAACCCACCGGCGCGTCGCGTGGACGCGCCGGTGGGTTTTTGCCTTGATGGCCGCCCTCCTGCTGCCGTCCGGCGTCTACGTTCCGTATGTCCGTTTGGCCTTCCTCGGAGATATCATGCTGGGCAGAGGGGTGGCCGAGGCGCATGCCGGCGGCGATTGGAATACTGCGTTGCATTCCCTCTCGGCCGTCACGCGGTCGGCCGATCTCTCGCTGGCGAACCTGGAATCCCCGTTCTTCTGCGAACCGTCCGGATCATCCGATGCTCGATCATTGGCCGCGCCACCGGCCGCTGCGGAGGCTGTGGCCTCGGCGGGCCTGGATGTACTTTCAACGCTGAACAACCACTCGCTCGATGCCGGCGAACCGGGGAGAAAGTGCACGAAGGCAGCGCTTTCCGGGAAGGGAATGATCATCCTGGATTCTCCCGCCGCGCCCATAGATCTCCGCATTCGCGGCGTCGGCATCCGGCTGCTGGCATTCGACTTCACCGGCGAAGTGACCGGTTCTGCGTTCGACGACCTGCTGCATTCGGTCGAAGATGCCCCTGCGGGGACGGTCGTGATCGTTTCCCTCCACTGGGGCATGGAATATCAATCAGGGCACGACGGAGGCCAAGAAAATATCGCGGCCCTTCTCGCCGCCGCCGGAGCCGATATCATATGGGGGCACCATCCGCATGTCGTCCAGGAAACCGAATGGCTGGAGGACACACTGGTTATGTATAGTCTGGGAAATGCCCTGTTCGACCAGCAGGCGCCGGCTGCTGTCCGGCGCGGGGAGCTGGCATGGGTGGAGGCGGACCGACGCGGCGTCCGGCTCCACGCTGCGGTAGCATTTGCCATCGCCGCCCGGCGCGGGCGGACGGAAAGTCCGGATCCGCTGTCCATCCGGCTATCCTTCCCGCCATCATCCCGGGGAACCTGTTGACAATCGCCCTTCGATCAGTAGAATAATCAGTCATACCTTGGGTAATGCCGGAGAGCGTTGCTCCCCGATTATCACAATCTATTCCGCACCATAAGAGGTCAGGGGGAATTCCTCTCGCCAGGAGCCTGACCGTCCATGCGCCTGAATCATCGCCGACCGAAAGCCGTCCATCCCTCAGACGTGCTGGAACGTTTTTCAATTCTTCTCTCTGAACTGCGGACCGCTCAGCCACCGGAACACATGGTTTCCTGCGCTATGGATCTGCTGGGGTATGCCGTGCCCGCGGACGCCGTTCTTTTGCTCGACTTCACGGCAAATCCGGAAAAGGCATCCGTCCTGCATGCGTCCGGTGCATGGTCCTCCATCTCCTCCGATTCGATCGCCTGCAGCAGATCTCCGGGCGGCGAGGAGTTCAGCGTCCGGTTGCACGGCGCAACGCTGAAATCCGCCTTGGAACGTCGCGCGCCATCGATGCAATTGTGGAATGCACCGCTGCGGTCGCACAGCCGGATCCTGGGATCGTTGTGGCTTGCCCGCACCTCCGCTGCGCCGCCGACGTTCTCGCTCCGCGAGCAGCAAACGGCATCCATGGTCGCCGACATCGTCGCCGGCGGATTACTGCAATCCGGATTGGATGACCGCACGGGCATGCAGCAAACCCAGATCCTGGCTATGCGGTCCGTAGAACGGGCGATCAGCAGCAGCATGGATTTAAAGGTCACCCTGAACGTTCTGCTGGATTTCGCTGTGGAACAACTCGGGGCGGATGCCGCGTCGATCCTGCTTTTAGATGAGAAACACCGGGATCTCACCATCGCCGCCGTCCGCGGGTTCCGCCGGAGCGACCACCCGACATCCCGCCTTCGGGCGGAACACAGCCTGGCCACACAAGCCAGCCTGGACCGGCACACGGTTTTCCTCACCGGCTCCCGGCCGGGCGATCCGGCATTGGAGCATCAACCGCTGATGCGGGAAGAGGAGTTCAGCGCGTACTTTGCCGCGCCGATGATCGCTCACGGAAACGTCAAAGGCGTATTGGAGGTTTTCCGACGGTCGCCCGGCGTTCCGGAATCCGAATGGATGGACCGGCTGGAATTTCTGTCCTTGCAGGGTGCCATCGCGATCGAAAGCACCGAATCTTTCCTAAACCTCCAGCGCACCCATTCGGAACTGTCACAGGCTTGCGATTCCACCATCGAAGGATGGTCCCGTGCGGTGGAACTCCGGGCGCGCGACGCTGAGGGGCACAGCCA
>JBJYXS010000352.1:0-2312 GCA_046260075.1 Anaerolineales bacterium | reverse complement strand
TTTGTAGAGGTTCCGATCGATGCGGGCCGAAGGGGCGCCGCACATGCACGATACGGCCAGTCCGGCCGACAGCAGAAGGGAAAGCCTCAGGACCGAAGATGGATTTCGCACAATCGCTTTCCTCCGGGAGCCGAATGTCACTTTTTTCATGTGTCATTCGTCGTCGGTAAAGTCTCCCGAACATCGATCGCCGGCGGAAAAACCGTGCCGGTATAAGGAAAACGGCGAAACGTGCAGATCGTTACCAATTCGTTCCCCATGACCATCGTGCCGGCTGATGGGAGAATCCTCCGGGGAAGGAGCTATTGGCTGGAAAAGTGCTAAAAAGCGGCTTATTTGGTTTCCGGAAAAAAGAGGGGGGCCATCACCCGCAAGGGTATAAAAAGTACATTTAAATTGCCGAGAGCGCTAACATGGACGGCCATACATCCTGCCCGACCGGGGTATACTGTAACAAACCGGATGGGAAACCGTTGTTATGAGTGATAAGCAGCAATCCGAACAGAGCGACGCGGTGCTGGTGGCGCGGGCAAGGGACGGGGACGCCGAGTGTTTCGGCAGCCTCTACCGTCGCTATGTAGACCCGATCTACCGCTATCTGTTCGTCCGCTTGGGCGATGCCCGAGAAGCGGAGGATTTAACGGAAGACGTATTCTTCCGGTCCTTCCGCGCCCTCGGCAATTATCGAGAGCGCGGACTGCCTTTTTCGGCGTTTCTCTACCAAGTGGCAAAGAACGTATTGATCGACCACTACCGCCAGCAGAAAGGGGAAGTCGAACTCTCGGGATCCGAGCCGGTGATCGAAACGCTTCGGCCGCTGGATGACCAGGTCATCCGCGACGAGCAGATGCAGGACCTCCGGCGGGCAATGGACGAAATGCCCAATAATTACCGGGAGGTGATTATCCTGCGGGTTATCCTGGCGATGCCGACCAGCGTGGTGTCCAATTGGATGAATATCAGCGAAGGCGCGACCCGGGTCCTGTTGCACAGGGCGCTGGCGTCGCTGCGCAATAGAATGCAAAACTGACATGATCGGGAAAAAGCACGAACGGGCGCTTCTTTTGGACGACGTCCTTTCGCAGATGCAGCAGCGGAAGACGGCGGCCGAGGATTCCCTGCAGGCCTATCCCGAGGCTGTGGAAGAACTGCGGCCATTGTTGGAAACGGCCGAACAGGCCGCTGGCCTCCTGCGATCCGCAGGTCCTTCGCCGGAGTTTCTGCGGGCTTCCGAAACACGCCTGCTGCGGAAAATCCGAACCGCGGTCCGGCAGGACAGCCGGCCGCGGCGGACGGCTCCGTTTGCCGCTCTGTGGCAGCGGGTTCCGGCCACGGCCGTGGTGTTCGTCCTAGCGGTTGCTTTGGTATTGGGGTCGGGATGGGGCGTAAGTACCGCTTCCGCACAGGCGCTGCCGGGCGATGCGCTGTTCCCGGTCAAATTGGGACTGGAGCAGGTGGAACTGGCCGTAACGACGTCAGAAGCCGGAGACGTCGCCCTGCTGGCGAAGTTCGCCGACCGGCGCATGGAAGAAATCCAGGAACTGGTGCAACAGGAACGATTCGCGGATCTCGAAGCGGGTTTTGGGGAATACGGAAAGGCGCTCGACCGCCTGGATGCCGGCGCGGCCGGCTTGACCAATGGTGAACGATCGGCCCAATTGACGGATATCCAGGCCCGTTTGGAACGCCATGCCGATATCTTGGCCGGTTTGCGCGACAGCCTGCCGCCGCAGTCGCAGATTGCGCTGGACCTCGCCTTGGCGCGGACCGTTCAGAGTCAGAATCTGGCCGAGCAACTGCGCGCGGAATGGGAACCGACGAGTATTCCCACCGGCGAGGAAACGCCGACCTCGGAAGACACAGGAAATGGGGCCGATGATGGCGCCTCTATCAATCCGAACGGGACCGACGTGCCGGTGATGAGCAATACTCCGGAGTACACCAATACACCGGATCCCACCGATACCGACGAGCCCACCAAAACCGATAAGCCCACCAAGGCCGATAAGCCCACCAAGACCGATAAGCCCACCAAGCCGCCGAAGCCGACCGACCCGCCGGAACCGACGAAAACCGACAAGCCCACCAAGACGCCGGAACCCAAATAATAATACTCTCCGGTGATTCATACACCGGCTTTTTGACATTATCCCGCTTGCCGGGACGATTTCAGATTCCTACGGGAGTGGAAAAACCGCAACCCGGGATTGGAAAACGGCGCGCGTCAGCCCGCCTTCCCTTTCGACGCGGAAGGCGGCTGTTGTCCATCCGGCCGCAAGGAAGTGTCGCCCATTTGCTGTTGGAAGAATTCC
>JBJYXS010000351.1:0-15633 GCA_046260075.1 Anaerolineales bacterium | reverse complement strand
GGCTGGAACACGCGGAGCCTCGGTTACCGTATTCGAACGCAACGCACTTCTCGGACGGAAACTGCTGACCACCGGCAGCGGGCGCTGCAACATCACCAACGACGGCGTATCCGCCGAGAAATACGATTGTGCCGATCCGGAGTGGATGGCGACGCTGCTCGGTTGCTTCGGCGTTCAGGCCCTACGGGGCATGCTGGAAAAAATCGGGGTTCTGCTTCACCCCACCTCCGACGGATGGTATTACCCCGTTTCGAATTCGGCGCAGACGGTCGTCGATGCGTTCACCGCAGCCCTATCGCTGGCCGGCGTTTCCATCGAATACGCCAGTCCGGTGCACGACATCTCGCAAGGCGCCGGCGGACTGGCCGTTCATCGCTACCGGCGGGAAGGAGAAAGCGCGGAACAATTCGACCGGATGATCGTCGCCGCGGGCGGAAAAGCCTTCCCACAACTCGGTTCGCGCGGCGAGCTGTTCCCTGTATTGGAACGTCTGGGGCTTCCAATACTCCCCCAACGCCCCGCTTTGGCGCCGGTGCTGGCGGAGCTGAAATCCTGGAAGGCTTTACAGGGCGTCCGAACGGATGCCGGTGTGACGTTATGGGAAGGATCCCGCCGCCTGGCGTCAGCCGCAGGCAACCTGATCTTCACCGAATGGGGGTTGAACGGTCCGGCCGTAATGGACCTCAGCCACCACATCTCCGCGCGCCCGAACCGGCCGTTGGTCCTCTCACTGGATCTGCTGCATTTCCACGAAGCGGCATTCAAAAAACTCCGGACGCAGAAACGGGAATCTCCACTGCCGATAAAGATCTTGCTGGGTGCATTCTTCCCCCCGAAAATCTCCTCTTTTTATCCGTCCGTTAATGGTATTCCCGCAGACACCCCCCTGAATTGTCTGGATGACTCCATGATGCAGAAGCTGGAACGCAGCTTGCGGGACACCCGTTTGGCGGTGAGCGGCGTGCGCGGGTTTAAGTATTGCCAACTCTCGGCCGGCGGTGTGCCGGTGACCGAAGTCGATCCACGCACCCTGGAATCGCGGACCGTCCCGGGCCTTCACCTGGTAGGGGAAACGCTCGACGTGGTCGGACCGTGCGGGGGGTACAACCTGCAGTTTGCCTTCGCCAGCGGCGCATTGGCGGGAGCCGCCGCCGCGGAGCATCTATCCGTATAGAACGATTCATGATCTTGGTTTTTTTCCTCCCTCACGGCTCCTACCGGGCATTTGCGGCCGCCTATCTGCCGGTTTCCATGGCCGTCCCTCGCACGTTTTCCGCCAGAAATAGGTAAAAACAATGGAAAGTTGTGGTTGACATTCGTTGATTCCCCTTTATAATAAACGAACGTTCGTTTATATTTGAGGCCGGATTATGCCAAGGAAAAAAAACGCCCGCACGGGGAATACACGCGAACTGATCCTCCGGTCAGCCTACCAGCTCTTTCTGGAACGCGGTTATCACGCAACCAGCATGCGGGCCATCGCACGCCGCGCCGGGCTGACCGTCGCGGCGGCCTACAACCACTTTGCGAACAAGGAGCAGCTGTACACGGCCGTACTCTCCATCCACCAGCCGTACAACCGGATCCTCCCTGCTCTTTCCGGCGCCGGCGGCGATACCGTCGAGGAATTCCTTTCCACGGCCGCCCGGTTGATCGTCGAAGCCCTCGACCGGGAACCGGGATTTCTCAAACTGATCCTCATCGAAATCGTCGAATTCAAGAACAAACACATTCCGAAAATGTTCCGTGAAATCTACCCCCAATTGATCGCCGTCGTGCAATCGGCCGCCGCCCTCAAGGGACGGCTGCGCCCCCTGCCCCCGGCCGTCCTGGTGCGGTCCTTCATCGGGTTGATCTATTCGCTGTACATCACCGATCTGATCATCTGGAAGCACCTCCCGGCATCCATGCAGACCGATTGCCTGGACGATTTCGTCGACATTTACCTGCACGGGGTCGTCGAATCCTCCCCGGCGGCTGCGGAGTGACCATGTCGCTTTCCCGCCTGATGTCCCTCATCCGCAAGGAATTCCTGCAAATCCGCCGCGACCCGCGGACTCTGATCCTGGTGATCGTGATCCCGATCATGCAAATGTTCCTGCTCGGATACGCCGCCACCAACGATGTCCGCAACGTTCCCTTGATCGTCCTCGACCAAGACCGCAGCCCCTATGCCCGGGAACTCCTGGAAGCCTACCGGGCGGCGGACTACTTCCGCTTGGTGAAAGAGGCGGATTCGGAGCAGGAGCTGCGGGAAGCCATCGACAACGGGACGGCCCGAGCCGGGGTGATCATCCCCCATGATTACGGCGAGCGGATCAGCAGCGGGGCCGAGGCCCAGATCGTTTTCATCCTCGACGGATCGGATCCGACCGTGGCCTCCACCGCGCTCTCGGCCGCCCAACTCATCGGCCAGTCGCACGCCACGGAGGTGCTGGCGGAACGGATGGCCCGCCGCGGATCCGCAACGCTGAATCCGCCGCTGGAGGTGCTCACCCAGGTCTGGTACAACCCGGATCTGGTCAGCGCCTACTTCATGATCCCCGGCGTGATCGGCACCATCCTGCAGGCGCTGACCTCGATCCTCACCGCCACGGCCATCGTCCGCGAACGGGAACGCGGGACGATCGAACAACTGATCGTCACGCCCATCCGTCCGCTGGAACTCATCATCGGAAAACTCCTGCCCTACGTCCTGCTTTCGTTCTTGAACACCTTCGAAGTCATCGCCCTCGGCCATTGGTGGTTCGGCGTCCCGGTCCGCGGCAGCCTGTTGATGATTGCGTTGCTTTCCGGCCTCTTCCTGCTTTCGGGGCTGGGGATCGGCATCCTCGCCTCAACGACGGCCAACACACAGCAGGAGGCGATGCTGACCGTTTGGATGACGCTCCTGCCGAGCATTTTCCTCTCGGGCTTTTTCTTCCCGCTGGAGGCCATGCCGCCGGCGCTGCAGTGGGTTTCCTATCTCACCCCGCTCCGCTACTACCTGGTCATCATCCGCTCGCTGATGCTCAAGGGCGTCGGCCCGGAGGCCTTTCCGCAGGAGATCGTCGCCCTTGCGGTGTTCGGCGTAGTGATCATGGTAGTTGCGGCGCTCCGGTTCCGGAAACGGTTGGATTGATCCCTTCGCCGCTCCGCCTTCCAATCCGGAAGGGAGATTGAAAGGTGAACATCATCGCCCGCCCTCCGCTTCGGATGAGGGATGGGGAAATCGAAAAGAGGTAAGCATGAACAAAACGTATCGCCGTATCCTGCCCGTCGCCGTCGTCCTTATCTTGGCAGCCGTCGCCGTCGGATGGTACGCCCTCGGCCGGTCCGAAGCCGAGGCCGACGGCGTCATCACCGCATCCGGAACAGTGGAAGCGGTGGAGGTGATCATCTCGCCGGAACTATCGGGCCGGGTGGCGGAGGTGCTCGCCGAAAAGGGAGACGTGGTCGCCGCCGGCGATCCCCTGTTCCGGCTGGATGATACGCTCCTCCAGGCCCAGCGGGATCTGGCGGCAGCCGGCCAGGCAGCCGCCCAGGCCGGATGGCACACCGCACAGGCCGCCTTGGCAACGGCGCGCACACAATACGATCAGGTTCTGGAGACGGCCCGCTTGGCGGAATCCCCGGTCCGCACATCCGATTGGGGCGATGCGCCCTACGAATTCGAATGGCCGCTCTGGTATTTCTCAAAGGAAGAACAGTTCGCCGCGGCGGTAAAAGAGGTGGAAAACGCCCGGATGGCGTTGGCGGCGGAACAGGACGCATTGAACACCCTGTTGGACGATCCGGATTATGCCGGAATCGCCGCGGCCGAACAACGCCTGGCGCAGGCGCGGGCGGCCTTTTTAACGGCGCTCGACGCGCTCAACCGCGCGAAGGTTTCCTATGACCAAGATCTGATTGATGCGGCCCAGGACCAATACGACTCGGCCGAGACGGAACTGGAGGAAGCCCAGCAAGCCTACGACGATCTCCTCCAAACCGATCAGGGCGGGGAACTGCTCAAGGCCCGATCCCGCGTCCGTGCGGCCCAAGCGCGTTATGCCTCCGCGCTCGAGATGCTGGCCCGCCTGCATACCGGCGAGGATTCGTACCCCGTCAAACTGGCCGCCGCGGCGGTGGCGCAGGCCGAAGCCGCCGTGAACCAAGCGGAGAAGACCGCCGTCCAGGCTCAGGCTCAATTGGATTCGATCGATGTACAGATCGGTAAACTGACGGTCCTCGCGCCCGCCGGCGGAACCGTGATCGAACGCAACATCGAGCCGGGGGAAATGGCGCTGGCCGGCTCTTCTGCGATGATCATCGGGCAGCTGGACCGCCTGACCATCACCGTGTACATCCCCGAGGATCGCTACGGGGAAATCCGTCTGGGCCAATCCGTCGATATCACCGTCGATTCCTTCCCCGGAAGGACTTTCACCGGGACAGTCACCCGGATTGCAGACCGCGCGGAGTTCACACCCCGGAATGTGCAAACCGAGGAGGGACGCCGGACGACCGTCTTCGCGGTCGACATCTCCGTCGTCGATCCGGGTTCGGAGTTGAAACCCGGCATGCCGGCCGATGTGGCGTTCGAGTAGGACCGGCCCGTACCGTCCCGCCCATTCTCCGGCAACATCCATGGCGCGGGAAGACATGAGGGAATGCAAGGGCATCATGAAAGGATCAAACCGTGTCGGCGGATAGGAAAGCCATCGCGGCACTTGACGTCGTCAAGACGTTCGGCGACACGCGCGCCGTCGACCGCCTGTCCCTGCACGTGCAGGAAGGCGAAATCTACGGTTTGGTCGGCCCGGACGGCGCCGGAAAAACCACAACCATGCGGCTGCTGTGCGGGGCGGTGGCGCCGACGGAAGGAAGGATCACCGTCGCCGGATGGGATCTCCCGCGGCATGCCGAGCAGGCCCGGTCTCACATCGGATACCTGCCGCAGCGGTTTTCGTTATACGAGGAATTGACGGTCATGGAAAACCTCCGGTTCTTCGCCGAGGTACGGGGATTGACCGGCAAGGACTGGCATCCGCGCAGCCGTGAGATATTGGAATTCGTCGGGTTGAGTGCATTCGCCGGGCGCCGCGCCGGGCGGCTGTCCGGCGGAATGAAACAGAAGCTGGGATTGGCCGCCGCGCTGGTGCATCGGCCGCGGATTCTCCTGCTCGATGAACCGACGACCGGCGTGGACCCGGCCACGCGCCAATCCTTCTGGCAGCTGATCATCCGTCTGGTCGCCGAAGAACACCTTTCGGTGCTGGTCAGCACTCCGTATATGGACGAAGCCGGACGATGCCACCGGGTGGGCTTCATGCACAACGGACGGTTGGCGCTCGAAGGTCCGCCCGTCCGCCTGCGGGCCACCTTGGACCGCCGCATCCTCGAGGTGACCGGGCACCCCCTGGCGCGTTTGCGCGACAGCATCCGGCTCGATCCGGACGTCGAGGACGCCCAGATGTTCGGCGACCGGCTGCATGTGCGCACGCGGGAAGGGACGCGCGACGCGGTCGCTTTGCGGATCCGCGCCCTGACGGTCGAACGCATCCGTCCCCTGCCCGCCGGATTGGAGGATGTGTTCATTTCCCTTCTGGAGGGCAAATCGTGATCCCGGCCGTGCAAGCGCGTTCGCTGACCAAACGCTTCGGGGAATTCACCGCTGTCGACCGCGTGAGCTTCGACATCCCGGCGGGCGAGGTGGTGGGCTTTCTCGGTCCGAACGGTTCGGGAAAGACCACCACGATCCGGATGCTGCTCGGCCTGCTGCAGCCGACCTCCGGCGGCGCCGAAGTGCTTGGGTTTGACGTGAACCGCGACGCGGAAAACATCCGCGAACGGGTCGGATACGTCAGCCAGAAATTCGCCCTGTACCATGACCTGACCGTGATCGAAAACCTGCAATTCTATGCCGGTGTGTACGGTGTTCACGATTCCGGGAGGATCCGGGAGGTTCTTCACCTGGTGGGCCTGGAACGGTTCGACCGCGCGTTGGTCGGCGGGCTGTCGACAGGATGGAAACAGCGTCTGGCTCTGGCCACCGCCATCGTCCATCGTCCGAAGCTGTTTTTCCTCGACGAGCCCACTTCGGGTGTGGATCCCACCGCCCGCCGCGCGTTTTGGGATTTGATCTACCGGCTGGTGGAGGAAGGCACGACGGCGCTGGTCACCACGCACTATATGGACGAAGCCGAATACTGCGGCCGGGTGGGAATCATGAGTAACGGCCGGTTGCTGGCGCTCGATTCGCCGGGCGCCCTGAAACGCGACGCTCTGCCGGGCACCGCATGGGACATCCGCGCCCTACCGCTTCTTCCGGCGCTGGCCGCGCTGTCGGCCGATCCGGACGTCCTGCGCGCCGGCCTGGCCGGAGACCATTTGCGGGCCATAACCCCGTCCGGCATCGATGCGGACCGCCTGCTGAAGAGAATCCGGCGGGAAGGCCTTGAGATCCTGGATGTCGTCATGACGGAGCCCACGTTGGAAGACGTATTCCTCTCCCTCACCTCCTCCTGAACACCACATCCCAAGCACATTCCGCAAGGGGGCTTCGGCGGATTCGTGCTATCATGGAAACACCCCACCCCTTCGGAAACGGCGAAGGGTAAGCGGACGCATTCGTACTTGCTCATCGGCATTTCTGCCGGAAACCGCGGAGGCCGTTATGTCCAAACGCACGCCGTCCCGCCGGAAACCATCCTCCTCCGCTCGAACGAAGAACACCTCGCGGTCCCGGTCAACGGCCAAACGCACGCCGTCCCGCCGAAAGCGATCCTCCCCGGTTCGGGCGAAAAGCCCATCGCGGTCCCGGTCGACGTCCAAACCCCGCCCGCTTCGCACAAAGGACCTCGAAACGTTTTTCAACAGCCCGCTGGACCTGTTGTGCATTCTCGATCCGCAAGGGAATCTGTGCAAAGTCAACCCGATTTGGAAAGAACTCCTGGGACAGTCTCCGGACCAATTGGTAGGCAGGCATTTCCTCGAATTCTTCCATCCGGACGACCGGCCCCGGACTCTGGCGGCGTTTGAAGAAGTGTGCCGGGAGAAAGAAGTGCCGGATGTGGTCAACCGGCTTCGCTGCCAGGACGGCACCTACCGCTTCCTGGAATGGCGGGCCTACCGATACGGGCCGTTCGTTTACGCATCCGCCCGCGATGTGACCGACCGCATACAGGCCGAAGAGAAACTGACCGAATCCCGGCGGATGCTCGAAACCGTCCTCGATACCATCCCGATTCCGGTGTTCTGGAAGGACAATCAATCGGTGTATCTTGGCTGCAACCGATCCTTCCTGCAGGCCACCGGGCTTGATTCGGCGAAGGACGTCATCGGGCACGACGACCGCCGCTTGTTGCCGCCGGAACAGGCGGCGGTCTACCGCGCGGACGACCGCGAAGTGATGGAAAGCGGAAAGGCGAAATATCAGTATGAAATGCCGCACCGCGATCACGACGGCACCCAACGTTGGCTGCGGACCAGCAAGGCGCCCCTGCGCGATATGGAGGGGAACATCCGCGGGATCCTGGGAACCTTCGAAGATATCACCGAACAGAAGGACGCGGAGAAAGCCCTCCGGGAAAGCGAGGAACGTTACCATCGGATCACCCGGACGATCACCGACTACATCTACCATGTCCGCGTGGATGATGGAAAAGCCGTACAGACGTTACACGGACGCCGCTGCCTTGCGGTGACGGGATATGCGCGGGAGGAATTCGCCGCGGATCCGGATCTTTGGTTGCGGATGGTCGACCCGGAGGACCGCCCCTTGGTGGAAGACCAGGTGCGGCGGATCCTTTCCGGCAACGCATCGATCATCGAACACCGCCTGTGGCGAAAGGACGGAAAACGGCGCTGGGTCCGGCACACTCCGGTGCTGCATTTCGACTCCCGCGGCCAACTGCTGAGTTACGACGGCCTGATCCAAGACATCACCGAGCGCAAGGAAGCTGAATTGCTGATCCGCGCCCAGCATGATTTGGCCCTGACTCTGAACGCCGTGACCAATATGGAAGAAGGCCTTCGGCTGTGCGTGGAAGCGGCGCTGCGCGTTTCCGGCATGGACGCCGGGGGCATCTATCTGTTGGAAAACGTCGCGGGCGGGATAGAACTCATCGCCCATCGGGGATTGACGCCTGAACTATACGACGAAATCCGGCATTTTTCCGCCGATGATCGTCAAACCGCAATCATCCACCACGGCACTCCGGCCTACTTCGACAGGAAGCAATTACGGGAACTTGCCCACTCCTCGTCCCTGATCAAGCATTTCCAATCCCTGGCGGTGATTCCCATCCACTGCGACGGACAGGTGATCGGCAGCCTGAACCTTGCCTCCGCATCGCAAACCGTGATCCCGCTTCCGATCCGGGAATCGCTGGAGACTCTGGTCGCCCAGTCCGCCAACTCCATCGCCCGGTTGCGCAGCGAAGCGGCGCTCCGCGAAAACGAGGAACGGTACCGGCACTTGTTCGATCTGGGATCCGATGCCATCTTTTTCATCGAAAACGATACCGGCCGAATCCTGGAAGCCAACAACGCCGCTTCCACGCTGTACGGGTATTCGCGGGAAGAGCTGCTGACCATGCGGAATGTCGAACTCTCGGATGAGCCGGAGGATACCCAGCGGCTGACCGCGGAGACGCCCGCCGCCCCGGACGACGTACTCGTCGTCCCCATGCGGTTTCACCGCCGGAAGGACGGCACCGTTTTTCCGGTGGAGGTCACCGCCCGCTTTTTCTACTGGCTTGGGAAACCGGTCCACATTGCGGCCGTCCGCGACATCACCCGGCGCCGGAAAACGGAAGAGGATCTCGAAGAGTCGCGCCGCATGCTGGAGACGGTCCTCGACACCATCCCGGTGCGGGTGTTCTGGAAAGATCGCCGTTCCGTGTATCTGGGATGCAACCGCACGTTCCTCCGCGATGCCGGCCTGATGGACGCCAAGGAAATCATCGGCCGCGACGACCGCCAGATGAGCTGGCGGGAACAGGCCGAGCTGTACCGGGCGGACGACCGTTCGGTAATGGAGACCGGCAAAGAAAAGCTGAATTACGAGGAGCCCCAAACCCAGGCCGACGGAAAGCGCGTCTGGGTGCGGACCAGCAAGATTCCCCTCCGCGACCTGGATGGGAACGTCCGCGGGTTGCTGGGAACCTACGAGGACATCACCGAGAGCAAGCTGGCCGAGGAGCAAATCCGCAAGCTGAATTGGGAATTGGAACAGCGGGTGGTGTTGCGGACCGCGCAGTTGGAGGCGACCAACAAGGAATTGGAGGCCTTCAGCTACTCCATCTCCCACGACTTGCGCGCACCGTTGCGCGCCATCGACGGGTTCACCCGGGCGCTGGAGGAGGATTACGGAAAGCACCTCGACGAGGAAGGCCGGCGCCTGTGCGGCATCCTGCGGCGCAACACCCGCCACATGTACGAGTTGATCGACAATCTGCTTGCCTTTTCGCGCTACAGTCAAACCGAACTCAACCACATCAGCACCGACATGGAATCCATGGTGAATTCGGTGTTCCAGGAGTTGACCACGCCCGAGTCTCGCGCGCGGATCGATTTCCACGTCGGGGATCTGCCCCGCATCGTCGCGGATCCGATTCTGCTCCGGCAGGTGTGGACCAACCTGGTCTCCAATGCCATCAAATTCACCGCCAACCGGGAACGGGCGAAGATCATTGTGGATTGCCGCTGCACGCCGGAGGAGGATGTTTTTTCCATCAGCGACAACGGCGCCGGCTTCGACATGCACTATGCCGACCGGCTGTTCGGGGTCTTCCAGCGCCTGCACAATTCCGCGGAGTATGAAGGAACAGGCGTCGGCCTGGCCATCGTCCAGCGGATCATCCACCGCCACGGCGGCCGGGTGTGGGCCGAAGGGCAGCCGGAACGCGGGGCGACCTTCTTCTTCGGATTGCCCAAGCAAAAGAACGCGGAATGATCCCGGATCGCAATCCCGTTATAGCGATTTCTTGGAGATCTTCCGGATATCGTACGGCGTGCTCTGGTACACGTGGTAATTCAGCCAGTTGACGAACAACAGCGCGGCATGACTCCGCCAGCGGACCACCGGCGGCTGCGAGGGATCGTCGTTTGGAAAATAATTCGCCGGGATGCCGATCGGCAGCCCCTTGCCGATGTCGCGGTGGTACTCGGTTTGTAAAGTCGGCGGATCGTATTCCGAGTGTCCGGTGATGAAGACCTTCCGACCGTCGCGCGAGGCGATGATGTAGAGACCGGCCTGGTCGGATTCCGCCAGAACAACCAGCTCCGGAATCCGATCGACATCCGCCCGCCGGATCTCCGTGTGCCGGGAATGCGGGGCGAGGAATTCATCATCGAATCCCCGCATCAGCCGGTGATGGCGGTCCAGCACCCGGTGGGGGAACACCCCGAACATCTTCTCCGGCAGCGGATACTTTGGAATGCCGTGATAATGGTACAGCGCGGCTTGGGCGCCCCAGCAAATATACATTGACGCAAAGACGTTCGTCTCCGCCCAATCCATGATGTCGCACAGCTCCGGCCAGTAATCCACCTCTTCGAAATCGAGATGCTCCACCGGCGCCCCGGTGATCACCAGACCGTCGAACTTCCGGCGCCGTACCTGGGCGAACGACCGGTAATGGTTGATCAAATGCTCGGCCGGCACGTTTTTCGAGTGGTGCGACGCCATGTGGATCAGGGTGACATCCACCTGCAATGGGGAATTTCCCAGCAGACGCAGGATTTGCGTCTCGGTGACGATTTTCGTCGGCATCAGGTTGAGGATTCCGACCCGCAGCGACCGGATATCCTGGTGGCGGGCGCGTTCTTCGCTCATCACGAAGATGTTTTCCTGTTCCAGGATGGCTCGTGCGGGCAATGTTGCCGGTATCTTTACGGGCATACTGTCTCCCATGCGGCTTGGAACGCCGCGGCATACGGTCTCCGGCCGCCGGCAAAAAAAAACCCTTCCGGATGAGAAGGGATGAAACCGTGCTGCCGTCCTCCCGCCTCTCATCTTCCAGAAAATACCTGTCGGAATTGGCACCTTGGCGGTTGCCAGGTTGCCGAGGCTTCATCGGGCCGATCCCTCCGCCTCTCTGGATAAGAGCGTATTTCGTATGGCGTTGTAATTGGGCGGTTTATACTACTCCCGGGATGGGCTGTCAAGCGGATGAGGAATCCCCCTCCTGCGACGGAGATCCCGCAGGGGATCGATTGGGTGCTCCCCCCCGTCATTCCGCCACAGCCTGGGCGGCGTATTCATCCAACCGCAGGCTGATCACCTGCGAAGCCGAATCGGACCCCATGGAGACGCCGTAGATCACCTGCGCCGCCTGGACGGTGTTGCGGTTGTGGGTGACGATGATGAATTGGGTTTGGCTGCTGAGTTCGATCAGCAACTCGCGAAACCGTCCGACATTGGATTCGTCGAGCATGGCGTCCACTTCATCGAGGACGCAGAACGGCGTCGGCGCGACCTTCAGCAGAGCGAAGATCAATGCGGCGGCGGTCAGGCTGCGTTCGCCGCCCGAAAGCAGCGCCAATCCCTGCGCCCGCCGACCCGGCAACTTGGCGGTGATGTCGATCCCGGAATCACTCTCGTTTTCGGATTCGGTAAGGGTAAGCTTGGCGGATCCGCCGCCGAACAGCCGGACGAATATCTTCGGGAATTCCTCGGCCACCGCCGCGAAGGTGCGCTGGAAGGCCTCACGCATCATCGTATCCAGCTCGGCGATGACTTCGTGCAACTGAACCTCCGCCTGCTGCAGATCCTCCACCTGGGCGGTGAGGAATTCGTAGCGCTCCTTCACCTCCGTGTATTCCTTCAAGGCTTCCGGATTGATCGCGCCCATCCGACGTATTTGAACCCGGCGACGGCTTACCAGATCCTCGACCTCCGGTGAGAGTTCCGCCACGTGCGGAAGCCGCTCCACCAGGTCCGCCATCGGAAACGGCGTGGGACCGGTCACCTCGCTGGCGTATTCGAATTCCACCAATCCGAAATCGTCCTCGATCCGGCGGCGCAGACCCTCCAATTCCTCCTGCCGCCGCGCCAGATCCACCTGTGCCTGGGTATACAGCCGTTCGGCGGAATGCAGCCGCTGCCGGCTTTCCGCTTCGCTTTCCTCCAGCGTTCCCTGTTCGGCCTCCGCCTCAGCCAATTGCTGTTCGGCCGGCTCGATCTGGGTCTGGGTCTCGTGGATCATCGCGGAAATTTTCGTCTCTTCTTCGCGTAATGTCCGCAGCGACGTCTCCAAAGCGGCCTGTTCGGCTTCGAGGGATTTCACACGGTTCCGGCATTCTTCGACCACGCGGCCCGCACGTTCGAGGTTTTCCTGCACATCCGCGCGGCGGATATCCATGGATTCCAGCGCCTGCCCGGTCAGGGCGAGCCGGGTTTGCCAGTGCGGGATGTCGCGTCCCGCCTCGGCCGCGTCGTCCGGCCCCGTATCCTCCAATGCCGCACGGAGATCCGCCTTGGCGCCTTCCAGCTTGCCGCGCAGCCCGTCCATCTCCCCGGCCAGCGCTTCCTCCTCGGCGGCGATCGTCCGTCGCTCGGATTCAATTTCCGTGCGGCGGACTTCCTGCCAACGGGCTTCCTCTTCCTTCGCGGCCTGCGCCGTGCGCGCCTCTTCGAGCTGCATGCGCGAAGCCTCTTCCGCCTGCCGGCGCTCGGCAAGTTCCGCGGCGCACGACTCCGCATGCTGCACGGCGTCTTGGTGGGCTTTTTCGGCTTCGGAGAGTCCCTCTTCGGCGCGCTGTACGGCATGACGGGCCGTCTGCAGGGAATGTTCGAGTTCGCGGATTTCACGGCCCCGGGAAAGGGTGGATGATCCCTCTCCGCGGCCGGCAATGACCGGCCCGCTGGGATGGAACAGTTCTCCGGCCAGCGTTGCCACCCGGACGTGCGGAGGAAGGTCCGCCACGATGACTCTCGCCGCCTTCCGATTCCGGACGACCAGGACGTTTATCAGGAGGGAATCGAGAGCCGGGCGAAGCGCGGCCGGAGCGCGCACCAGATCGCTGGCGCGTCCGACGATATCCGGTCCGGACGGAAAATCCACCGGTTCCGACGGAATCAAACCGGGCAGCGCCAACAAACCGGTCCGGCCGGCCGATATCCCGGCCAGCGATTCCAGGGCGTCCTCCAGCGATTGGGTTTCCTGCAACAGAACCGAATCCTGGAATTCGCCCAGTGCGGCGGCAATGGCCGCCTCGTATTCCGCCTTCACTTCCAGCCGGGCGGCGAAGGCGCCGAGCACGCCCTGCAGGACGCCCTTTTGCGAGGCTCCGATGAGATGCCGCAACCCGCCGCCGTATCCCAGCAGTTCCTTTTCCGCCTGGGCCAAGACATCGCTGCGCGCCCGCAGGCGGATTTCCTCCTCATGTTTCCGTGCCAGGGCTTCCCGCGCCCGGTCGACATCCGCCAGCTTTCCGGATGCAGCCTCCAGTGCATGGGCCTGCGCAGTGCGGGCTTCTTCCAACTGATCCCGCGCGCGCTCCCAATCCTGCATTTTCTCCCCGGTCCGGGCGGCGTGCTCGGCGGCGGCCGCCTGTGCCGTTTGATGAGTCTCGGACACGGAATGTTCGCGCTGCGCCAATTCCTCGCGGCGGGCCGCCGATTGCGCGGCGTGGGCATCGCAGCGGACGAGTTCGGATTCCAATTCCTTGATTTGATCCTGGCGAGCCTGGATTCGTTCGGCTCGTGCGAGGCGTTTGGCTTCCACTGATTCGCGGGCTTGCTCCGCAAGCTCCAATTGCGCGCGGATATCCTCCCGCTCGGCTTCCAGCGTCTCGCGTTCGCGCTCGTATTCGGCCGCCCGTTCCTCCAACGCAGCTTGTTCGGCCTCGGCTGCGGCGAGGGCGGCGGCGGCTTCGCCTTGCGAACGCTCCAGCAGCCTTCGCCGCTCCTCGTTCACCGCCAGATCGCGGCTGAGGGTTTCGCGCTGCCGGTGGAGTTCCGACGCCTGACGGTGCCAGGAATTCAATTGAGCGCGCAACGCGCCAAGCGTGGTACGGATGTGCAGGAAGCGGCTGTCGCTTTCTTCCTGCGCTTCGCGCAGGTCAGAAAGCGCCTTCTCGGCCGTTTGGGCTGCGGTACGGGCGGTGCGCAATTCCTCCTGGGTCCTCCGCCAATGGAAGCCGTGCCACTGCAGCAGAACGTCTTTGAGTTCTTCGCGCAAGGTGCTGAAATCCGATGCCCGCTTGGCCTGCCGGCGCAGGCTGGCGACGCGCGGTTTCAATTCGGCAAGAATATCCAGGACGCGCTCGAGATTCCGCTTGGTGGTATCCAACCGGCGCAGCGATTCTTCGCGCCGGGAGCGGAACAGTCCGATGCCGGCCGCCTCTTCGAAGAGCCGCCGCCGCTCCCCCGGCTTAAGCGACAGCGCCGAATCCACCAGCCCCTGCCCGATGATGGTGTAGGTCCGTTCCGAAAGGCCGCAGCGCCCCAGGAGTTCGGTGATGTCCTTCAGGCGCACCCGCGAATCGTTGATGAAATACTCGTTCGATCCGTCGCGGTAGGCGCTGCGGCCGATCGAGACTTCGGAAAATTCGATCGGCAGCCCGCCGTCGCTGTTGTCGAAGGTGATCAGCGCCGACGCCATGCCCGCCCGCGGACGCTGCTCGCTTCCGGAAAAGATCATATCCGACGTTTTCTTCCCGCGCAGGAGGGTATAGGCCTGCTCGCCCAATACCCAGCGGATGGCATCGGCGATGTTGGATTTTCCGCTGCCGTTGGGGCCGACGATCGCGGTGATTCCTTCCGCGAATTCGAATCGGGTCTTGGCGGCGAAGGTTTTATATCCGTGAAGATCGAGAGATTTCAGATGCGACATGGGGAGTTGTACCGCACGGCACAAGATGCCCCGTCCTGTCCGGGCGGGGCTTCGAAATTATAGCACAGGTTTCCGCGTCCCGGGGCAGGGTTGGCAAAGCCGGATTTCCCGGATATGATTACGCCATGAGGTTGCCCGACTCGTCGGAATCTCTGGAACGAACGACCATCACCCTGCGCTGGGCGATGCTGCTGGGGCTGGCGATCCTCGCGCCGCTGACCGCCACTCTGCCCCTGGCATCCTTCCTCGCCATCACCTGCTTGTTCCTGCTGCAACTGGCGCTCAGCATCGGCAGCTACGTGAATCTCCGGTTGTCGCGCATTGCCTGGGGCGGGATCGCGCTGTTGGACGCGCTGCTGATCCTTCCCATTTATTTGCAGAACGGCGGATCGCTGAGCGCCATCTTTTGGATCGGGCTGCTGCCCACGGCCACCCTTTCCATCTTCTTCGGCGCCATCTGGGGCGTGTTGGCCGAAACACTGCTCGCCGTCGTCCAGGCCTACTTATTGTTATCGCTGAACCCGAACGACAACGCCGGACCGCTCCTGGCGCTGGGGGAGGCCGTTCTGTTGATGATCATCGCCGGCGGTGCGGGAAATCTGGCTTCCCGTCTGGACTACCGGTTGACGCTTGCGCGCCGCAAAACCGACGACGCCTTCAACCAGGAAATGGACCGCCTGAAAACCCTGGTGCGTTCCGTTTATCGGATGGCCGGAGCCGTCACCGGCAGCCTCGAACCGTTGCGCATCCTCGACACCGCCCTCGATCTGGCCTTGGAGGGCAGCGGCGAGAAGGGGCCCAAGGGCCGGCTCCTCAGCGCCGCCCTGCT
>JBJYXS010000350.1:6043-10934 GCA_046260075.1 Anaerolineales bacterium | reverse complement strand
CCGAGATAAGGGCCTGCCTTGGTGGTGCGCTGCGTTCCATGGGAGACCGGGACGGTTCCCAGCGCGAGTTCCGCCGGGCCGTCGAGCTCCAGGAGGCCGTCGTGGAGAGGGACGAGAGATACAACAGGGCGACGCTCGACAGGGACAGGGCCGACCTGCGGAGGTACGAGGGTTTCGTCAGCGAATGCGAAAAGGAGCAATAGTCTGCCCGATATCGCGTACTAGAGCGTTTTCCCCTTCACTTCCTCGCGGTGTATGCCGGATGTCCGTTCTTCGGCGGGGTTCACGTCGCGCATCCGGAAGGATCCGTCGGATGTGACGTCGATGATGAAAATCCCGTGCGCGGCGTTATCGAAAACCTCGCGGAAATTCGCCTCGCTCCGCCGCAACACCTCTTCGGATATCTTGCGGTCGGTGATGTCGCGCACGACCGACACCAAATGCTGCTCCCCGGCGAGTTCGGTGATCTCTCCGGAATAAAGGCAATGGTATTCCTTTCCGCCTTTGGCGAGAAAGCGCATTTCCCGGTTGCGTATCGAACGTTTTCTGCGCAAGGCATCCATCAGTTCCTTGCGGTCCTGCTCGCTCCGCCACAGGCCCAGCTGGGCGGCGGTCCGGTCCAGGGCTTCCTCGCGGGAATATCCGGAAAGTTGGCAGAACCCGTCGTTTACTTCCAACAACCGCCCGTCACGGATCCGGGAAATGATGATCGCGTCCGGGCTCGAATGGAAGGCGCGCGAAAATTTTTCCTCGCTGTCGCGCAGGGCCGTTTCCACCCTGCGGCGGATGGCGATATCGCCTTCGAGGTCGGCGATCAGGCGCAGGTTGACCATCAGCGAGAGGGTGAAGGTGAGGGCGATCAGGAGCAACTGGAACGAGATCACCATCAACGTATCGTACGGGCTGTCGTACAGGAGGATATCGCCCGACGGCACGAAGAGGGTGATAACGATCCGCGCCACGCTTGCCAGACAACCACCAGCAAAAACCAGACCGGGACCCCGTGTGAACGGGAGCATGTCCGGACCCGCCCGGCGCAACATCAGCCATGCCATCTGCCCGCAGATGATCAGCAGGACGGCGGAGATGTTGATGATGCGGACCGCCAGATACGGCACGACGGTGTAAAAATGGATGTGAACCGCCAGGAACAAGGTCAGCAATACGGCGTTCGTCCATTGGGCCCCGCGTTTTCCAAGGAACCGCTCCATCCCTATATACAAAAGGATGACGCTCAACACCAACAGACCGTTGCCGAGGATCACCGAGATGGCTTCGGGGATTATCGCACGCGAGAGGACCAGCAGGATTCCGGTAAAATGCACAAGGTAGCCCGCCAACCAATAGCCGGTTCCGGAAAACCGCGGACTCAACCGCTGCCACAATAGGAAAATGGCGGCTGTACAGATGGCGTTGATGAAAATGAAGCTTAAAATGATGACGAAATAGAACATCGGGTCCATGCGTCACCTCGCGGAAACGGGGGACCGGTTTTCTGTGCTCTAGTGTACGCCTTTTGTTGGGAAGGCTCAATTCCCCCTGTGGACTGGTTGAAAATCTCCGTAGCCGCGATCGTCGTTCACGGCAATGAGAAAAACTATCGGACGGCTGATGAGGGGCGGGCGCGGCCGAAAGGGCTGCCGGTTGTGCGGGCTAGGGACCTGGGGCTTCCATCGGGGCTGCAACGTGCGGCAGCAGGGCGGCCAGGCTGATGATAAAGCCGATAAACAGGATCGCCGCGCCGGAGAGATAGGGGTAACTCAGATTGATGTCGAAGGCCAGCCCGGCCCACAGCGGGCCGACGATCCTCCCCAGGCTCATGAAGGAGTTGCTGAGTCCCATCGTCATCCCCTGGCCGAGGGTCGTCCGGCGGGAGGTGAGCGACAGGACCGATGGGCGCAGGAACGTCTTGGAGAGGATGAAAAAGCCCGTCGCCAGGAGGATCGTCAGATAGGAGTTGGCGGCCAGCAGGACGAGGAAACCGATCGAACCGGCCAACAGCGAGCTCTTGATCACTGCCGAATCGCCCCACTTGACGGTGAGGGCGCCGGTGAAGATCTTCCCCAGCGTCGAGACAAGCCCCACAATGGTGAGTAGCAGGCCTACTTCCCCGGGGCCGAGTTGGAATTTTTCCAGCGCATACAATCCGAACACAGCCTCGAAATTCGCCAGTCCGAAGCTGGCCAGGAAGGCCAGGAAGAGGAGGATTCCGATCGGGCGGCGGAAGGCTCCGTCGAGGATCCGCCGGAAAGACGGCCGCGGCTTCCGCCTTTGGGCGGAAGACCGGCCGTCCGGCAAGGTTTCCGGCAGCGCCAGGAGCACCAACGGCACCGTGATCAGGGCGATCGCCGCGCCGGCGAAAAACGGTGTAGACAGAGAAAACGTCGCCAGTCCGCCGCCGAATCCCGGCCCAAGGATCAATCCCAGTCCGCCCGCCGCGCCGAGGATGCCCATCCCGCCCCCGCGTTCCTTTTCCGGAATGCTGTCCCCGATATACGCCATTGCGCTGGCCGAGGCCGCCGAGGTCAGGATCCCGGACAGGGCCCTGAACACATACAGCATCCACAGCTCGGTGGCGAGGCCGAAGAGGACGAGCGAGACGGCAAATCCGAACATACCCAGCGCCAGCACCGGTTTGCGGCCGATCCTGTCCGAGACGCTGCCCCACATCGGACCGAACAGCAATTCAGTCAACGCGGCCACCGCAACCAGCAGGCCGAGTTCCGCACCCCCGCCGCCCAAATCGGTGATCAGGAAGGGGAAGACCGGGATGACCATCCCGAACCCCAGCGACACGACGATCAGCGTCAGGGAGAGAATGGCGACGTTGCGGTTCATTCCGGTGATCATGATCGGCTCCGTTTTCGGTGGACGGTCAGTCCCCGCCGCTGTCCAGCCGGACGATACCCTTGCCGCCGTCGACGGTGACCGTCTGCCCGCTGCGGATCCGCTTGGTCGCCACGCCGGTTCCCAGAACGGCCGGGATCCCGTATTCGCGGGCTACGATCGAACTATGGCTGAGCGGGCCGCCGATTTCGGTGACCACGGCCGAGGCGATGGCGAACAGGGGAGTCCAGGCCGGGGTGGTGATCGACGCCACCAGCACCTCGCCGGGTTGCATCCGCTCGAAGTCCTCCGGCCCGCGCAACACCCGGGCCGCGGCGGTGACCACACCGGGGCTGGTGCCGATGCCTTTGAGGACGTTCTTTCCCTGGCTGCTATCGTCCGCCGCCAGGAAGACCTCGACGTTGACCCCCATGAATTTTGAGGAGGGCGGCAGGGCCGGCGGGGGGACGATGGCCCGGCGGGATGTCCATTGTTCGATCCGGCGGCGGACCGGTTCCCGGAGATCCGGGAGTCCTTCCCCGCGGTCCACGGCGGCTGCGGCGGATTCCAATTCGGATTCCTCCAGCCAGAACACATCGCCGGCCTTGGAAAGCATGCCTTCCCGGGCCAGCCGGCTTCCCAGTTCACACAACATGCGGCGCAGCAGCGGATATCCCAGGCCGATCTCGGCGATCCCGTCCTCGCGAAGCGGCGCCTGAGATTGCGCCCACGCCAATGCCTTGTCGAACGCCCAGCGCTTTACCCCCCGCAGCCGCGAGCGGACCGAAGCCGTCGCCTGTTCGCGCGCGTCCCTCAGTTCCCGTTCCCGTTCATATGGACTGCGGATTTTTCCGCTGATATACCGGCGGAGAGTTTCAACGATCGGCGCGGGATCGTCCATCGGCAAGGGCTCGGCGAAATCCATGTTGTAGATCGAATACCCGAAGCGCCGGAGATGGTCCTCCAGCCTTCGCCGCCACTCCTCCCAATCGGAGGAGGGGACCGGATCGGGATTCCGTCCGTCGGCGAATGCCGCAGCGATGTCCGCAGCGGGCGCGGTGGATAGATAGTCGGCCAACGCCGCATGTTGCTTGGACCACATCGCCAGGTCGTGGAGGTCCTTTTCCGCGCGCAGGGGCGCGTTTTCGAATCCCATCAGGAACGTAGGAGCCGGCGGATCGCCTTCGCGCTTCGCGAGTTTCTCGTAGACCTGCGTGAACAATCCCTCGCTGCCGGCCGATGGGCCCATGGTGCTGGCCATCAATGCGCCGAGATGCACGGCGTATCCGTACAACACGTCCCGGGCGCCCTCCAGCAGTTCTCCCGCGGAGAGATCCGGGAGGGATTTGCCGTCCCAACGCGCGATGGCTTCCTGATACATCGGCAATCCCACATTCCGCCAGTAGGGCACGCCCTTGCGCAGCAGGCCCAGCATGTTGGGCACCATGTACCGCACCAACGCCCACCACTCAGACGGCGTGTAGCTGACTTTCATGTAGGCGAATCCGCTGATCGGGAGAAGGTAGTTGTCGGGGATGACGGATGCGGATCCAAAGAGATCCTTGGCCATCACCCGGTTGCCGTCGATGAAATAACGAATGCCCATTGTGGCGAACAGCGGGCTGAGCGGATGGGGCAGCAGTTCGACGATGCTGGTCCGCAGGTATTGGCCCTTCGGATCGGGCAGCTCCCATAGGACGGGAGGGCCTTCGCGGTCGGGCAGAGTGGTGATCGGCCGGGCCTGCAACAGGTGGAATTTTCCCTTCCAGCGGGCCCATTCGATATCCATCGGCGCGCCGTACATCCGCTCCACCCGCTCTCCGAGACGTGCCAGCTCCTCCGCCTGCCGCTTGCTGAGGACCGGGGCGGTGCGCTTGTTTCCGGGTACCGGCCGATCGGCGGTTCCCGTATCCATCAGCACCGTCATGTTCTGTTTCTCGGCGATCTGCGCCTTCACGACCTTGGGTCCCTTTTTGGTCTTTTCCAACGTGATGCTGTCGGGGGTGACCGATCCGCCGACGATCGATTCGCCCAATCCCCAGGCGGCATTGATCAGGGCTTGATC
>JBJYXS010000350.1:0-5943 GCA_046260075.1 Anaerolineales bacterium | reverse complement strand
TATCCCCGCCCGGCAGGGAGGCGTAGGCCCGGAAGACGGCTTGCCGGATTTCCTCCGGGACCGTCGCGGCGCGGAATAGCCGGCCGATCGCCTGCGAGCAGGCTTCGAGTGTGGCGGGGCGGGCGATGTCGGCCTTCGCCAGCTCGGCGCGAATCGGGCCGGCGAGATCGTTGTCAGCGACGAATTGACGGTATGCGGCGGTGGTGACGAAAAACCCGTCGGGAACCGGAAGGCTTGCGGCGCACAGCCGGGCGAGGGAGAATCCCTTCCCGCCGACCGTCTCCAGGCTCGCCGTTCCGTCGGTGAAGGCGGCGACCATCGCCGCCGGTTTTTTTGTGTTATTGATCATCTCCGATGCTCCTTTCCGCATATCCCTCTGCCAGCCGTTCCAGCCCCGAGACCGTCAAACCCAAATCCCACAACTGGCAGAGGATGCCGCGCAGGGCGGACTGGTCGGGGATAGTCCCTGTCAGGCGGGTCTCCGTCATCCCCTCGGGTGTTTTTCCGGTTCTGATCCGGAATCCGGGAAAGCTGTTCGTCCACAGGCGGTCCAGCCGTCCGACGACTCGGATCCGGTATGCCGCTGCCTGACTTGTCGTATACGGTCTGCTGGACATGGCCTGCATCCCTTTCTGAAGAAGTGCTTCATCCCAAGATTATCCGAAAATGGACGGGAGCGTATCTGCCGAAAGTGGTAAAGGCGGTGGTAAAACCGCCTTTCCAGCCTTCCTCTGCCGTTTCCGTGGCCGCTTTACCAAAGGGTTTGACAGACGGAACCTCCGGGGCTTTAATCCATTCGTTCTCCTCATTCCTTTGTGTCTCTCCGCGCGATGTGCAGGAGGATCGGCATGAACGCACACAGACGGTTTTTCCTTGCGGTGTTGCTGGGCATGATGACGATCGTAGGTCTTGGCTGCTTGGGCCTTCGCGCCGTCCCCGAAGCGGCGCCCGCCGCCGAGACGGCGGGATCGGATACCGATCGGCCCGGTCCGGCCATCGGACCGACGGCCGGCGACGGCGGGCAAGTTGCCGCCGGCCGCTTGATGCCGGAGGATTTCTCCTATGCGGGAGCGTTCCGCCTGCCCGACGAGTTCAATTGGGGCGCCCTGGGCATGTCGTTCTATCCCGGCGGCAACGGCGGGGCCGGAACCTTGTTCGTCACCGGGTTCGAAGGCCTGCTCACCGAAGCGGGCGAACAGTGCTTTGAGGGGATGACCGGATGCAACGGATATTTCGCCGAGATGAGCATCCCCGCTCCGGAACGATCCGATGATTGGGAGAATCTGCCCGTGGCGGACTTTCTGCGCGGGATGTCCGTTTTCGACGGCGGTCTGGTGCAAAGCGTCAGTGAGGCGTATGCGTTCGTCAGCGACATCGCCTATGTGCCCCGGCAGGGCGGCCAAACGTCCGACAAGATCTACGGTTCACTCAACAGCTGGTATCCGGAGGGGAGCCACGGCGACGATACGTTTCCCACCATTTGGTTCAGCGATTTGGACGGCGGCGGCACCCAGGGGCTTTTCCATGTCGGTCCGAAGGCGCCGCCGTTCCACGGCCGCAAGATGGGATCCTACCTGTTCACGGTGCCGCAGGCTTATGCCGACCGCTATCTGGACGGACGGATCCTGGTCACCGGCCGGGCGCGGGGAACCGCGCCGTCGGGCTCTGCGGGCATGGAGGGCGAAGGAACGATCGCCGGCGGCTCGCAGGGGCCGACTCTGATCGCCTTCCGGGCCTGGGAAACCGATACCGCGTCCGGCGATCTGGATGCGCTGCCCATGCTGTATTACCGGGTGAAGTATCCGGGTTGCGCCGGCCCTGATATCGGCGTGGGAGGGACGGCGACGGACTGCGATCTGCCGGGTTACAGCATGTGCGACGATTGGACCGGAGCGGATTTCCTGCAGGCCGGCGACCGGTCGGCGATCGCCGTCGCGGGGTTGAAAGGCGCCACCAATTGCTACTACTGCGGCGATCCGGAGGATGATTCGGAATGCGAAACAGCGCCGCTGGCGGGGGAGTGCGACCGGACATGCGACGAGAGCCGCGGATACCATTGCGGCCCGTACCGGCGGCAGGTGCTGTTCTACGACACCGAAGCGCTGGGGCAGGCGGCGCTGGGCGCCGTCGATCCGTGGACGACGCTGCCGTATGCCGTCTGGGAACCCGAAGAGCTGTTCCTTCCGAATCCCTGTTGCTTTAATTTCGGCGGCATGGCGTTTGATTCCGGCGCAGGACGGCTGTTCCTCATCGAACGCGGATTGGGCGAAGGGGAGATGAACGCGGCCGTCGTGCATGTCTGGACTGCGGAGCCGTGATGTTCCTCCGGCCGGCGGGAAACGAAGCTAGGGAAGAACCCCGGCGGACTTGGCCTTGGCCACCGCCTGAGTGCGGCTCTTGACGTCCAGTTTTCCGTAGATATTGCGGGTATGGACCTTAACGGTGCCGGGAGAAAGCGACAGACGTTCGGCGATTTCGCGGTTGGAGCATCCCGCGGCGATGAGTTGCAGCACTTCCAGCTCGCGGCGGCTCAGGGCGAAGAGGCTGGAGGCGGCTTGTTTCTTCCCCGTCGCCTCCTCCGGGCCGCAGGCGGCCAACAGCTTGGCCGTGTAGGCCGGCGCAATGCCGCGGGCGGCCGCCTCGCGCAACAGACCGGCCATTTCGGCTCCTTCATCGACGAAAGACCGAATGCATCCTTCCCCTTCGGCGAGCCGCAGCGCCTGTTGCAGCGCGTCCACCGCCCGGTTGGAATCGCCCTGCGCACGCCAAGCGAGCGCCTGCAGGATGAGGATCTGCAGGACCATATCATTGCGCTGCAGGCGTTCCAATTCCGGGCGCCAGGCCCCCAGCAGTTTGCGCGCCTTCGCGGGCTGATTGCGGGCGATGTAATAGCGCGCCAAGGCGAGGTGTTCGTATTTACGCAAATGGCGGTCGTCGGCCGTGCCGCGCCGCTGCACGTCGTCCGGCCCTTGAAACCTGTCGACCGCGCGTTCGCGGATCCACCGCTCGACAGGGGCGAATTCGCGCCGGCGGATGTGCATTTGGGCTTGCAGCACATCAACGGCCAGGTCGTCGATTTCCGTCATGCGTGTGTACTTGGCCGCCTCTCGGGCCTGGGTGAGAGCCGAGAGTGCACCGGCTTCATCCCCCTGGGCGAGCAGGATCCGGGAGAGGATGAAGTTGGCGTCTACCAGACGGGCTTCGGTCCATCGGCGGACCAGCGGGATCGCACGGCGGACTTCCTCGGCGGCCAGATCCAGTTCGTTCCATTCGCGGTGGATCTCCGCCAGCACCAACAGCAGGATCCCTTCGGCGGGGGATAGTTTCCCGGGTGTCTCGGAATCCGGGGCGAGAATTTTCCGGCAGAGGGCGTATGCTTGATGAAGTTTCCCCTGCCGGATCAGCAGTTTGCCGATTCCCGCCGCCGACAGCGAGGCGATCAACCGGTTGCCGGCCGCCTCGGCCTTGCGATGCACTTCGGAAAGCATGTTCAATCCGCCCGCCAGATCGCCCTCCGCCAAGCGCGAGGAACTCAGGCTCAACCCGGCGATGCTCCAAAGGAACACACTGTCTTCCCGCAAACCCGCCAGGGCCTTCTCCGCCAGCCGGATGGCCGAATGGGAATCATCCTGAATGTACGCCAACAGCGCCCGCACCGCCTTCACCTTCGCCGCGGTAGCCGGATCCAGCGGCCCGGATTCGGCGCACTGCAACCGCTCCTCCACTTCCTCAGCCGTTCGACCGCCAAGCATCCGCATCCAAGCTTGGAAAACGCACAGCAGCGGGTGGGCGGCGAGGATGCCGGCCGGCAGGGCTTCCAGCCGCCGGGAGAAGGATGCCGTCGTGCCGCGGATCAGTTCCTCCTCGGCCGATTGCTCCAGGAGCCGCGCGGCGAACTCGAAATCCTCCGCCTGGAGGTAATGACCGACGGCTTCATAGACCCAACCGTTGTGTTCGAACCAATCACCGGCTGTCCGGTGCAGGCGATACAGATCACCGGCACGGCTCTGCCGCAGGCGGGCTTGCAGCAGATCGGCGAACAACCGGTGGTATCGAAACCAATTCCGTCCTTCATCCAGGGGTGAGATGAACAGATTGGCGCGCATTAACCGTTCGAGCATCTCGCGGCCGTTTCCGCCGCCGGTCAGCGCATCGCATACATCCGCGGAGAAACGGGAGAGGATCGATGTGTGCAGGAGGAACTGCTGCACATCGGGCGGCTGTCGCCGCCAGACTTCGTCCATCAGGTAGTCCAGGATATAGCGGTTGGCGGATCCGGCGTTGTGGATCCAATCCGCCGGATCGGATTGCCGGCGCATCGACAGGGCCGCCAATTGGATCCCCGCGAACCAGCCTTCGGCGTATTCCGTAAGCGTTCTTACATCCTCTTCGGGAAGGTTGATATCCATCGTACGGGAGAGGAATTCGGCGGTTTCCCCGGCCGTTAAGCGCAAATCGTCCTGACGGAGTTCCACCATTTCGCCGCGGCCCCGCCATCGCGGGAGCGGAAACGGGGGATCCGCCCGGGAGGCGATGACCAGGTGGACCGTCGGGGGCATGTGGGTCAGGAAAAAGCGGATCGCCTGGTGCACGCCCCTCTCCTCGATAACGTGGTAGTCATCGAGAACCAGTACGGCAGGTTCCGTCTTCCCGGCCAGCGTGTTGATCAGGTGCGTGAGGATCTGTTCGGCATGTTCCCGGGGAGGGCGCAGGAACGGCGGGATCTCATCCGGGGCATCCGTTTCGTAATCACGGAACGCCGCCGTTAAATACTCCAGGAAACGCGGCAGATCGTTGTCGCCTTCGTCGAGGGAAATCCAGGCGCAATACCCGTCCAGCCGCTCGACCCAGGAACCCAGCAAGGTGGTCTTACCGAACCCGGGCGGGGTGGAGATCAGGATCAGTTTGCGGGAAATGCCTTCGTCCAGCCGCTCCAGCAGACGCCCACGGACGACGTATCCGGGAGGGGTGGGGGGAACCGATAATTTAGTGACAAGCAAATGATCGTGCATATGCTACTGTCCGGAACAGCAACGGCAATCGGCTACATTATATACGCGGGCCGGATCGACGGCCGGATGATCCATCGTCTGTTGCTCTGTGTGCCGCACTTGAGCCGGAACTTCCTTCCCGAGGCTGCGCGGCTAGGTTTGTTGCGGATATCCTCTCCCTTGTCAAAGCCGCCGAAGCAAATTATAGTTGGGCGGTGATGCGGAAACGACCGGTTTCCGCCGCTTACGGGAAAAACGGAGCACAAAACAATATACGGCGTAAAACCGGAGTAGTAAGCCTTCCGCCAGAGAACGGGATGCCGTGGTGAAAGTCCCGTCTGCGTCCGCGGAACGCATCAGGCTGAACTCGCCGGTCCCGCCCCGAGGAGATTTTCCGTGGGGCCGCGCCCCGCAGGCCAGCCAGTAGCAACCTGCGGCGGGCAAGCCCGTTACAGCAGATGAGAGATCCCGCGCGCAGCGCGGGGTAATCAGGGTGGTACCGCGGATCCCCTTCGTCCCTGGCGAAGGGGATTTGTTGTCCTAGCCCCTCCTTCCCCCCTTCCCGTATTACGGGAAGGGGGGAAGGGGAAGTAGAAGGGAATGGGGGGTTGGGACAGGAGAAGGAGGAGTAGATGCCGACATCGAAAAAGAAGAAAACCGCCAAGCCCGGGAAGAAACGGACAACGCGAAAGGCGCCCGCCACCGCCATTAAAAGGAAGGCGGCCGCCAAGCCCGCTGTGCGGAAACGATCGGCGCCGGCCGGAAAGGCCTCCGCCAAGGCGAAGGGGAAACCGGGCCAAGCCGCCCCATCGGCGCCTTCGGTCAAATCCGAGGAATACCGGCCGGATGTCATCGAGTCCAAATGGCAGGAAGCCTGGGAGCGGGACGGCCTGTACCGATCGGTCATCGATCCGGACCGGAAAAAGTTCTACGCTCTCACCATGCTGCCCTA
>JBJYXS010000349.1:0-5287 GCA_046260075.1 Anaerolineales bacterium | reverse complement strand
ATTAATCAGGATAAGGTTGCGGGCGCAGTCGTTGTAGGTGTTGAAGTACACCCGGGCGGAGATCTGTTTGTTTGTGGCATCCCGCAACTGGACCCACAATGCTTGGGAGCTGTTGAGCGGTTGGCTTCCCAGGAGGAATTCATATCCCGCAGGTCCATATTGCGGGGCGGTGCCGGAGAGCACTTCCGTGGAAACGGAGGCGCCGTTCCAGAATCCCTCCAGATGCACGATAAGGTTCTGGATCGGATCTCCCGTCGGATCGAAGATCTGCCCCGCCACGCCGGTCCACTCGCATCCGAAGAAACCCTGGATGGGCATCACGCCGGTCTGTTGGAGTTCGAAGGGGTACAGGGGCGGTTTTTCATTGATAACGGCCGGAAGGAACACCGAGTTCGTGCCTTCCGCGTGGGGGAGGGTCCGGGGAGCGGCGGTGCCGGGTTCCGGGAGCGGATAGACGCCCGATGCATCCACAGGGCCGGGCGTGCCCGGTTTCGTACCGACGCCGTCGGCCGGTTCCCGCGAGCATGCCGAAAGAACGATTCCTCCACACAGCAGAAATGCCGTCGCGAAAAACGCCGGCGTGGCGCGCCGCAATGGTTTTTCCGAAGTGCCGTACGTTGGGATCGAAAGAAATCCCATTTCCTGCTCCCTGGATTAAGAGGTGTTCTGAACGAAATTCAATGTGACCAGGTTCCTATCACATCCGGCGAACGTGTTAAAGAAGACTTGCTTGGAAATCGCATTCCGGTCGCCGTCCAGCAATTGGATGGAAAGGTTGTTGATCGAATAAATCGGATCGTCGGCCAGCGTGATTTCGTATTCTCCGATCCGTTCTTCGGAAATCGAGCCGGTGATTTGTTCTACGTCGATGGCGTTGCCGGCCAGGTCGCCCCGGACGACGACCAGCAGGTTGTTGATCGGGGAACCTTCGGAGTCCGTCACCGTTCCGGCAATCCCCATCCAGGCGCATCCTTGCGGGCTGGGGGAATATTCCGGGTGGCCGCTTTCGACGATGAACGGGAAGAACGGCCCCGAAGTGGATACCGGGTTGGGATTGTCGGGGTCGTAGTACAGCGTGATCGTCGGCGTAATCGGCGGCGGTGTGCGCGACGGGCGGATGGTCTGTTCCTGTGACGGAGAGGGCGTCCATGTTTCCGGATAGTAGATGACGGGAGTCTGGGTGCTGGTTGGGGTCGGACTCCACCTGCCGAATCCGCCGGGGGGAAGCGGGTTTAATGGGAAATCGGGGGCGGCAAAGATCAGTGCCGAAAATCCCGGGCACAGGCAGGCCAGGAACAGGAAAAACATCGCCAGGATGTTGCAAAGCAGCGGCGTCAGCGAGGTATTCGGTTCGTTGCTTTCCAACGGGATCTCTTCGTCCATGGGTTTCCCTGCCGGCCGTGAACGGAATGGCTCTGATCCTTTATGCTCCCCGAAACCGATTGTGTTTCCTCACCGCATCCGGCTTGGAGGCTGCTGCCGGTCCGTTCGCCCCGCCCGCCGATGCCCCTTCCATTATATAAACAATTCCACGGATGCACTTTGCACGAGTTGTGCCAGCCAGTCCTGCACCGCCCGCTGGCGAAGCAGATCCAGCACCGCCGGCGGAAGATCTCTGTCAGGATCCCGTTCCAAGGTTTGGATGATATGGTATCCCAGAAGGCTGTGCACGACCGGGCTTAATTGCCCCACCGGGAGGGAGAAGGCGGCTTCCTCCACCTCAGGCATCGTGAGGATGCCGCGTGGAAACCAACCGAGGTCGCCGCCGCTGGCATTGGTACTAAAGTCCTGGGAGTAGGCAAACGCCAATTCGGCGAAATCCGCTCCGGAAGCGATTTGTGCCCGCAGATTTTCGGCCAATTCGGCGTTCCCGACCTGGATGTGACGGGCGTGCACCTGTTCGGTGGAAGAAGGGACTTGAGCGGCGATGCTGTCGGTCGCGGCTTGGACAAGCAATTGGCGACGGATCGCGTCCCGGAATTCCTCGCCCGAGTAGAAATTCTCCCTGAGCCAGGCCTGAAAACCGCTTTCGCCGCCGCGGCCTTGGCGGATGGATTCCAGAACAGCGTCAAGCTGATCATCCAGGACGGTCCGGCCCATGGCCTCCGCCGCCTGGGCGGCAACCCGCTCTTCGATCATGGATTGCAGCACCATATGGCGGTAATCTCCGAGAGTGGAGAGGTCATGGCCCAGCCGTTGGTGCGCCGACTCGAAGCGGGATAGCTCATGCTCGAAATCCTCCAGCAGGATTCCTTCCCCGTTCACCCGGGCGGCCAGGGAAGGCGGAGTGGGTGTGGCGGTGAATACCGCCGTCGGGGTTTGGGTTGCTGCAGGCGCCAGAAAGCCCAGAGGGCCTTCCGGGGAACAAGCGGCCAGCACGGCGGCGGCCAGTATGCTGATGAGGAACGCTTTTTGCATAGTCATAGGATTAACGGTTTCCCGGGTAAAAATTCGGTAAATCCTAGGTGATTATACTTTACCCGGATGGCGGGGATGGGCTAAAATAACGACATCTGCGGATATGGCCGAAGATACGATGTTTTCCGAGGCGGTGGCAGCGGCACGCGCAGGTGAGGTGGTCCGCGCGCGTGATCTGTTGGCACGTCTCCTGCGGGCGGATTCCACAAACCCGGATTACTGGCTGTGGATGAGCGCGGTCGTGGACAGCGAACGCGAAAGCGTCTATTGTCTGCGGTCCGTGCTGAAGATGCGTCCGAACCACACACTGGCCCAATTGGGATTGGGGATCATGGGCCAGATTTCCCTTAAAAAGGAATCGGAGATCCCGTTGCGGCAGCACCGCTCGGCGCCGATGCCGCATCAAGCCGCCGGGCGGATCAACACTCTGGGCGAGTGGTGGAAGGTGCACCGCAACCGCGAAAATGCCGTCATCGCCCTATTGGGATTCTTCGCTGTGATCGTCGTCTCGACGATCGTCATCCTGCAGGTGCGTTCCACTGCGCTGCAGGTTCCGCTGTTCGGCGGATCGCAGACGGTTGTCTCGGCCCTCTCCACCACCGATACCCCGGCTCCGACCGAAGCCGCCACCTTCCGTCCCATTCCAACCCTGGAAGAAACGGTCAATCCCTCCAACCTGATACCCTTTGCCACGTTCATCGGCGTGGATTTCACGCCTACGACGCGCTATGGCATCACGCCGATGTCGGTCACCGATACGCAGGACGACCCGCTGAACGACGCATTGGACGCCATAGGCGAGGGACGATATGAAGATGCGCTCGTCTATTTGGACGAGGTGTTATCCGTCGATAAAGTGTCGGCTCAGGCCCACTACCTGAAAGGCGAAGTCTACCGGCTGCAATGGAAGATGAAGGATTCGCTGGAGCAATACGAGCTGGCGATCGCCATCGACAAGGATTACGCGCCGGCGTATTTTGGCCGGGCGTTGTGGAGCAAGCAGAACAACCCCGACAACGATTACGATCGGGACCTCGACCGGGCCCTGGAACGGGATCCGCAATATGTCGATGCCTATATTGAGCGGGCTTTTTTCTACGGGTATCGTGGGAGGTGGGAGGAAGCCCGGAACGACCTGGTGACGGCCAACCAGATCGCCCCCGACAACGCCTTTGTATTGATCCGCCTCGGGCGGGCCCAGGTGAGGACCGGGCAGGCGGAACTGGCCGAGCAGAACATCCTCCGCGCACAAGGCATTGATCCGACCATCCTGGAAGGCTATCTGGCCTTGGGCGAAGTGTACGATGCATTGCAATCGTATGAACAGGCGGTGTTTCCGCTGGTCACATACACCACGTATGATCCGGAGGAAATTCTGGGTTGGCTGCGGCTCGGTGAAGCCTATACGGGGACGGGCCAATACCCGCAAGCGCTGGAGGCCTGTACCCATGCCGTAGACCTGAACGTCAATTCGGTCCAAGCCCGGCTGTGC
The DNA here is from genome assembly GCA_046260075.1 of Anaerolineales bacterium. GTDB lineage: Bacteria > Chloroflexota > Anaerolineae > Anaerolineales > RBG-16-64-43 > JAFGKK01. The sequence continues at coordinate 1,377 of JBJYXS010000349.1, read as the reverse complement.
CGGGGCAAGGTATACCGATTGACGGCCGAATACAAAAAGGCCGTGGAGGACCTTCGAATCGCCTCCGATCGGGCGCCCAATATGTATTCCACGCAATTCACATACGGTTGCGCGTTGCTGGAATACGGGAAACCCGGGTTGGCGATCGAAATCCTGATCCATGCCCGCGAACTGGCGGTCACCGTGGAAGAAACCGCGGATGCCATCGGTTGGCTTGCCCTTGCGTATGAGAAATACAGCAACAACGCGAAGGCGGAAACCCTTTGGGAGGAACTCCTGGCTTTGGAAGACGTTCCGGAATACTGGAAAAACGAAGCCTATAACCACTTGCATGGATTGGTAACCCCGTCTCCGGGGGAAACGCCGACGGTTGCGCCGGAGGAGACCGAGACGTAAAATCCCTGAAAGCAGCCGGCGGTTTTTGACATCCGGCTCGGGCGCATGGTACAATCCGCGCGCTCGGCGAGGAGAACCCACAATGTCAAGGAGGGATGGCCGAGTGGTTTAAGGCGGCTGTCTTGAGAACAGCTGTGGGGGCAACCTCACCGGGGGTTCGAATCCCTCTCCCTCCGCTATTGTCTTGGGGAGGTGCCGGAGTTGGTCGATCGGGGGCGCCTGCTAAGCGCTTGTAGGGCCCATAAAGCTCTACCCAGGGTTCGAATCCCTGCCTCCCCGCCTGGACGGCCCGCCGATGACGAGCCGCCCGTTTACAAGATGCGCTCGTAGCTCAGTTTGGATAGAGCACTTGCTTGCGGAGCAAGGGGTCGCGTGTTCGAGTCACGCCGGGCGCGCCTTTTTCCATCGGAAGGAAATGCCGTTTGCCAGCGGCATTTTTCTTTTTCCGGGCGTTCTTTCCGCTTTGGATCGGCGTTGGGAAAGCCCTTTGCCGCCGGGACGGCAAAGGTTACCGATCCGCCTTCGCATGCGAATCGCCGGGAGGGTACCGGCTTTCCGCCGCAGCTTGTCGTATGCTAGAATCCTCTTCGGCGGCGGAATGAGCCCCCGCCTTCTCGGAGATCAAGTGAAATTCGAAAAAATCTGCGTTTTAGGATTGGGGTATATCGGCTTGCCGACCGCCGGCACCTTCGCCACCTGCGGAGTGAAGGTCATCGGAGTAGACGTTAATCCGAAGGTTGTTGACACCCTGCGTAACGGCGAATTGCATATTCGGGAACCCGGCTTGCGTACCATTGTTCAGGCAGCCTTCCAATCGGGGAATTTAACCATCCAGCCGGCGCCGACCGAGGCCGATGCCTTCATCATCGCCGTCCCGACACCGATCCATGCGAACAAGACCGCCGACCTCACCTATGTACGGGCGGCGGCGGAGTCCATCCGCCCGGTTCTGCGAAAGGGGAATTTGGTGGTTTTAGAATC
>JBJYXS010000348.1:4047-5255 GCA_046260075.1 Anaerolineales bacterium | reverse complement strand
GCAGCCTTCCGCGCTTCCGGCGGTCCGTTTATATCTCGACCGGCTGCAGGCCGCCGGGGTGACCGGGGTGACCATCCAGATACCGGATCCGCTGCTGACCGCCCTCGACATGGACAGTCTGTCGTACTTGGAGTTCTTCCGCCTGACGGTGGAGGAGGCGCACGCCCGCAAGTTGCGGGTACTGGTGGAGACCGGACCGGTTTTTCCGGATCCGCAATATTCCAACGTCGAAGTGGACTGGTCGCAGATCAGCCGGGAGGAATATTTCGAGAAACGCAGGCTGCAATTGGTGGTGATCGCGCGCGAAGTCAAACCGGATTACCTTTCGCTGGGCAACGAACCCGAATCCGAGCAGCGGATCACCGGATTGGATTTTTCGGCCGAGGAGTACCGGCAATTCCTTGCCCGAACGGTGGCCGAAATCGGCTCGCCGCCGGACATGCTCCTCGGCGGCGGAACGGCGACCTGGGAGGATCCTGCCTTTCGGGAGGCCTTCCTGCAGACGGAGGGCCTGCAGTTTTATAACATCCACATCTATCCGGTCGTCTCACCAGAGGCCGATCACCTGGACATCCTGCTGCAAAGCGCCGACCTGGCGAAAGCCGCCGGGCGGAAAGTGATCGTCGGTGAAGCCTGGCTCTATAAGACGACCCCCAGCGAGCTCGAATCCGATATCTCATACGAAGAGGTGTACATGCGCGATGTCTATAGTTTTTGGCAGCCGCTCGACATCCTCTTCCTGCGGACGATGATCCGCCTCGCGCGCGCGCAGGAATTCGAATACCTCTCGTTCTTCTGGTCCGGATACTTCTTCGGTTACCTGGATTACGATCAGGTCCCGGCCGGCCTGTCGCCCGTCGAACTTGTCCAAAGCCTTAATCGGATCCAGCTTCAGAACCTGCAGGACGGCTTGGCGACGTCCACCGGCTGCGCGTTCCGCGACGAGATCCAATTCCTAGATCCCCGGGAACTGCATCCGACATGATCCCAAACCGTCCGCCGTCCAACCCTCCGCCCCATCCATCCGACCGCCTGCTGCCCGCGCTTCTGCTGGCCGCAGCGTTGGCTGCGTGGCTGGCGCTGGCCCCCATCCTTTCGTTGGCGGCGGGCATGCTGCTGTTCGATTACGTGCCGGCCAGCTTTGAAATCATCCCCCTGGTGCCAAGGCCCGGCGCCCTTCCGCAGCCGGCCATCGGGCTGATCCTCTC
>JBJYXS010000348.1:0-3947 GCA_046260075.1 Anaerolineales bacterium | reverse complement strand
GCGGCGATGGTGGCCCGCGCCACCGGCAAGCCGCGCCTGGGCTTCCTGATGGGAATGCTGTTCGGGTTGGCGATGCAGCCGGGGTACATACTTCCGCTGGGCGATATTTTTTCGGTCTTCCGCCTGTTCAATACCATCGCCGTCGGCCTGCTGGCCACCGAACTGGCCGCCCGCGGATCGCTGGGCGGGGCGATCCTTGTCCACGCAGCCTTCGAGTTCGGCTTTCCCGCCTGGGTGGACGGACGGATGGAGTTCGGATTGCCCCATCCGGCCGCATTGGAGAGCGTCGGCATCGTTTTCCTGCTGATAATCCTTCTGGCCGGCGTCCGGGCGGCGGTTCGTGCCCTGGCCGTCCGGCAGCCGCTCGGAGTGCGCGCGTCCGTTTCCGCCGCCTTCGCCGTTCTTGCGCTGGCTCTCTCCGGCGCCTCCTATGTGCTGTATGGCCATCCCGGAACCGTCGAGGATGGCTTCCTGATCATATTCCGCGAGCAGGCCGACCTCTCCGGCGCGGAAGACCTTTCGGACCGGACGGAGAGAATCGCCGGCATCTACCAGGCATTGACCGAAACCGCTTTCCGTTCGCAATCTTCCGCGCGGGCCGAACTCGACCGGCTGGGAGCAGCGTACCGCCCGCACTATCTGATCAATCTGATCGAAGTCTACGGCCGCCGGGATCTGATGTCCGTCTTCGCCTCCCGGCCGGAAGTCCGCGAGGTCGTCGACAATCCGAACGTGCGCCTGACGAATTACGTCGAAACCATGGATATGCTGGCCCTGCCGATGGCGGGCAACGGCGTGGAGTGGAACATCTCCGCGGTCGGCGCGCCTTCGCTCTGGGCCGAAGGCGTGGACGGAAGCGGGATCGTCGTGGGCGGGATCGACACCGGAGTGGATTGGACCCATCCGGCCCTGCAAGCCCAATACCGCGGGGGATCGGCCGGTGCGGCGTCGCACGATTACCACTGGTACGACCCCTGGGACGGCAGCGCGGAACCGTGGGACGACATCGGCCACGGAACCTATACGCTCGGCACGGTACTCGGCCGGGAAGGAACGGCGAACCAAATCGGCATGGCGCCCGGCGCGGGCTGGATCGGATGCCGCGCCATGCGATACGGCATCGGCAACCCGGCGTCTTACCTTGCCTGCCTGGAGTTCTTCCTGGCGCCGTTTCCGATCAACGGCGATCCCCTGCTCGAAGGCCGTCCGGACCTAGCGCCGCATATTGTCAACAACTCCTGGGGCTGCCCGCCGCGCGAAGGCTGCGGCGCCGGGATGCTCGCCCCGGCGTTTTCCATTCTGCGGACCGCGGGCATCATGATGGTGGCAGCGGCCGGCAACGAAGGCCCGGCTTGCTCAACGGCATCCGACCCGCCCGCCGACTCCGCCGACGTCTTCACCGTCGGGGCTTCCGAAAAGGACGGCGCGCTGGCGTTCTTTTCCAGCCGGGGGCCTTCGGCCGGGATCGTCAAGCCCGATCTCGTCGCGCCCGGTTGGCTGGTCCGCTCGTGCATACCGGGCGGGAAGTACACCATTTCGGCCGGGACGTCTATCGCCGCACCGCACGTCGCCGGCGCGGCGGCGCTGTTGTGGTCGGCCTTCCCCGAGCTGATCGGCGATATCGATCGAACGATTTCGATCCTCCAGCGGACAGCCGATCCCGTAGCGATCGATTCGGCATGCGGCGTGATGCAAGACCAGGGAATGCCCTGCCTGTGCGGATCGGACACCGCCACGGGAATTCCCAACAACAGCTTCGGTTACGGCATATTAAACGTGTTGGCGGCGTACGAGCAGATGCAAAATCCTTAGCATCCATCCCCACCCCGCCGGAACAGCACCGGCTCCCCTCTCCTGGCATAAGCCAGGAGAGGGGTTGTGGGTGAGGAATGGCGCCAGGCGAGTCTCTCCCAGAACGTAGTGCTGATCAGCCTGGCCGGGGCGCCGGAAACCGGCTGAGGCGCGGAGGACGGCGGCGGGATCGCTGGTGATCGGTGGGCTTGCGGGATTGATACTGTACGCGGGATTTCTGGGGCCATGGCTGCTGCCGTAGCGGTCCGGCGGTTTTTCCCCGTTCCGCCGCTTACTTCCCCTCTTTCTTCGCCTCCTCCCACAACGCATCCAGTTCCTCGATCGACATCTCCCGCAACGGCTTGCCGATCCGCTCGGCGCCCGCCTCCACGCCCGCAAAGCGCCGGCGGAAGCGGGCGTTCGCCTCGCGCAGGGCGGATTCCGGATCCACCTTCAGCCAACGCGCGTAATTTGCTGCTGCGAACAGCACATCCCCCAGTTCGCTGGACCGTTCGTCTTCGTCCCGCGCGGCTTCCAGCTCGCCGATCTCCTCGGCGAGTTTGGCCTTCACCCCGTCCACCGACGGCCAGTCAAATCCCACCCGCGCCGCCCGTTTTTGCAGGCTGATGGCCTGTTCCAGCGCCGGCATGGATACCGGCACGCCGTCGAGCAGTCCCTTTTTCTTCTCCGCCGCACCGCTTCGTTCCGCGGCCTTGATATCCTCCCAGTTCCTGAGCACTTGGTCGACACCGTCCACCCGGGCTTCGCCGAACACGTGCGGGTGCCGGCGATGGATCTTCTCATCGATCCCGGCGATCACGTCCGCCATGCGGAAATCCCCCGCCTCGGTCGCGATTTGGGCATGCAGGAGGATCTGCAACAGCAGGTCCCCGAGTTCCTCGGTCAGGGCGCGGGAGTCTTCGCGGTCGAGTGCCTCGAGCGTCTCATAGGCTTCCTCCACCAAATTTCCGCGCAGTGAGCGGTGGGTTTGCTTCCTATCCCACGGGCATCCCCCCGGCGCGCGCAACCTTGCGATCGTCTCCTGGAACGATTCCAACGCCCCCTTCCACGGCGGGATGTAAAGCGCGGTCAGGTGGGCGATGGCTTCGCTCCGGTCGATAGCGTACAGCGGCAGATCCTCCACCGCCTGTCCGGCGGTTCCGGCCGCATGGATAAGCCGCACCGGAAATTCGTCCGGGTATTGGTTGATCAGCGTCAGCTTCACCTCTCCGGCCAGATCCCGGCTGTACAACTGGGCGATCAGCGCGTGCGCCGAGGGGGGAAACGGCGGATGGTGGAGGGCGGCCAGTTCCACCGCATCAGCCACGTGGAGTCCGTCCAGGGCGTCGATGTCCATCGCAGACAGCACCGGTTCGATGAACGACAACCCCTCGACGATCCGCACCGGCGTGCCGCGCCGTCCGGCCTGATCCAGGATCCGCGCCACGGTCGCTTCGCCGACGCGCGGGCTGCCGGGGACGGCGTACACCACGCCCTCCGGACGTTCCGCCAGCCGCAGCACCTCGTCCGCGATCGCCCGGTACACGCCGGAAAAATCATCCTCCCGCTCGTAGAAGGAATCCATCGGTTTCCAGGGCAAGGCGGTAAGCTCGTCGACCACCGGATGGCGCGCGGTCCGGACCCATATCTCTCCGGCGGCGTCCAACACAGTGCGCGCTTCCCGGGTCATCAGCGCCGCCCCGCCCGGGCCGAGTCCTACGATGGTGATTTTTTTCGTCATAGCATGCCTCGAAAAACCTTTTTACCGCAAAGACGCGAAGAACACAAAGTTTTCCAGGTAATATTCTTTGCGCTCGCTGCGTCTTTGCGGCGAAACCGTGGTTTTGGTGTTCTACCAGCGCCTCCAAGAAACATGGCAGAGTCGCGGAGGACGCAGAGAAAAAACCAAAAAACCTTTTCGCTCTCTGCGTCTTTGCGGTGAAATCGTGGTTTTGGTGTTCTACCAGCGCCTTCCAGAAATACCGCGGAGTCGCGGAGGACGCAGAGAATAAACTAAAAAAACCTTTGCGCTCTCTGCGCCTCTGCGGTTATGAAGAAAAAAGCAGCCGGGGTAAGTGTACCCCGGCTTGGGAAAACTTGAAATCGGTCCGCGCCTACCGCTTGGTGTAGGTGGGCGCCTTGCGGGCCCGCTTGAG
>JBJYXS010000347.1:0-3824 GCA_046260075.1 Anaerolineales bacterium | reverse complement strand
GCAAGGCGGAGGGAAAGCGAATCCCCAAGCGGGTGCGGGCGGCGTCCGTGCCGAAGTTCCTGGGACCGCAGCAATTCTTCCCGCCGGAAGCGGAAAAACGGGATGAGGTCGGAGTCGCCACCGCTTTGGCCTGGACGGAGAACGGCGGCGATACGATGCCTGTGGAAGTCGTCCTGCTCGACGGAAAGGGCAATATTCAAATCACCGGACAGATCGGCGACGTGATGCAGGAGAGCGCCCAGGCGGCGGTGTCGTACCTGAAATCCCGCGCCAAGCAATTCCGCCTGGATCCGCAGCGATTCGAAAAAACCGACGTGCATATCCACATCCCCGAAGGGGCGATCCCCAAAGACGGGCCGAGCGCGGGGATTACGATGGCCACCGCCCTCGTTTCCGCCTTCACCGGACGGAAGACGCACCACGAAGTCGGGATGACGGGCGAGATCACGCTGCGCGGGCGGATTCTTCCGGTCGGCGGCGTGCGCGAGAAAGTCCTCGCCGCTCACCGGATCGGACTGCAGACCGTGATCCTTCCCAAGCACAACGCAAAGGACCTGACCGAGATCCCGAAGAACGTCCGCAGCGGACTGAAGATTGCCTTTGTAGAGCATATCGATGAGGTGCTGCGCCGGGCGCTGCACAAGGCGTCCGAGGAAAAGCCGCAGACCAAGAAAAAACCATTGGGTAGAAAGAAAAAATCCCGCTCGGCCGGCTGACCGCCGGAAACCGTTCGGTCAATCGTCCGGCGGAAATCCTCTCGGGCTATGACAACTCCCTCTCCTTCGCGGGTCACCCGCACCAAACAGCAGGCCAGGGCATACTACAGCCGCCTGGGGTCCTTCTACGACATGCTCTCGGGCGGCGCGGAAGGCCGATTGCGCGACGACGCGATCCGCCGTCTGAACATCCGGCCCGGGGAAAAGGTTCTCGAAATCGGTATCGGTACCGGTGCCGGGCTGCTTCGAATGGCGGAATCCGCCGGCCGGTCCGGCGCGGCGGTCGGAATCGATTTGGCCGACGGTATGCTGGCGGCGTCCGCAAGAAGGCTGACGCGCCGCGGCGAAGGATGCCGGACGATGCTGGTTTGCGCGGACGGCGCGCTGCTTCCCTTCCGGCCCGGCCCCTTCGACGCCGTATTTCTGAGTTTTACCCTTGAATTGTTCGATACGCCGGAAATCCCGATCGTCCTTGAGCGATGCCGGCGGATACTGACGCCGGGCGGCCGTTTGGGAATCGTCGCCATGGCGCTGGAGAAGAAACCAAACGGGATGTCGAGACTGTACGAAGCGGCGCACAAGGCGTTTCCGGTATGGGTCGATTGCCGGCCGATCGATGCGCGGAAGGCCGTCGAGGATGCGGGATTTGCCGTCCGGGATTCGGCGCGCCGGTCGATGTTTTTCCTTCCGGTGGATATCGTCGTCTGCCGGAAGAAATAGCATACGCCGAAAGCTTCCGAAGATCGGCAAGCGGTTTTGCGGAGAATCCGGCGGAAGACCCGAAGGGAAAACGGCATGAGGAACCGAATGGAGGGATCCGTAGCGCTCGTCACGGGCGCGTCGTCGGGGATCGGAGCGGCGGCGGCCCGCTCAATCGCCGCGCGCGGGGCGCACGTCATCCTGACCGCCCGGCGCGCAGAACGCCTGACGGCACTGGCGGAGGACATCCGGTCTTTGGGGGGCGCAGCGGATGCGCTGGCCATCCCCGCCGACCTGACCGAACCGGGCGGGGTGGAGCGGGCCGCCCGCGAAGCGCTGGCGTGGAAGGGCCGTTTGGACGTCCTGGTCAACAACGCCGGGATCGGCCGGATGCGCTTCCTGGAATCCCTCGATCCGCAGGCCGACATCCTGCCCCTGCTCGCCCTCGACCTGATCGCACCGATCCTGCTGACCCGAGCCGTGCTCCCGGCGATGATCGAGCGCCGGGCCGGTTGCATCATTAACGTGGATTCGATTTCCGGCCTGGCGGCGTTCCCGACATCGACGATATACGCGGCCGCGAAGTACGGCCTGCGGGGATTCAACGACGCGCTGCGCCGGGAGGTCCGGGGAATGGGGATCTCCGTCTGCCTGGTTTGCCCGGGCCCGGTGCGGACGGAATTCGGCGAGCATACCGGCCGGATCCGCGGGGCGCCGGAGCCCTCGGCGATGAACAGCGCCGTTCCAGCCTCCGCAGTCGGCTCCTGCATCGCCGATCTCATGGAACGGCCGAAACGGTGCGTTGTGGTTCCCTGGTATTACCGGCCGGCGGTGTGGGCGGTAGCTCTCCTTCCCGGTCCCGTGGATTGGATCCTGGGCCGCTTCTATGCCGGGGGATTACGGAAAAAACAATAAAGAAAAAACCATAAAGAACGGAAAAGACGCACAAGCAGCTAATTATTCGGCCGGTGATTGGTGAATAGCACATAGCGTTGTCATCCCATCCCAGGCCGGTGGGTTTCTCTGAACCCCCGTTTGAACCGCCGCCTTCCCGAACTCCGGCCGGGCGGGTATAATCCCGTTCGCCCCCGTCGAGATGGGGAAACGCCACGGTAGCTCAATCGGCAGAGCAATCGCTTCGTAAGTGATAGGTTAAGGGTTCAACTCCCTTCCGTGGCTCAAAGCCCTTTCGGGGGCTTTTTTATTCCCGTGTGCGGGATGATGGTGTTGTAATACAATATCCTCATTCTTCGCGCATACGAATCCGCCGATCCTTCGGGCATTTATTCCGGAGGTCCTTCCGACGCATCCGCTTTTCCGGATGAAAAATCTCATAAGGAGTAACTCATGAAGCGCCGGCCGTTTTTCCTCCTCTTGTTGCTGGCGGCGGCTTGTCAACCAACGGCGACGCCGAATCCGACGGTCGTCACCAAGCCGTCGACGGAAACCTCCACTGCCGCCGCTACGAAAATCCCTCTTCCCACCCTGACAGCGACCGAGCCCGCCCCCGCCTACATCCCGGCGTTTTGCACGCTGATTGGAAGGGATGTGCGCATATCGGTATCCGCCGGCCGTCCGGTGATCCTTTGGTGGGGTTGGGGGGCGTTGACGGAAGAACAAGTGGAGGATTTTCTCGATGCCAGCACGACGGTGGTTACCTTCGACGGTGTTGACGTGAAGGGGGAAATGCAAGATGGAATTTTCTATGATGAGGAGAGCAACCAATACAAGGTCATGTGGATGGAACAAATGGGAATGCTGGACCCGGGAATACATCCGATCACCTATTCCGTGGTCTTCCGCAGAATGATATTCGATGGGTGGGAGTATTACGGACCGGGTTCCGGCAAGGAAACACTGGAGGATTATTGCGAGGTTCTCGTGGAATGACATGCAGGGATACGTCCATATAATCGGAAGAGGAAAACTCCGGATGAAACCCCGTTCGGCAGTCCATCCGGTTCGTTGGGTTCCTCTCCTGCTTGCGGTTCTTTTCGCGGCCTGTCGGCCTTTGCTGCGGGGGGAGACGTCGATTCCTCCGGAACCGGCCACCCAGCCGGCGCCGGTGTTCGTGCCGGCGCTGTGCACCCAGATGGGGCTGGCCGCCCGTTCGAACATTCCCGCCGGCCATCCGGTGGTCCTGATCTGGGGATGGTCGACCGCCACCGAGGCGCAGATGCAGGATTACCTGCGGGCCGGCCAAGTGGCGGTGACCTTCGACGGTTTGGCCAGAGAGGGCAAACAGCAGGGCGGTGTATCCTTCGATGAAGACGCGCAGATTCACCGGGCTGTTTGGATGGCGGAGGTGGGCATTCCGACGCAGGGCGTTCACGTGATAACGTACACGCTGACTTTCACGGAGAAGATCTTCGACGGGATCGCCTATTACGGCCCGGGAACGAAAAACGA
>JBJYXS010000346.1:0-7149 GCA_046260075.1 Anaerolineales bacterium | reverse complement strand
CAGGAACAGCACGCCCGAGAACAGGCTGAGGACGGCAATGGTCGAGCCGTAGAAATCGATCGCCGGATAGGCGATCAGGGAGAGGAACGCGTGGGTCACCCGTCCGAACAGGATCTCGGCGGCGCTTTGGCCGGTGGCGGCCATCTGATTTTCCAGCCAACCGGTTTGGATCGTGCCGGACAGGTTCATCCGGCTGAAAAACTCGTTGGGATTCATCGCGGCGTATACGACTTCGGGAAGCAGCATGACGAGCACGCCTCCCCAAAAGGCCCGCAGGATTCCCCAGGCCTGCGGATACCTCCGCCGGTAGAACAGCAGGAAGAGGATCGTGAAGACCAGCAGCATCGCGGCGAAGATCTGCGGGGTCAGGTAGATGCTGAAATGCATTCCCATCAGCAGGCCGCCGGCGGCCGCCCGCAGACGGCTGCGGTTCTGCAATCCGGAAAACAGCAGGTACAGCTCCAACGGCACCAGCCAGGTATCCTGGATGTATCCGACCCCCACCGAACGGCTGAAGTTGATGTGCGAGTGCGACATGGCGAGGAGCAGGGCGGCCAGGAACGCGGTGCGCTTATTGGTCAGCCGGCGGGCCAGCAGATACAGGGCCGGTACGGCCAGGACCCCGGCGATGGACGGGATCAGCCGCAAGGTAAAGGGGGATACGCCCAGAAAGACGAACGCCCAGTTGATGGTCTGCAGGTAGAGCGCGCCGAAGTTCTCCCACAATGCGAACGGGTTCGCGAACGGCGGACGGGTGGTGGACAGGGCGATGCTGCCCAACCAACCTTCGTCGCCGTTGATCACCTGCGGTATTTCGGCGAGTTTATAGAACCGCAACCCGGCCGCGAGCGCGGTCAACAGGCCCGCCGCCAGGCACTCCTTCCAATGGGTCCGCCACCACGCGCGGAGATCGGCCCGCGAAGGGATCGTCTCGAGGAAAGCCGCCAGGTAGCAGCCCGCCGCGGCGATCCACAGGTTGAGCACCGGCAGGTAGTTTTCGCGGCCGTACCGCATGAAGACCACCATCGTCGCGGCGGCCAGGATGGTGAGGCAGACGGCGGCGGAGATCAGGAATCCGCGCCGGCCGAACCGCAGCTTGGAAAACATGCGCAAACCCGCCGGCGAAAGATGCAGGTATTCCGCCAGCAGGAAGATGACCACGCCGGCGATGATCAGGTAGGTGGGCGGTTTGAGGTCGAGATCCGGGTGGATCGATATGTTGAACAGCAGCAACAGGGCGATGAACAGCAGCAGGAGCGCGATCGACGACAGGAAAATGCGCAATGGCGACGGAGGGGAGGGCTGTGGATCGGGTGTCTGCATCATCATTCCATTCTTTGCAGGGTTTGACCGGCGGCTTTGGCCGGAATCCGCCGGCGGAATTCCTTCGATTGTTTCTCGTGCCGAATGCGACAATCGCCCGGGCGGACCGACAGCATCCGCAAAGAGCGCGGATAAATGGGAACGCCCCCTCGCGGGCTTTTGCCGCCGCGGCTCTATTGTATAAATACCGGGCGGAAAAGAAAAGCAGCCGGGCGCGCCGGACGACGTTCGATGCGCCCGGGCGCTGCTTTTTCATTGGGCTTTTATGTTTTTTTTATGCAGCGTCCTTCGGCGGACGGCGTGAATGCCCGCCGGCCGGACGGCGGAAACCGGACGGCCCGCTTCGGACCCGCAATTTGACGAACTTCCGCACTGAGAGTACACTCCCCCTATCCCCTAGGCCAGGAGGAGAAAATGCCCGAACGATACCGTCTGGTGATGAACGCGGGGCCCAACCCCGGCAAGGTGTTCGAACTGACGATGGATTCGATGAGCATCGGCCGCGAAGCCGGCAGCGACATCGTCATCCAGGATGCGGAGCTTTCCCGCAACCACGCGCGCATTTCCCGCCGCGGCGGGGCGTTTGTGCTGGAGGACCTGGGTTCCACCAACGGCACGTTCGTCAACCGCCAGCGGGTCATGTCGCCGCGGACCCTCGCCCCCGGCGATGAGATCGGGCTGGGGGAAAATGTGGTGGTGACCTTCCAGGGCGAGGGAGCCGCCGCGACGGTCGTCGCGCCCCCGCGGCAAGCGGCGCCACCGGCGCCGCAGTACGCGCCGCCTCCCGCGCCGGCCGCCGCGCCCGCCGCGCCGCCCCGCAAGGGCGTCAGCCCGCTGATCATCGGCTGCGGCCTGCTGGTCGTATTGTGCATCCTGGGCCTCATCGGCGCGGTGATCTTCGACTACCTGAACCTCTATTGCACTTCGCCCTTCAACCTTCTCTTCGGGCTGATCACCACCTGTCCCTGATGCCGGTTATCGGATCTCCGGGCGGCCGGAAACGGCCGCCCGTTTTTTCTTAATAGGAAGCGCCCCGGACCTTTGGCGTAGGCCGGTCCGGACCAAGTGTGATAAACTTCCGCCGCCCCGCCTTCGGCGCGGAAGTGAAAAGCCCTCTGCGCCGCGCGGCCCATTCCTCCATCGGCCGGGCCGGGGAGTGCACCGGAAACGCCGACCCAATCCATGAAAAGAAATGGAGATACACATGAAAAAAACCACCAGATTGCTCGCCTGGACGCTTCCGTCCATCCTGTTGGTATTCGCCTGCACGGGCATGCCGCAGGCGGAGACGAAGACGCCCGTCCCGCCCGGGGGGATCCTGTTCGAAGACGATTTCTCGGACGAATCCGGGGAATGGGATGAAATCACCGATGAATACGGGACGACCGCCTACGCGGACGGGGAATACCTGATCAAGGTCGCGGAGCCCATGTCGTTCCTGTTTTCGGATCCCGACGAAGCCGGCAGCTACACCGACACCCGGATCGACGTGGACGTGCTCGCCTCCGACGATGCGTTCCACGATATGGGCGTCGTCTGCCGGGTTGTGGACTCCGACAACTTCTATTACTTCATCATCGCGTCCGACGGATACTACGCCATCGGGAAGTTCAAGGACGGCGAGGATACGCTCCTGGGGGGCGACGATATGCTCTATGACGAGGAGGGCGTGATCAACCTGGACGTGGCCGACAATCACGTCCGCGCGGATTGCATCGGCGACACGCTGACCCTCTACGCCAACGGCGAGAAATTGCAGCAAGTGAAGGATTCGGATTTCTCCAAGGGGACCGTCGGCCTGATCGCCGGCTCCTACGAGGATGTTCCGGTCATCGTGCTGTTCGATAACTTCGTCGTCACCAAGGCGTAGTCAGTTCCTTTTCTGTGGGATATACAACCGGCGGCCCGCAAGGGCCGCCGGTTTTTATTTCCTCCACCGTTCTCCCGTACAACGGGAGAATGCGGGAGGAAAGGAGGGGGACGGTATGCTTATTCCTTGCGGATGATTTCCATTCCCCCCATCAAAGGCCGCAACGGTTCGGGAATCACGATCTCTCCCTCGGGGGTCTGGAAATTTTCCAGGACGGCGATCACCGTGCGCGGCAGGGCGAGTCCGGATCCGTTGAGGGTGTGGACGCATACGGGCTTGGCGCCCTTGGCCGGGCGGTACCGGACGGCGGCCCGCCGGGCCTGAAAATCCCCGCAATGGCTGATGGAAGAGACCTCCAGCCACTCGCCGACGCCGGGCGACCAGACCTCGATATCGTAGGTCCGGGTGGCGGTGAAACCGAGATCGCCGGTGCACAGCTGTTTGACGCGGTGGAGGAGCCCCAGGCCGGCGCACACCGCTTCGGCGTCGGCCAGCATCCGATCGCATTCGGCGTCGGCCGTTTCCGGCGTGCAATAGGTGTACATCTCCACCTTTTCGAACTGGTGGACCCGTTTGATCCCGCGCACGTCGCGCCCGGCGGCGGCCTTCTCGCGCCGGAAGCAGGCGGTGCAGGCGGTATAGCGCAGCGGGAGCCGATCCGCGTCGAGGATCTCCCCGGCATGGAGGTTCGTCAGCGGCACCTCGGCGGTGGGGATCATCCACAGATCCTCTTCGGCATCGCGGTAGAGGTTGTCGGCGAACTTGGGCAGCTGGCCGGCGCCGAACATGGCTTCCTCGCGCACCAGGAAGGGCGGGTACACCTCGCGGTACCCCTGCCGAAGGTGCAACTCGAGCATCCAGGCGCTCAATGCCCGCTGCAATCTTGCGCCGGCTCCGTGCAGGACGAAGAACCGCGATCCGGTCATCCGGGCGGCCTGTTCGAAATCGATGATCCCGAGCGCGGGGCCGAGATCCCAGTGGGCTTTCGGGGCGAAGGGCAATTCCTTCGGCTCGCCCGCGGTGCGGACGATGACGTTCTCGGATTCATCGCGGCCGGCGGGCGTGCGCGCATCCGGCAGGTTGGGAAGGGCCCCCAGGGCCCGCTGAAGGGTTTCGGCGACGGTGCGCAGCTCCTCGTCGAGCGCGGCGATCCGTTCGCCGACCCGCTTCATTTCGGCGATCTTGGCCTCGCGGGCGGGGGAATCCTTCGCCCGGCCGATGGCTTTGCTGGCGGCGTTGCGTTCGGCTTTAAGCTTCTCCGCCTCGGCCAGCAGCGAACGGCGCCGGGCGTCGGCCTCGAGCGCCTGCTCCAGCGCCTGTTCCAAAGCCGCTTCGGCGTTGCGCAGGCGGAGCATTTCCCGGATGCCGTCGGGATGGGCGCGGACGAAATTGATATCCAGCATTTCGATCTCCCTTAAAAAAGTAATCCCTCCGCCGGGAAGCCGTTCTGCGCGTTTTTTCCGCGCGCATCACGGCATCCGCAGGACGAGGGGATCTCGTGGTGCCACCTGCTTTCTCCCCTAAAGGGGACTCTTTCCGGCGATAACGGGCCCGGCCGGCCTGCTTCGGAGGATCTCCCGGCAGGCGACGGACGTTGCGGTCGGCGAAGCGGAGGTCCTCCCTTCAACCCGCCGCCTTGCACCGGCCGGCGGCTCTCTGGGGGCGCGGGGGAGGACGTTCTTCGCGCGCGTCGTTGAAGGGATTATACAGGAGGAAAAGGCGGCGTCAAGAATCGCCTTTCCACGAAGTCGATCCTATACTCGGGGAAGGATTGACTTTTTCATCGAATATAGTATACTAATAACATAGTACATATATATACTATATTTATTGTATAAAACCTTTCGAATTGAAAGAACAAAAAAACTCCTCATGGTTCAGGACCTTTTCCACAGGAGGAAAACATGCGGATTTTGGTCATCAATGGAAGCCCGAAGGGCCCTATGAGCGTCACTTTGCAGTATGTCGCGTTCATCCAAAAGAAACGCCCGGATATCGTATGGGAAATCGTTCACGCCGGCAAGGATATCCGGCGTATGGAACGGGATGGCGGGGCGTTCGACCGCGTTCTCCGTGCGGTGAAAGCGGCGGACGGAATCCTGTGGAGTTCCGGCGTGTATATGGAGCTTGTGCCCTATCAGCTGAAACGGTTCATCGAGCTGATCTTCGAACGGGGCGCCGCGAAGGCCTTTGCCGGAAAGTATGCGGCTTCCCTCACCACGTCCGCCCGCTGGCTGGACAACCTGGCCCATAACTACCTGCAGGCGGTCAGCGACGACCTGGGGATGCGCTATTGCGGTTTCCATTCGGCGGAAGCGGAGGATCTCGAACAGGAGGGCGAACGCGCCCGGTTGCTGCTGTTCGCCGACGGGTTCATCGACGCCGCCGCCCGCCGGCGCCCGTACGTCCGGCGCTATCCGGCGGTGGTCCGCCGGCCGTTCACCTACGAGCCCGGCGAGCCGCTGAACCGGATCGGCGCGAAGGGTAAACGGATCCTGGTGTTGACGGACTGCCGGGCGGGGGAAACGAATTTGCGGCGCATGATCGACCGTTTCAAGGATTCGTTCGCCGACCCCGTCGAGGAGATCAACCTGCGCGACATCCGGATCGCGGGAGGCTGCACGGCCTGTTTCCGGTGCGCCTACGACAACCGCTGTATGTACGAGGGCGCGGACGAGTACAACGCGGTGCTGACCCGGCGGATCCTTCCGGCGGACGTGCTGATCTGGGCCGGCTCGGTGGCCGACCGTTACCTGTCCTCCCGCTGGAAGCTCTTCCTGGACCGCAATTTCGTCTATGGCCACATTCCGATCTACCGCGGCAAGCAGCTGGGTGTGATCGTCTCCGGCCCGCTGAGCCAGGTTCCGACCCTGCGCGAGCCGCTGGAGCAGGGGCAGGACTGGCACCGCTCGAACCTGGTCGATTTCGTCTCCGACGAATGCGGCGATTCGGAAACCCTCGATGCCCTGCTCTCGCAGCTGGCCGCCGATTGCGTCCGCTGCGCGGAATCCGGGTACATCCGGACCCCCACCTTCGCCTACGTCGGGGTGTCCAAACTGATCCGTGACGAACTCTGGCGATACCAGCGGGCCATCATGAAGGCCGACGACCGGTATTATGCCTCCCACGGACTGTACGATTTCCCCAGGATGCCCTTGAAGTATCGTATACTGGGAACGCTGTACGGCATGCGATGGTTCCGCAACTTCCTGCACCGGCAGCGCAAACTCGACGCCATCCTGATCGAACCGCACCAACAAATCGTGCGGCAGTGCGGAAAGGAGCCGCCGTGTCGCTGAAATTCGCCATGCTCGGTTTCCTCGACATGGAGCCGTTTTCCGGGTATGACCTGAAAAAATTCTTCGATGCCGGCGTGAATTTCTATTGGGCGGCCACGCACAGCCAGATCTACCGGACGCTCGGCGAGCTGCACGATCAGGGATTGGTCGACATCGAGACGGTTCCGCAGACGGACGCGCCCAACAAGAAGGTCTATCACATCACCGAAAAGGGAAAAAGGGAATTGCAGGCGTGGGTCGCGACCCCGTCGGATCTGCCGCCGGTGCGCCACGAGCTGCTGGTGAAACTTTCGTGGGCCGACCGGTTGCCGGCCGCCCGGATCACCGCCCTGCTGGAGGATTACGC
This sequence comes from Anaerolineales bacterium, assembly GCA_046260075.1. GTDB lineage: Bacteria > Chloroflexota > Anaerolineae > Anaerolineales > RBG-16-64-43 > JAFGKK01. The sequence continues at coordinate 311 of JBJYXS010000346.1, read as the reverse complement.
CGAAAAGCTGGCGGCGCGCCTGGCCCTGTACGCCAGTCCGGAGCGCCGGGCGACGATAGCGCTCGGGAGAACCGAACGGGAGCGGTTGCTGTGGAACGCCATCCTGGAAAACGGCGTCGCCGTGTACGAGGCCGAACGCCGGTGGGCGTTGCAGACGATCGCGGGGATCAAGCGGCTGGCGGAAGACGGCGCATCCGGTTCGGAGCGCGGATCGTAATCGGACGGCAGAGTGCGCGGCTGCAGATAGGATCTTCGGAACGCACGCGCTTCCATGTTATGGGTAAAGCCGATCCGGTTTCCGGGCAATCGGA
>JBJYXS010000345.1:0-2569 GCA_046260075.1 Anaerolineales bacterium | reverse complement strand
ACGGAGGATTGGGAACTCGTCGGCGTCCTGGAGACCATGGCCGCCGCCATCGCCCTTCCGGCGGACGGCCGGCTGCTGGCCACGGCCGATTTCGAAGAGGTGATGATCTGGGCCGCGCCCTAGGCCGTCCGCCCGCCCAAGGAGGATCCCGTGAAAGGATTGATCCGTAAACTCACCGAAGCCTTCGGGCCGTCGGGGCGCGAAGCCGAACTGCGGCGCATCGTGCGGGCCGAAATCAAAGGCCGCTGCGATTACATCTCCGAGGACGCCCTCGGAAACCTGATCGGCGTGGTGAAAGCCAAGGCGAAATCCGGCCGGCGGATCATGCTCGCTGCCCACATGGACGAAATCGGCCTGATCGTCTCGCACGTCGACAAAAACGGATTTGCGCGGGTGGCCCCCATCGGCGGCGTGTTCCCGCTCAACTGCGTCGGCGGACGGGTGCGCTTCGCCTCCGGCCAGCCGGGCGTGATCGGGATGGAGGAGCGCGAGGACGCCAAACGCGCCCCCACGTTGGATCAGCTCTATGTCGATACGGGCGCGACGGACCGCGATTCCTCCCCGGTAAGCGTCGGCGACATGGCCGTGTTCGACCGCCCGCTGACCGAGGCCGGGGACCGGCTGATCGCCAAGGCGATGGACGACCGGATCGGCGTGGCGATCCTGATCGAAACCCTGCGCCGCCTCAAGCGCACGCTGCACGAAGTCCAATTCGTGTTCACCGTCCAGGAAGAAGTGGGGCTCCGCGGCGCGCGCACTTCGGCCTTTCAACTCGATCCGGAAATCGCGCTCGCGGTGGACATCACCTGCACCGGCGATACGCCGCGCTGTCCGCCGATGGCCGTCGCCCTCGGGAAAGGCCCGGCGGTCAAGGTCCGCGACCGCGGGATGATCTCCGATCCGCGGATCGTGAAATGGATGACCGGTTCGGCCGCCGCCCATCACATCCCCCACCAATTGGAAGTCCTCGAAGAAGGCACGACCGATGCCTCGGTGATCCAGATTTCGCGCGCCGGGGTGCCGGCCGGCTGCCTTTCGATCCCCTGCCGTTACGCGCACTCGCCCTCGGAGATGGTCGACATGAATGACGTCGATAACGCCGTCAAACTGCTGCTGGTGATGCTGCAGGGCAAAGTGAGCGTCTGATCCGTCACACGGCCGCCGGACGAACATGCCGATGAATCGTTATTTTAAAGTCGCACCGATGCTGGCCCTCTCGACAGTAATTGTGCTCGCCGGCATCCCGCCCGCCCTCCTTTTTCCATACGATTTACCTTCGGATTCCGGCCTTCATCCGGATTTTTCCGCTTCTTCACATGGAAATCACCGGACCTTGGTAGAATAACCGCCGCCTCGGACCCCATTTGTGGGAATGAGCAGGGAGGTTAGCATGAAAAATAAATTGCCACGCCCGGTGTTGGCGCTCCTACTGGCGGCCTTTCTCAGCGCCTGCGCTTCCGGCGAGCCGACCCTTTCGGACCGCGAGGCGTCGATCACCGCCGCGGCCTTGACGGCCGCCCGCACCGTGACGACCGTCGTCCCATCCCCCACCCCCAGCCCGACGCCGAATACCACGCCGACCGTCACACCGACCGGAATGGCCACCCGCAGCGCCACAAAGCCCCCGGTCGTCATCGGTCCGTTGTGCGACGACGCCGTGTACGTCAGCGACGTGACCATCCCCGACGGCACTGTTATCGACCCGGGCGACGAGTTCATCAAGACCTGGCGGATGAAGAACACCGGAACATGCGAGTGGACGACCGACTACGCCATCGCCTTCGTGAGCGGAAACGCGATGGACGGCCAGGACACCGCGTTGGAAGTATCCGTCGAGGCGGGCGAGGAGGTCGACATTTCGGTGAAGCTAGCCGGCCCGGAGACGCCGGGGACCTACACCGGCAACTGGCGGCTGCAGAACGCCTCGGGCGCCCCCTTCGGCGAATTGGTATTCGTACAGATCGTCATCCCCGGCGAGGAAGAAACCCCCACGGAAACGCCGGAGGCAACCGAAGAGGTTCCGGCCGCCACCGATACGCCCACGCCTACCCCAACCGAGGAAACGGGACCCATGGAAACGGACGAACCCGCCACGGAAGAGTGAGATCTTTCTTGCGGAAGTTCCCGAAAACAGAGGCTTGTCGGGTTCGAGCGCCCGACAAGCCTTTCTCCGCCGCCGGCACGCGATGGTAGAATGGAATCATCGCACACGAAAGGGAAGGTGGCCCATGTCCCGCTCTCCTGCCCGCATCGGATGCCTGCTCCTTCTGGCGCTTGCCTTCAGTTCCTGCAGCGGCGCCTCCGATTCTCCGGATGACGGTCCGGCGGAAGACACAACGGCAACCCTGACCCAATTCGCCCTCCCGCCGGAAAACACCATTACCCCGACCGAGTATATGGAATCGGATTCCACACCGGAACCCGGCTCCACCCCGGGAACCGGGGAAACCTCCGGTTTGACCTTCACGCCCACCACCGGGATCACATACGTCGGGCCCGGCCCGAACTACACCACCGGCCCGTTGTGCGACGACTCCCGCTACGTCAGCGACGTGACCATCCCCGACGG
>JBJYXS010000344.1:0-4872 GCA_046260075.1 Anaerolineales bacterium | reverse complement strand
GCATTTACATGCCATGAATCGGGCGTACCGGAAAAGCGAAGGCAACCGTCTCCTGGATTATCCGAGGCGGTTTTTTCTTTTAAATCCCCCCATTTTCATCCGTAGGAGGCAAATGGGGAGGATAGAGGAGGGGGAGAAGCAGGTGAGATGAAAAGAGGCTTCGATGAACATCGCTAATTCCGTAACGGATCTGATCGGCAATACCCCCTTGGTGCGAATTCGGCGGCTGGCTGCAGGCGCAAAGGCGGAGATTGCCGCCAAATTGGAATTTTTCAACCCGGCGCACTCGGTGAAGGACCGGATCGGCGCGGCGATGGTCGACGCCGCCGAGAAGGCGGGGCGGATCAAGCCCGACACGATCGTGCTCGAACCGACCAGCGGCAACACCGGGATCGCGCTGGCGATGGTTTGCGCGGCGCGCGGATACCGGTGCGCGCTGACGATGCCGGACACGATGAGCCGCGAACGGCGGATGCTGTTGCGCGCCTATGGCGCGGAACTGATCCTCACCCCCGGGGCGGAGGGGATGGCCGGCGCGATCCGCAAGGCCGAGCAACTGGCCGAGTCGGATCCTCGTTACTTCGTGCCGCAACAATTCGAAAACCCCGCCAATCCGGAGATCCACCGCCGGACGACCGCTGAGGAGATCTGGCGCGACACCGACGGGAAGGTGGATATCCTCGTGGCGGGCGTCGGAACCGGAGGAACGATCACCGGCATCGGCGAAGCATTGAAGCAACACAAGCCGTCCGTCCGCGTGGCGGCGGTCGAGCCCGACGCATCGCCGGTGCTTTCCGGCGGCGTCAAAGGGCCGCATCCGCTGCAGGGGATCGGTGCGGGGTTCATCCCCAAGGTGCTCAACACGAAGATCTACGACGAGGTGATCCGGGTCACGGGGGAGGATGCCTTCGCTACAGCGCGCCGGGCGGCGCGCGAGGAGGGACTCCTGGTGGGGATCTCCTCCGGCGCCGCGCTGTGGGCGGCACTGCTCCTGGCCAAACGCTCGGAAAACGCGGGCAAGCTGATCGTGGTGATCATCCCGTCGTTCGGCGAACGCTACCTGAGCACTCCGCTGTATGCGGATTTGACGGAGTGAGGAGCCGACCATCGACTATCGACTATCGTCCATCGTCCATCTCCACCGGATTTTCGAGAGTCGATCTTCGAAGGTCATTCAGATAAACGATTTCCAATCATCCTTAGTGGAGTACATATGCTTAAAACAATTCGACGGGATATCCAATCCGTCTTCGACCGCGACCCGGCCGCGCGCAGCCTGCCTGAGGTTCTGATCTGCTACCCCGGCTTGCACGCCGTGTGGGGCTACCGGGTGGCTCATTGGTGCTGGATCCACGGGGGAAAACTGGTCGGCCGGATCATCTCCCAGATCGTGCGCGGCTTTACCGGCATCGAGATCCATCCGGGGGCCAGGATCGGACCGGGGCTGTTCATCGACCACGGCATGGAAGTGGTGATCGGCGAGACGTCGGAGCTCGGGGAAGATGTGACGCTCTTCCACGGCGTCACGCTCGGCGGCACCAGCATCGTCAAGGGCAAGCGCCACCCCACCCTCGGCGACGGGGTGGTGGTGGGGACCGGAGCGAAAATCCTCGGCGCGATCACCGTCGGCGGGAACAGCCGGGTGGGAGCCAACGCCGTGGTGGTGCGCTCGGTGCCGCCGAATTCGGTCGTGGTCGGAGTCCCGGGAGAGATCGTGGTCCGCTCGAGGCCGCACCCGGACGTGCACACGCCCGATCTCGACCACAACCGGATGCCGGACGTGATCGGTGATTCGCTCCAGGAACTGATGGAACGGGTCGGCGAGCTGGAAGCGCGGCTGAACGGACACGCCCATCCCGGCCTCATCCATTCCGTCGAGCCCGGGGTGTGGGCCGGCGAGGATTACGAGATATAAGTCTGTCCTCTCCGCCTTACCCCGCCCCTCAGTTCCTTCGGGGTCAGGGGAGAGCAGGAGAGGACAGCATCCTTCCATGTACGCCTGTCTGGATGCCAGCTACCGGGAAGGCCGGGCCGCCGCGGCCTGCGTGCTGTTCCGCGATTGGCGGGATGAACGCAGCGCCGGGGATGTTGCGGCACGTGTCGGCAGGGCAAGGCCTTATATTCCCGGGCGGTTTTTTCTGCGAGAACTGCCCGCCCTGCTCGCCGTCCTGGAAAAAGTGACCGAATCGCTCGATATCCTCGTCATCGACGGGTATGTTTGGCTTGACGCGTGTCATTCCCCCGGCTTGGGCGCTCATCTCTATGAGTCCCGGGGAAGGGGAACACCCGTCATCGGGGTCGCCAAATCCCGTTATCGCGGGGCGCCTGCGCTGGAACTTATTCGGGGCAAGGGAAGGCGCCCGTTGTACATCAGTGCGGCGGGGATGGAAGTGGAAGAGGCGGCGGAACGGATACAGGTCATGCACGGTCCGTACCGGATACCCACCCTCCTCCGACGGGCGGATGAACTGAGCCGGAGGATGCAAGACCCGGGCGGACGCCTTGACATCCCCTCCGCCGCCGTGTTATAAGCACCGCCAACAACCGCATACGCAAAGCGCTCTTATCCAGAGAGGCGGAGGGACCGGCCCGATGAAGCCTCGGCAACCAGCGATCCACGCAGGTGCCAATTCCGGCAGCAGGGACGGCTTGCATAGCCGTCCGGACCCTGGAAGATGAGAGGGCAGTGACGCAGCACATCACCGCCTCTTCTTTCAGAAGAGGCGGTTTGTTTTCGCGGACGGGAGAGCGGCGCGTAACGGTGCCATCCAGGAGGAACCATGACCAAGGAATCATCCCACACGTTCGGCTTCACCACCCGCCAGCTGCACGCCGGACAGGCGGCCGATCCCGCCACCGGGGCGCTCGCGGTCCCGATCTACCAGACGACCTCTTACGCCTTCCGCGATACGGCCCACGCCGCGCGGCTGTTCGCGCTGGAGGAACCGGGCAACATTTACACGCGGATTATGAACCCGACAACCGATGTGTTCGAACGTCGGATGGCGGATCTCGAGGGCGGGGTCGGGGCGTTGGCGGCTTCCTCCGGCCATGGAGCCCAGGCCATGACGGTCCTCGCGCTGTGCGAAAAGGGCGACCACATCGTCTCCGCATCGACGCTCTATGGCGGGACCTATAACCAGTTCAATTACACCTTCCCGCGGCTGGGGATCGAAGTGACCTTCGTGGACCCGGCCGCCCCGGAGAATTTCCGAAAGGCCATCCGGCCGAACACCAAGATCCTCTACGGCGAGACGCTTGGCAACCCGCGGATCAACGTTTTTCCGTTCAAGGAGGTTGCGGCGGTCGCGCGCGAGAAGGGGATCCCGCTCGTCATCGATAACACCTTCGCCACCCCCTATCTGTGCCGTCCCTTCGAATGGGGGGCGGACATTGTCCTTCACTCGACGACCAAGTACATCGGCGGACACGGCACGACGATCGGCGGCGTGATCGTCGACGGCGGGAATTTCGACTGGTCCGCATCGGACCGCTTCCCGAACTTCACCCAACCGGATCCCTCCTACCACGGGCTGACCTTTGCAGACCTCGGCGCGAAGGCCTTCATCACCAAGGCGCGGGTGCAGATCCTGCGCGATATCGGCGCCTGCCAGGCGCCATTTAATTCGTTCCTGCTGCTCCAGGGATTGGAAACCCTCAGCCTGCGGATGGAACGTCATACGGCCAATGCTCAAAAGGTCGCGGAATTTCTCGAGCGTCATCCGAAATCCGCCTGGGTCAGCTATCCGGGCCTGACCAGCCACCCCGATCACGCCCGGGCGAAAAAATACACGCCCAAGGGCCCCGGAGCGATTTTCGGTTTCGGGGTCAAGGGCGGCCTGGAAGCGGGCGCCAAGTTCATCGACAATCTCAAGCTGATAAGCCATCTGGCCAATGTCGGGGACGCGAAGAGCCTGGCGATCCACCCGGCCAGCACAACCCACGCCCAGCTTTCCCCCGAAGAACAGCGCGCGGCGGGCGTGACGCCGGATTTCATCCGCCTTTCGATCGGGATCGAGGATGTCGACGACATTCTGTGGGATTTGGACCAGGCGCTGGGGAAGACGTAAATCGACGATGGACCATGGACGATGGACGGTAGCCGGTGGTTGTTTGTGAGAGTCCTCCCTTCCAGGGATGTAATCCCTTTCTGCGATCGACGGCTGTTATCGGTTGTTGCTGCTTTCGGATTGCATGATGCGGTCCATAAGCGGGCAGCCTTAGTAAAAAACAACGGGCCATGGTCCATCGTCTATGGTCTGTGGTCCGACGGTCGTATAATCCTGGCAGGATAGACATTATCCTTCCGGCCCTACCCTCCCATGACCGAGCTCTCCCCGCGCCTGACCGGCATCCTCGACACCCTGCCCCAAAAACCCGGCTGCTACCTGATGAAGAACGCGGCCGGGAAGGTGATTTACGTGGGCAAGGCGGTTAACCTGCGTTCGCGCGTTCGGTCATATTTCCAGTCGGGAGCGGATCACACCCCCAAAACCGAAAAACTGGTCCGCAACATAGCGGATATCGAATGGATCCTGGTCGGGTCGGAACTCGAGGCGCTGATCCTCGAGATGAACTTGATCAAGCGCTACCGGCCGCACTACAACATTCGACTCAAGGACGACAAGCGCTTTCCGTACATCATGGCCCATTGGACCGATCCGTTCCCCAAGGTGACGGTGACCCGGAGAATGGAGCGGGACGGCAACCGCTACTTCGGACCGTACACCTCCGTGTGGGCGGTTCACCAAACCCTCGATCTGCTGCGGCGGATTTTCCCCTACCTCACCTGCAACCGGGAGATCACCGGGCAGGACACCCGGGCCTGCCTGTGGTACGACCTGAAACTGTGCGCTGCTCCATGCATCGGGA
>JBJYXS010000343.1:1755-4203 GCA_046260075.1 Anaerolineales bacterium | reverse complement strand
AACTGGCAGCCGCCGCACTCCCCGAAATGCGGGCAGCGGGGCGCCACCCGATCGGCCGACGGTTCGATCACCTCGATCAGCCGCCCGCGCAAAAAACCCTTGTGCGCCTTTCCCGTCTCGATCCGGATCCATTCGCCCGGCGCGGTCAACGGAACAAAAACCGGCCGTCCGTCGGGCGCATAGCCCATGCCGTCCCCACCATGGACGATTTTTTCGATCCGGATCTCCATCGGATGTCCGCCTGATCCTACCCCAGCACGCCCGCCGCGGTGAGGATGGTGAACGTGGCGATGAACCAGTGGATGAGGAACGGGTAGAGGAAGGACCGGGTCCGCCATGCCACCCAACCGAAGGCGAACCCGCCGAAGATGGTGGTGAGGGTCTCCACCGCGGGTTTTGTGATATGCGCCAATGCGAACGGGACCGCCTGCAGCCAAAGAGCATGCACGCCGAATTTCCGCTCGTACCCGAACAGGATGAACCCCCGGAAGAAGAACTCCCATCCGATCAAGTCGAGGAACGTCATCAGCGGCAGGATGCGGGTGGCCTGCCACGAATAATAATCATGCATGGCGGGATCCGAGCGGCCGATGATCCAGAGGATCGGCGCCATGATCATCACCGCCGCACCGGTGATGACCAGCCCCGCTTTCCAGTCGCCGAGCGTGAATCCATACGCACGCACGCTCTTTCGAAACCCGAAGACGATCATGGCCAACGGGATGAGCAGATACAGGCCCACCGCGTCGATTGCCGGCACGTGCGTCAGCGGGTAGTAATAATCCACCATCAGCAGCAGTGTGGAGGCGATCGTGATGGCAACGATCTCGCGGTCGAAGTGCAGTTCGTCGAGGCGGAGCCATTTTCGCAGCATGATCGAATTCCCCCGCTTCTGTCTGGACAATCCGTAACGCGGATTATGCGGATGACCAATTAATAGGGAAAATACGTTTCATTCCCGCCGGGTCCGAAGAGCGCCCTTAAGTGCGCGGAATCCGACCACAATTCATACCCCCAATTGCCTATCAGCAGCAGGGTCACAGCCGCCGGCAACAGCCAGATCCGCCAGCCGCCCGGCGCACGCAGCGAAGCGGCGATCTCCCTCCGGCGAAGAACCGCCGCCGCGGCCAGCACCGCCAGGAACGGCAGGATCGTCATGTGGAACCGTTCCTCGGCCAGGAGGAACAGATGCGGCGTAATGTATGCCAGCAGGAAAAGGCCGATCAGCGTTTTGGGATCCGATCGCGGAGCAACGGAACCGCCGAAGGCCGCCGCCGGTACGAGCAGGACGAACGGCAGGAGAAAGAAAAGTGCCAGCGCCAATAATAACGGGGTGGGAATGCAGCCGAAAAAATTACTGGAATAGAAAAATTGGATTGCCCGCCGCTCCAACCCGAAGAAGAACCCCGCTTTTCGGACGATCAGCTCCGGGATCCGTCCCGGATCGTCGCGGATGAAACCCATCGCCCGTTCGACGCCTACCGTGTCGCGGTCCCAATCGTTGAAGATGGGCAGCAGGTCCATGCTGATCCCGTATTGGAATGTTCCAAGGCTTTTCGGGTGATACCCCATATAGAGGTTGTATCCGAGTGATATTTCCACGCCCGCCGGATGTCCGCCAAGTATGGAATTGCGCAGCACCCAGGGGAAGACCACCGCCGTCGCCGCCGCCGCAAACACGACCGCTCCGCGCAGACTTTTTCCGTTCCGTCCGATCCAATACATCGCCAAGGGAACGAACGCCGCCAGCACCGAACGGGTGAGTATGCCCATTCCGATCACCGCTCCCGCCAGCGCGAACCATCGCAATCCCGGCTTTTCCCACACGCCGATCGGAGTCTCGGCGGGATCCGGATCGCCGATGCGGTTTCCCTGCGCGCCGCGCAGAATCAGCAGCACGCCGCCCAGCACCAGCACAAAGAAGATGTTCTCCGTCGCCAACGCCAGCGGATACAGCGCCAGAATCGGATAGAGCGCCATGATCCACGCGGCCCAGCGGGCGGTTTTCTCATGTTCGGGATCCAGCCGGCGGCCCAAGACATAGGCCATCGGCGCCAGCAGGGCGCCCAGCAGCGCTTGCGCCAACCGAGCGGCGAAAAAGCGGTGCGCCGTCCCGGCCAGAAAGTACACTCCGGCGAGGAATATCGGATACATCGGCGCGCGGAAGGCGGCCTCTATACCCCGCGGATCGTATTCCACATTCGACAGGTCGACATCGATGTAGGGAAGAATGAGGTTGAGATCCGGCTCGGAATACCAGCGGTATCCGTTGCCGGAAACGATGCTACGCGCCAGCATGTCGTACTGGTGCATGTCGTCCAAGCCGATTCCGAGGTTGTACGAGAACAAGACCGGCACCACTCGGACAATCAGGGCAACGGCGAAAAGGATCTTCGGGATGCGTATCTTCACTCCGGCTCTCCCTGTACGTTCCCGATTGTACTATGC
>JBJYXS010000343.1:0-1655 GCA_046260075.1 Anaerolineales bacterium | reverse complement strand
CGGGGTGCGGGCAGGGAGGGAATCTGCGCCGCCGGCCCGAGGATGATCCGCAGATCCTCCAAGGCATCCTCGTCGTATTCGCAATGCCGGCAGACATCACAGATCCAGGCCGGAAAAGACGGCACGGTCACCAATATGCCCTCGAGCCGCGCGTAATAGGGCACCACATCGGGCCGCAGCGCGCCCACCTGGCATTCCGGGCAGCTTTCGAGTTCGTTTTCCGGAAGATACTCGTCGGTCATGCAAGACTCCAACCGCCGGCGTCCGGACGGGACGGCCACAGGCAACCCCCGTCCGCAAACCGGATAAGGATATTGTACCGGAAAGCCCCTTCGGCCGCCGGATCGTCCGACGATTCGACTGCGCCGCTGCGCCAGTCGACCAACCCCCACTCTGACGGCGGCCAGTAGATGATCCATGCCTTTCCTACGACCTCGCTGATGGATACCGGACCAAAGGAACGCGAATCCAGTGAAAGGCCGCGGTTGTCGCCCATCACGAAAATTTCGTCCGTCGCCAACTGCCATCGATTGTCGGGCGTCGTCGACGCCGAAATATAACTTTCTTCCAGCAACCGTCCGTTGATCCACACCGATCCATCCCGGATTTCGAGAAGTTCCCCCGGCAGGCCGATCACCCGTTTGATGAGATCGTCGGTTTGCGCATTGGTCGGCGGAAGGAACACCACCACATCCCCGCGATTCGGAGAGGAAAATTTGTACGTCAACCGGTTGACAACGATCCATTCTCCGGAGAGCAGGGTCGGCCGCATGCTCGGACCTTCGACAACGACGCGCGCCGTCGCCAGGCTGATGACAAGGTAGAACAACAAGGCCAGGATGACCGTCTGGAGGGTTTCCAGGACAATCGTTCGGAGTTTGGATTTCGGTTTTTCCGCGGAAATTTCTTCCGCGGGAGAGACGTCGCTTTCCATGGTTCCTCGATCCGTCGGGGGTTTCTTTCCAGTCCGGGGATTATACGGCTTCACGGCGCGGGATGTAAAGGAATCATGGAAAAATCCGATTTCCGGGAAAAGGCCGCTGGCGGCTGATGTATCGATGCGATTTACGACTTTTTCCGGAAGGAGAAAAAAATCGGGGTTCCCAGGAAGGGATACTGTTCGCGGATTTGGTTTTCCAGAAACCGGCGGTAGGAAAAATGCACCAGAGCCGGATCGTTCACATGTATTAGAAAGGTCGGCGGATCGGTTCTGACCTGCGAGCCGTACTTAATGCGCAGTTTCCGTCCGGACCGGGCGGGCGGCGCGTGTTTCACCATAGCGTCGCGCAGAATCCGGTTTACTTCTGCGGTCGGAATCCGCACCAGACGTTCCTCCTGGACCCGCAGCGCCGTCGGAAGGATGTCTCCCGTACGCTGGCCGGTTTTTGCCGAGACGAACAGCACCGGAACGTAATCCATGAAGTCCAGTTCCCGCCGAACAAGCTGGCGGAAGGAATCCTGCGAATGCGAATCCTTTTCCACCAAATCCCATTTATTGACAACTACCACCGCGCTGCGCCGGGATTCGAGGATGAACCCGGCGATGTGGGCATCCTGCAGCGCCACCCCCTGCGTGGCGTCAATCACCAGCAACGCGACTTCCGCACGGTCGATCGCCCGCAGGGCCCGCAACACGCTGTACTTTTCCACCCCGG
>JBJYXS010000342.1:0-4368 GCA_046260075.1 Anaerolineales bacterium | reverse complement strand
CGCGCGGGTCGCCGATTCGGCCCAGCACCCTGGCGGCATCCGACGGCAGGCTGCCTCCCTTCGGATAGGCCAGCGCTCCGATCAATCCCTTCACATCATCGTTTGCCGCCATTTTTTTCAAATCCGGTGGATGAGATGAAGCCATTGTCCTCTTCCTTTCGTTCCATTAATGTACCTTTATATACGAGCTGATGCGGGGGTGCAAGAAATCGGGATCGCACGGGATGTCCCCGATCCGTTCCTTGACGGGAAAGGTAACGCAGCGGGCCCTGTCCAGAGTGAAACGAGGGATCGACTTTCCTCGCAGGCTGGTCAAATATGAGGTTTTGCGAATACCAATGTGGATTAATATCGCGTTCCGACCGCCGCATCCATCGGAAACGCATCGTCGATGCGGGCCAGATCCTCCGCGGTCAGGGTCACATCCAGCGCGCCCAGGTTTTCCTCCAAATAGGCGCGGTGTTTCGTCCCCGGGATGGTTGCGATATCCTCCCCCTGGGCCAAAATCCAAGCCAGGGCCAACTGGGCCGGAGTCACATTCTTATCTTTGGCTATCTCTGTAATTCGTTCCACCAGAACCAGGTTCTTGTTGAAATTCCCGCCTTGAAAGCGCGGATTGGTCCGGCGCCAGTCATCCTCGGCCAGGTCCTCGAACCGCTTGATGCGGCCGGTCAGAAAACCCCGTCCCAACGGACTGTAGGCGACGAAACGGATCCCCAACTCGCGGGCAACGGCGAAAATCTCCCGTTCCGGCTCCCGGCTCCACAGGGAATATTCGGTTTGCAGCGCGCTGATCGGATGGACAGCATGCGCCCTTCGGATGTCATCCGGTCCCGCTTCCGACAGCCCCAGGCAGCGCACTTTGCCCGCCTGGACCAGTCCGGCCATGGCGCCGACGGTCTCCTCGATCGGAACGTCCGGATCGACGCGGTGCTGGTAATACAGGTCGATGCAATCCAGCCCCAACCGTTTGAGGGAAGCGTCACAGGCTGAGCGTACATATTCGGGCCGGCCGTTGACGCCCAGGAACTCCTGCTGTTCGTTGCGCAGAATGCCGAATTTGGTGGCCAACACGACCTTGTCGCGCCGGTCGGCGATCGCTTTGCCGACCAGGATCTCGTTTTTCCAGGGGCCGTACATGTCCGCCGTGTCGATGAAATTGACTCCCAGTTCGATAGCCCGGTGGATGACGGCGATCGACTCCGCCTCCCGGCCGGAACCATAGAACTCCGACATTCCCATGCAGCCCAAGCCGATGACGGAGATGCTCAGGTCGCTGTGTCCCAATTTGCGGTATTTCATGGTTGTGTCTCCTGTGGATGATGATCAGGCATCGGTATTATGCACCGTAAATATGGTTCCTGAAAATATCGCTGTTCAAAACCGACTACCCAAACAAGCAAAACCCATATGTAGTCACAAAATCCACACAATCTTCTTGTGATCCTTGCGCTCCATGACCGGAATACGCAGCCGCCGGTCAAAACGGCATGCCCAACCTTGACCGGATCGCCGTAAAATCGGGACCGGCAATCCGGGCAGCCTGGCTCAAATGGTTGGCGGCTTGCGCGGGCCAGGCGCGCCGGCCGTCCCCAAGCATTGAGCTGCGCATTGGGCAGCCCGTTCTCCTTTTTCGTGGTCACTATGTATACGGCGGCGGGGATAGTAAACAAGAAGTTGTACCACGAAAACACTCAATAAAAGCGGCGCGCACCCACCGTCTGCCGCAAGCGGTGTTATGCGCATTCCCAACCAAACATTCATGCCTTTCTACTTCCCCAGAAGTTCATGAAGATTCGCTGCTTCCTCCTGCCATCCTTGCACTATCTGCAATTGTTCCTCAAGTTGCACCGAGTCCTTTATGGACATCTTCGCCAGTTCCTGCAGATGGACATAATAACTCACCAGTGCTCCAATGGGAGCAGGAGTTTGCGCCAACCCCGCGGGATCCTTCGCCTTTGCATAACGCTCCAACCTCTCCAGGATTTCCAGCCACTGTTCGACGGGCATGCCGGCATGTTTCTTGAAATCCCGAATGATCCATTGCGCCTCGAATAGAGAGCGTTTCTTCCAACTCTCCGACTGCTCCACCAGAGCGGCGCGGATCTTCCGGCAAAGAGTCAGCGCCTGTTCCAAATCCTCTCCGGTCAGCGCGACCCGTTTCACCTCGGTTTCCTCTTTCGGCACTTCAATGCCCGCATCCTGCAGCGCCATGATGGAGCCTATTTCCTGACCGCGGTAACGTTCCGCGAGAGCGATCGCCGCGGCGAAGCCCGCTCCTGCGGCTTCTACGGAGATGATATGCTGTTGGACCGTCTCGTAGAACTCGGTAACCGTCTTCCCGTACTTGGGAGCCAATTCCTCGATGGCGGTTTTGGCTGTTTCCGTTTGCACCATCCCGGGGCCGATGGTGAACGTGATGATGCCCGTCCCTTCCAATTCGGCATCCAGTGTATTGGCCAGTTCCACCTGCGTTTTCTTGAGGATTTCGTAAGCTCCCACATATGCGAGCGCATACGATGAGACGCACACAAAGACGCCGTAATGGCGCGCCAGCATCCCGGGCAGGAACGCCTGCGCCAGCAGGACCGGCCCCCTCAGATTGACCCGGTAACTGGCATCCCAGTCCCGGATGGCGACGTCCTTGACCGCTCCCAACGGAGCAATAGTGGCATTGTTGAGCACAATATCCACCTTGCCCAGCGAGCGCAAGATCCGGCGCGACAGATTACCGACACTGCGCTGGTCACCCACGTCCGTGTGGACAAACGTCACCATGTCCGAACCCGATTCTTTGGCCAGACGCGCCGCCGCCTCTCTGCCGGCGGATCGATCGATCTCAGCGATGACTACGTGTGCCCCGAGCCACACCAGTGCGCGGGCGGCCTCGAAACCGATACCTCCACCCGCTCCCGTCACCACAGCAACTTGCCCCGCCAACGATTGGCGGGTCAGCGTTCCCGTTTCAATCAGCAATGAGTTCTCCTTGCACTTCGATATTCATTGATTCCAATATTGGGCGTTCCCGTTCCGAGTGCGCCCAACGGATAGCGCTCACCCGTTTGGCCGGCCGTGCCGAAATAGGCTCCCAGTATACATCGGTTCCCCGAAGCGCACACTTCGTAAACTTCCACCCGGAGCTTATCCGGATTGAATGCGCCCGATCTACTTTTTTATCGGAGACACTCACGGAATGGAGACCTGCCCTCGCGAAACAGAGTGCTTCCGTCCTTTGGAAGCACTCTGTCTTTGAAGCGGGGGCCGCCCCCTATCCCGCGAAGTCGAACCCTTCGACATCCAATTGACAGAACCCGGATTCCTCGCCCCCCGAACATTTCTTTTCCGGGTGACTGTAGAATTCGGAAAAGTGGTAAGGGATGGCCCTTTTGGCGAATGAAGCCCTGACCTCCGGCAACAGGTACTCCTCCTCCACTGCGGCGTTCACCACGCTGCCCATCACCAACGTGTTCACCGGCGTCTCCATCTCCACCGGCTGGTGCCAATCCGGAACGCACTCGTAGTGGGCATAGCATTCCTTCACCCGCGGCGCTGAAACCACCCGGCACGGTTTGGGCGTCAGCCCGGAGGCGCTGATCTCATCCGCCTCGGGCGGATAATGGGCCGTGGTCTTCATGAATTACGGTTTCAATTCTATGCCGACCGCGGCATTCTTCATGTTCAACATCCCGCGTTCAGCGGAGTGAACTCTCACACGGACGGCATCTAGGGACTGGACGTCTGTGGTAAACCAGGGTCTCAGTATACATTGATTCGTCAAGGCCTTCGCCCCGATCACTCCACACCAAAGGCCGGATGCTCTGACTCGATCCCTCGTTTCACTCGGGATAACTTGCTCCTGTAAGACCGCAGGAGCTAACCCTGCCGAATAATTTCCTACGAGTTTGCTACAAGGGTTGTATATAGTTCATGGATGGCTCTGAGGATCATCAGACGGTTTTTACATCTTAATCATATTACTTGATTTACGTTGTTCAAGTAGAATATAGTCCTAAGGTCAGTCACAGACCAATGAATACAGTAAATAGGAGAAAAGACATGTTGTCGAAAATTAATCACCGTCTGAGAAACATCAGCGATTGGGACGTTATGCTATTTTTGGCCGGAATGGCTACTGCTGTTGTTATTTTTTCCCTCGGCGCACACTTTCAAAGCGGCACGGTGAACCTATGGGCCTGGGCGGACAGTTTCTTGCAGAACTTCGGAACGGAGATGATCGGAGCTTTTCTCACTTTCTACCTAATCGAGGTATTACGTGGCGCAAGGAGGGAAAGGGAGGAAAAGGGACGGGAGGAAGAGAAGCAAAAACAACGGCTCATTCATGAAATGGGCAGAAGTGTGAAAGACGTG
>JBJYXS010000341.1:0-7586 GCA_046260075.1 Anaerolineales bacterium | reverse complement strand
GTACGGCGGATGATATCATCCGCAAAGCGGACGATCTGATGTACCAGGTGAAGCGAACGGGAAAGAACGGCGTCCGGTATGCATCGGTAAAAGAGTAAAATCCGGCCATGGTGAACGGCGCGCGGCACGGGCATTCTTGGCGTGACACCGGGAGGATTTTCAGATGGGTTTTTTACAGAATATCCTGAAAGCATTCACCGGCGGCGGTCGGTTGTCGCCCTTCATCATAAAAGTGAAATGCAGCCGCTGCGGAGAGATCCTGACGGCGCGAGTCAATTTAGCGAATGATTTAAGCGTGGAGTACGGTGCATCGGGAACTCCGCAATCCTATTCCTGCCGCAAAGTGCTGCAGGGCAACGGGCGCTGTTTTCAACCGGTAGAGGTCATCCTTACGTTCGATGCGCAACGCGTGCTCCAGGATCGCGAAATCCACGGCGGTACATTCGCCGAGGAGTAACCTCCCGTCTCCCCCGCGTCCGGGAACCGGTCCGGACTGGAACCGGCCCGAAGGCGGGCCTTCCATTTTTTCCTCTCGCGAAGGAATCCGCCTGCCTCCGCGACTTAACCCCGGGAAGGACAATCCAGTGAACGTTATATCAACCGCCGAAGGCGATTTGATCGCCGGATTGCGCCGGGGAGACGCCGGAGCATGGTCCGAGCTGTGCAACCGGTTCGGCGATCCGCTCTACCGATACGCCTTCCACCTTTCGGGCGGTGAACACTCACTGGCGGAGGATATTCGGCAGGAATCGCTGCTGGCGGCGGCCGAAGCGATTCACACCTTCCGGGGGGATGCTCCGCTGTTTGGTTGGCTGTGCGCCATTGCCCGCCGCAAGGCGGCCGATGAAATCCGGCGACGCGGTCGCATGGCGGAATTGCCGTCCGAAAAGGTCCTTTCTTCCGACTGCTGGGATCGGATGGACCGTGAGGAACTTCCGGAGCAACTGCTCGAACGGGCCGAGGTGCGGGCAAGGATAGTGCGGGCGATGGGGAATCTCCCGCCGGAATACGGCCGGATGCTGATCGCGCGGTATGCCGACGGAACCGGCGTGGGAGATCTGGCCCAGCGGCTGGGCCGTTCCTACAAAGCCACGGAATCGCTCCTTTCGCGGGCGCGGGCGGCGCTGCGCGATCAATTACGGGAGGTGGATTATGAATGATCGGATCGAGCCGTGGGCGGCCGAAGAACGCAACCTGCAGCGGATCGTAAAGGCTGCCTGCCGTCCGGATGCCCCGCCGCTGCCCGCCGGCCTGCCCGAAAGTCTGGCGGCCCGTTCCCGGCGGGCTGGAGCCCGCCCCAAAGTGGATCTTCCATTGGTTGCGGCTGTGTGTTCAACCGCCGGGGTTTTGCTGCTGATCGTATTGACATTCCTTCCCGCGGGGCGGATGGATCTGCGGCTTTGGGCCGTAGTACTCCCGGCGCTGAACATCCTGCTGGCGCCGTTTGCCGCATGGGTTGTGGTTCGCCATATGAGAGGAGGGGTTCTCCATGCCGAAACGTAATGTGGTGTTGGTCGTCGCCGTGTCGGGTCTGGCGGCTTTTCTCTGCATGATGGTCGGCTTCTCCGTCGGTCTCGGCTTCAACCGCGCCGGGGCAGGAATCATATCCGAAGAGATGGCGCGCAGGCAATCCGTCGGGGAATTGATGGACGCCATACTTCCCGCCGAGGTGGAATCCGCGGATTCGCAGGAGCTTGTGGAGGCCGTCGAGCGGCTTCGTGAGGAGGAGTTAATCGTCTGGGTATGGGTGGTGGATCCCAATGGTGACATCCTCCTTACCCGGAACGGCCCGGCGCAAACGGGGGAAAACATCTATTACCTGTCGAAATATGAAGAGGACTTGATATTCGCGGTCGAACCGGGGCGGCTGGATCCGGTTACGGAATTGGAACTGCGTTTGGCGATGGCGCTGCGGCGGGAGGGAGAGCACAACGACATCTACGGCCACATGGTGCGGGTCCTCCCCGGACCGGACGGCGAAGCAGCAGCCTTCGTCGGGGTGACGTTCGAGGCGGTGGATACGACTCCCGGTGTAAGCGATATCCTCTTCCTGATACTCGGATCAGTCGGTTTCGCCCTGTACTGGCTGGGGTTGCCGCTGTGGACGGTCATTGATGCGCGCGCCGGCGGCTTGGGACGCTCGGCCTGGCTGTGGGGGATGTTTGTGCTGGTGGCGAACGCCGCCGGGCTGCTGGCTTACCTGTTGGTGCGGCACCGCAGCCTGTAGCCGGCGGTCCGCACATCGGGTGGTCACAATTGGACGATGAAAAACGGCCGGATGGCGTCACGCCATCCGGCCGCAGGATTCTGTTGGCGAATTTCTCAACGGGACGGCTATTTCTTCCAGATCAAGCCGGCTCCGATCAGGCCGCCGGCCATACCGAACAGCGGATATCTAATGAAATTGCAGATTGTGTTGAACAGGATGTTGCCGGACGTCGACATTATTTGATTGATGATCTGGCGTTGCGATGGATCCAACGAATCGCTCATGCCAGGGACTTGATCCATGTAGCTCATGATGGAAGCGGTTTCGACGCCGGCGGAGACCATGTTGAATAGCGCGCCCAGGATCGATCCGATCACCGCGCCCACAGCGCCGGCGATCAACCCGAGCAGGACGCCCTGGCCGATTGTCAACCGTGGCTGGGTCTTTTCACTCAAGCGGTAGATCCACACCGCGAGGACGCCGCATCCCCACAGCCCTGCCCAAAGACAACAACATGAACTGATGATGCCGACGAACGGCAGGGATGCGATCAATCCCATTACCACCCCGGCAAGCCCTCCGGCCAACAGCATGGATTTGGTGTTCATGGATTCCCTCCTCAAAGGTTTTATCTGGATCAATGTGCTTCGCGCCGGGGAATAGCCGCGATACCCTGCGCCGCAGATACCCCGTCCGGCATAAGTATATCGTTCCCCGGGATCAGCGGGAAGCGTCTTGTTTCATGAGGTCCTCCCCCTCGCCGGTGACCGCGGACTGTACGGCGCTCCAAATCCCCCACCCGCCGCCGACGACCATGGCCATTCCCGTCACCAAACGGACGGCCAGAAGGTACCCGGAACGGGCCATGAGAACCATTTCGAGAATTTTATTCAGGTCCAGGGGAGGATCGATCATCGAGAGGATGTCGATCAACTCGATGAACGAGGGGATGAAGAAAAACATGCCGCCGGCCAGCATAAACAGGCCGATTCCCAGGAGCAGCGGCATCCGGCGCCGGTGGACTTCCTTGCGGTCGAACTCGGATATTTGGTCAACGAAGGATTTCGCTTGATCCCAATTCCAACCCGTCCGCTGGCACAATTGATAGATGATGTCGTTGGGCTTGCGATGGGCGGAAAGGCTGCCGACCACCCATTTCCGCAACTCCGGATACTTCGCAGCGTCGATCTCCTGCGGCGATGAATGGTAGGTTGTCAATCCTCTTGTCCTCCCGGTTGCTCCCTAATCCCGTTCGGTTTCCACTTCTTCCGGATCCAAACGCACCCACAGCATCAGCAATTGACCCTCCGCGGTGGGGACGTAGCGGGCGGCCTGGATGGGAGCCTGGGCGACTCGCCCGTCGGGGGCGCGGAATTCCAGGACGATCGGTTCGCGCTTTTTCCAGGCGTGATAACACCGTTCGACCAGTGCCGGCCCGTTAAAGGTCCGCATCCGGGTCAGGGCCGAACGATAGGGCCGGGCGCTGTCGCCCAGGCTGGCGGGCCAAGCCGCGCCCGGATCTTCAAAGACCGGCGGAGGCCCTTCTATGATGGTGATCTTCTGTAGTGTGTTCATGTTGATTGCGACCTCCATAATACCATGGATGATGACCGGGAATGGACTTTCTCCGATGAAAACCGGCCTTTTCCAGCCCCGGGGAAAACGCTCCGCTGCTATAATCCTTAACGTAGGAAACCGGGATGGATGGGGGAAATGCAAGGTTATTAATGCGGATTAAACGGAGTACACCATGAAAAAGGACCTGGATCGTCTGATGGAAGAGAGCGGTTTGGATGCCCTATGGATCTCCGGTCCGGCGAACCACAATCCGGCCCTGGTGTATTTCACGGGAATCGCCAATATCACCCGGGCGGATCTGATCAAGCGGCGCGGCGAACCGCCGGTCCTGTTCCATTTTCCTATGGAGCGGGAGGAAGCGGCCCGAACCGGCCTGCGCTGCCGGAACCTCAGCGACATCGGCATGGAGGAGATCCTCCGGGAAACGGGCGGGGATGCGACCAAAGCCGGTGCGATTTGCATGTCGCGCATCTTCCGGGAGATGGGGGTCAGCGGACGGATCGGAGTGGGCGGAACCGTGGAGCTTTCCTCCGCCTACGCTCTGCTGGCCGAACTGCCGGCCCATGCGCCGGACATCCAATTGGTGGGCGAGGGCCGGACATCCGTCCTGGTGCAAGCCCGATCGACCAAGTCATCGGAGGAAATCGAACACATCCGGTCGATCGGATCCGTCGCGACGGCGGTGATCGGCGAGACGGCCGAGTTCCTGACCACCCATCCCGTCCGCGATGGCTTCCTGATCGGCAAATCGGACCGGCGGGTGACAATCGGCGACGCGAAGGCGTTCATTCGCAAATCCCTTGCCGAGCACGGGGCGGAGGCCCCCGAAGGGATCATCTTCGCCCAGGGGCGCGATGGGGCGATTCCCCATTCGACGGGGACCGACTCGCAAGAGCTGCGGACGGGCTGCCCGATCGTGTTCGACCTCTTTCCCTGCGAAATGGGCGGCGGGTATTTCTACGATATTACCCGCACCTGGTGCCTGGAGTACGCCCCGGAGGATGTGGCTCATTTACACGAACAGGTTCTCAAGGCCTATACCGAAGCCGAGCGGATGGTCCATGCGGGATTGCCGGCCCGGGAAGTGCAGCCGGCGGTCTGCCGGACGATGGAAGCGATGGGGCATCCCACCATCTGCAGCGATCCGCGGACGGAAAACGGGTATGTGCATCTCGTCGGCCACGGGCTGGGATTGAATGTGCACGAATCGCCGTCGTTCTCCGCTTTGGAATCCAACCGCGACGTGCTGCAGCCCGGCGCCGTGTTCACCATTGAACCCGGCTTGTACTATCCGGACCGTGGAATGGGAATCCGATTGGAGAATACGGTTTGGGTCCGCCCGGATGGATCGGTCGAGGTGGTTGCTCCGTATCCGCACGACTTAGTCCTTCCAATGCGCGGCGGCGCGAAGCGGCGGACCGCTTCGGTGAAAAGGAAAACCGCAAGCAGGCGTTCCCGCCGGTCGAAACCGGCAGGCCGTCAGAAAAAGAAGGCGCCATGACCCCATCCCAAACCCCTCGGCCGGAAATCCGCATCCTCGGCATTGAGACATCGTGCGACGATACGGGCGCCGCCGTCGTCGGCAACGGCACGCGGATCATCTCCAATGTGCTGCTCTCGCAATCGGAATTGCATGCGCGGTATGGCGGGGTTTTTCCGGAGATGGCTTCGCGCAGCCACGTGGAAACCATCGAACCCACCATACGGCATGCTTTGGAAGAAGCGCACTTGAGCGTGGAGGAATTGGACGCTGTTGCGGTGACGCGCGGGCCGGGATTGGCCGGATCCTTGGTGGTGGGGGTGAACGCCGCCAAAGGCTTGGCTCTGGCCGCGAATCTGCCGCTGCTGGGCATCCACCATCTTGAGGCGCACATTTATTCCCTGTGGCTCGAGCGCAATGAGGAGGAGTCGTTCCCCGCCCTGTGCCTGATCGTCTCCGGCGGCCATACCGACTTGTATCTGATGAGCGGACACGGCCAATACCGCCGGTTGGGTGGAACGCTGGACGATGCGGCGGGTGAGGCTTTTGATAAAGTGGCGCGTTTGCTGGGCCTTCCGTATCCCGGCGGTCCGGCGATCGAAGCGGCCGCCCGGGATGGGGATCCCGATGCCGTACGCTTTCCACGCGCCTGGTTGGAGGATACGTGGGATTTCTCGTTCAGCGGGCTCAAGACCGCTGTCTTGCGGGAAGTCCGACGGCAGCAACCGGATTTGGCGGCGGGAATAGACGAGCCGGAACCGGGCCTGCCCGTACCCGCATTGGCCGCATCCTTTCAGGCGGCTGTGGTGGATGTGTTGACGCAGAAAACCGTCCGCGCGGCGCGGGAAGTTGCCGCCAAGGAAATTCTGGTGGCGGGCGGGGTGTCGGCCAACCGGACGCTGCGGGATTCACTGCAGAAGACCGCGCCGTGCCCGGTGCGCGTCCCGGAGATCGCGTTATGCACCGACAATGCCGCGATGGTCGCGGCGGCCGGATATTTCCGGTTCGCGGCCGGCTTGCGATCGCCGCTGGACATGGATGTGATCCCGGATTGGGAATTAATGGAAGCCTGATGGGTTCGGAGAAAAAGACATCTCTCCGATTTCCATTTCCTTCCGGGGTATCGGGCCGGATCACATGACCGGTGAAAAACATTCCCGGACGTATGCGAACGGCGGATGTTGACGGGGCGGTGACCCTCCTGTAGAATGCACATATATCAACGGGGAGCCCGTATTTGGGCTGAGAGGAAGGCGCGCAGCCTTCGACCCGCAGAACCTGCTCCGGGTAATGCCGGCGGAGGGACAGTGACGTGAGACCTCACCCTCCCCGGCGGAGGGTTTTTTCATTATGGCCG
The DNA here is from genome assembly GCA_046260075.1 of Anaerolineales bacterium. GTDB lineage: Bacteria > Chloroflexota > Anaerolineae > Anaerolineales > RBG-16-64-43 > JAFGKK01. The sequence goes on along the minus strand of JBJYXS010000341.1, from coordinate 962 downwards.
GACGACGCGCTGTGATCTTCGCAAATGGAACGCTTCCCGACCCGGAGGCCGCCCGGCGGCTGTTACGGGAGGGCGACTTCCGGATCGCCGCCGACGGCGGGCACCGGCACGCCTTGGCGTGCGGATGCACGCCGGATGTGTTGATCGGCGATCTTGATTCGATTACCGAGCCGGAGCGCGAATCGCTCCGCCGGTCGGGGGTCCGGATCCAGTCCTTTCCCGCCGAAAAAGACGAGAACGATCTGGAATTGGCGATTGCCTTCGCCGTGCGGGAGGGATTCACATGCATCCGGATCCTCGCCGGTTTGGGTGGCAGGACCGATCAAACGCTGGCCAATCTCTCGCTGCTGGCCGATCCGGCGTTGGCCGCTTGCGATGTTCGGATCGACGACGGACGCGAGGAGGCGATTCGGGTTGGCAACAAGACCGTCGTGCAGGGTAATCCGGGCGACATCGTCTCGCTATTGCCGTTCGGCGTGCCCGCCCGAGGGGTGGTCACCGAGGGGTTGAAATATCCGTTGCGTGGGGAGGATCTTCTTCCGTATAAAACACGCGGGGTGAGCAACCGCATGCTGACCGATACGGCGGTTGTGTCCGCGAAGAAAGGGGTGTTGATATGCATCCATCTACGATCATTCGCTTGAACCGAAAACGGATCGGGGGAATACGGATCGCAGCCTTCGGCTTGGCGGCGGTCGGGCTACTGCTGTTCGGTGCGGGCTGCCGTCGGGCGGATTCGGACCGTACCGTCATCCTGATGACGCACGATTCCTTCGCCGTCAGCGAATCCGTCCTTCGCGCGTTCGAAGAATCCGCCGGCGTGAAGGTGGTTGTCCTGGAGAGCGGCGATGCCGGTGCGGCCCTGAACAAGGCCATCCTGACCAAACAGGCTCCCTTGGCGGATGTATTCTTCGGCGTGGACAACACATTTCTAACCCGCGCCCTGGAAGAGGGGATCTTCG
>JBJYXS010000340.1:0-4401 GCA_046260075.1 Anaerolineales bacterium | reverse complement strand
CCTGCCAGGTTTCGTCGGTCATCCGCTGGTCGGGCGGGACGGTGAATTCGTAATACGTGAAGACGGCGCCGATCCCGATCCGCCACGGCGTATCCGGGAGGATCACAAGGATAATGGCGGGTTCGCCGATCGCTTCCTCCAACACGGCCAGCTGGCCGTTGCCGTCCAACCCGGTGGCCACATCCGCAACCAAAGCCGCCTTCTGATCCGAAAGATCCTTGTAGCTGTAATCCTCTTCGTCGCGGTCGGCGGCGGCGATGGTGAGCGCTTCCAGGGCGCCTCCGAAATACTCAATTTGCCAGTATTCCTCATTGGTGATTTCTTGGCCGGCGAGCTCCTTTTCGGAGACGGTTTGCAGCAGTTCCAGCAATTCGATCAGGTTGCCGAGGTTGCCATCCGTCGTTTCCGAAAGCAGGCTCCGGCTGGCCAGCCCGGACCGGGTCATCATCGCCAACGCGCGCAGCCGTGCATAGGCCTCCGGATTCGGCTCGACGTAGCCGTGCGGCGGTTCGGGAGGTCCGCCGCCGCCCATCTCCGCCATGACCTGCTTGGCGTAGAGGATGGTGTCGTGTTTCAACTCCGTCCAGGAACCCAGCGCCGTGTGCAGGTCCTTCCGCACCCAGGCCGAGCTTTGCATGAAAGCCGGGTATCGGCCGTCCTTGAGGGAAAGCAACGGCTGAAAGGTATACAGCCAGGCGTAATACAGATTTTCGGTCCAAGTGTCGGTCTGCAGGGCGGCGATTTCGCCGCGCACCTTGGTCATCTGCGCATTAAAGTTTTCGTACGAGTCTTCCCCCATGCCGCGCAGCAGGTCCAGGGCTTCTTCCGATCCCAGCGCCGCGAAGAAATCCAGCGCCTTGGGCAGTCCGCGCGGATTCGTCAGGGTGCCCACGTTGCGCCAGATCATCTGGCCGAACACGTACTCGTCGAGCGTGAACCGTTGCCCCATCAGGCGGAAGCCTTTGGTGGCGTCGGTCTTGTCTTCCCAGATCCACACCCACATCGAGTTGACTTGGGGGGCCGGAAGCGATTTGGCCGCCTCGAGGAATTCGGCGATTTTTCCTTCGTCCGCAAAGGCGGAGATCGGCGCACCGGCGCCGAACACGGAATCCGAAAGCGCGCCGTACTCGGTGTAGGAAAGGTCGTCCGCCTTGCCCACGATGAAGACCGTCGGTTCGTAGATATTCTGCCAAAGAGTGGAGGCGGGCGTGCCGTCCGGGGCGGCGGCGGTCCGCAGCGCCTGAGTGGCCAGCAGCGCTCGTTGGGTTTCGAAGGTATCGCGGAGGCGGAAGGTCATGCGTCCGTACCACATCATCGCCCGGAAATACCGCTCCAATTCCTCGCTGCGGGTGTAGTGGCCGCGGGGGATGTACTGGCTGTAATCCTCGATCAGCTTTTTATCTTCCGGAAGATCCGGCCGATCCCAGATGGGTGAAATCTCCGGGCCGGCATGCGCCAAGATCAGCGCCGTTTCCGCCGCCGTCAGGTCGGCGGCCTCGTCGGGAACGGGTTCGGAAAGGCCCAGCAATTGGCCGGCGACGGCGAAGAAGGCGACGTTCCGGCGGGCCGGCTCTTCCAGGGCGGTTCCCTGAGCCTGGAGGTATTGCTGATGGGATGCGGAGATCATCGTACCGGTAAGGGTTTGCAGCGAGGCGATGAAGTAATCCCGCTCCAGGTCGCGCAGCATTTTGTCGAAGATCAGGTGATATACGTGGAAGACGGCGTCGGTTGTGGCGAACACCGGCGTCTCGATGTATCGGGTGGTTTCGTATATTTGGTAGAACTCCCTGTACTTACCCGCCTCGGGCGGAAGGACTACGAACCCGTGTTCCGATAGTCCGCCGCTCTGGGCGGCGCTGAGGGTGTAGGCGTCGGTGCCGTCCACTTGGGCCAGGTCGACCGGGAGCGCATACCCGCCCGAGAAAGCGGCGGGCAGGTTGACGGGGATCGAAGGATATTCGGCGAAAGCCCCCAGGTGCGCGCCGGACGGCGGCGTTACCGAAGGTTGCGCCGGGGGTTGGGCGGTCGCCGTCTCCATCGCGGGCGAGACGGGCAGCAGTTGGCACGCCAATGTGGTGCCCATAAATATCAAAATGCATGCGCCGGTGGAAATCGCTTTCCGATTCATGGTGTCATCTCCTTGGATCGGGGGGACGGATCCATGTGTCGATAAGGATGCTGGGCATGGACTCCGCATCGACCAAGAACCGGAAGCCCCCGATCTCCGTGGTCAGCCGGTCGATGTGGGAAAAACCGAAACCATTCCATGTCCACAACGACATCGCCGTGGCTTGCGGATACCGGTCGTAGCCGGTTTCCACGGTCAGCAGTTCCTGAAAGCCGTCACCGTTCCAATCCGCTGAATAAAAAGAAACCAGCGGTTCGGCCAGCGCCGAACCCGCCCACAGTTCACGGTACCGGCCCCCTGCCCACCCCCAGAGTATCAGATGGCATGATTGATACTCTGAATCGTGAAACTCCGCAATCCGCCCGCCGTGCGGCAACCAGGCGTCGACCGGCCACGGCTCAAACGGACGCCAGACAAGCAGCACGACCTCGTTCCGGCCGTCCCGGTTGAGATCCGCCATTTGTGCGGCGCGGACCGACCACGTCTCCGGGCTGTTCCAGAGAATCCCGTCGCGGCCGGCTACGGTCAGGCTGCCGCCTTGGAGGATGATCTCTTCGGAGAACCCGTCGGAGTCCAGGTCGGATTCGAGAAGGGGATGCCATGGGCGGGCTGTTGTTGGGCTCGACGCCTGCCGCCAACCGTCCGGTGACCATTGGATCCGGATCAGCCGGGAACGGAACGAGGTCAACAGCAACAGGATGGAAAGCACAAGGGGTACTTTCTGCGCCATGACGACCTGAAAGTATTGTACAATCGGTGTTTGGGAAGTGCAATGAAGGGCGGAGAATCGGTCGATGAGAGGAGAATTCCATGAAAAAAATCACCTATGGCAACCTGCAGAATTCCTTTTCCGGCGAAAGCCAGGCGTTTATCCGCTACACGATGTTTGCCGAACAGGCAAAAAAGGAAGGGTTGGAAAACACCGCCCGTTTGTTCGAAGCGGCGGCGGCGTCGGAAAAAATTCACGCCGGCAACCACCTCCGGACGATGAACGGAATCCAGGATACGGCGTCGAACCTGTCCGTCGCCGCCGGCGGTGAGGAGTTCGAAATCGGGGAAATGTATCCCGCCTACATCGCGATCGCCGAAAAGCAGGCGGAAAAGAGGGCCATGCGGGCGATGGACAATGCTCTCCAGGCGGAGAAGGTCCATCTCGCCCTCTACCGCAAGGCGGCCGAGGATCTGTCGTCCGGCAAGGACATCCATTCGGTCGAATATTATGTCTGCCCCGTATGCGGTTATACGATGGAAGGCGAACCGCCGGACGTTTGCCCGGTGTGCGGAGCCCGGCACGAGACGTTCGCCAAGTATTGAGTTCTTCCCGGAAGCAATCAAGCGTCAACCGATGTCGGACCACGGCCGATGGACGTTGGTCGGTGCCCAATGGGGTCCGCCTGCACGTGGTCCGGGATGACAGCCCGTCGATTCCCATGGACTTGGGAAGTCCGCATATGTGATCTCAGTGGAAATACGGCCGTTTTTTATTGGTGGGGTCGGAGAAATCGATCAACAGCAATACTCGGCTATGGGCCGTGGTCCATCGTCGGAAACTAGCCCTCGAAACTCTCCACGTGATACACCGCCACGTCGAGTTTTTCACGGCGCCATAGATCGTAATCGAATCCCATTTTCTCGCACAGCATGTCGAGGAAGGCGTTCGGGTCGGGGACTTTTTCCCAGACCTGGGGCAGAAACGTCGCCCGGCGCAATCCGCGCGAGAGGACGACACCGTCTATGCCGGGTTTCAGCATGCCGGGCAGTTCTTCCGGATTTTCGTAAGCCAACGGTTGGGGAGTGCTGAGGACGGATATTTCGACGTGCAATCCCGCGAGTTCCTCTTCGGTCAGCGGCGGGAAGCGGTAATCCCGGAAGGCGGCATCGCCGGCGTGTTCGGCCACATCCGCCGCCAACGGCTGCCGGGCTTCCAGGCTGCCGATGCAACCGCGCAGTGTGTTGTTGTAGGTGAGGGTGACAAAACACGCGCCCGGCGCCCGCAGTTCATCCGGCAGGGCGGAAAGATCCGTCGGCCGGGCCGCTTCGCCCTTCGATTCTCCGGTGATGGCTTCCCGGGCGATATCCAACAAACGCCGTTTGGATTCATCCGATAACATCCGCTACCTCCCCGCCGTTCGGCTGGGGAAACGGGCACCTACTCTTTTTCCATGACCACTGCGGTACCGTACGCAAGTATCTCCGTCACCCCCTTCATGACATCAGTCTAGCCGGGATTCCCGGACCAATCGCCGGGGAAGGCTTCCAGCGCGCGTTCGGCC
>JBJYXS010000339.1:0-2067 GCA_046260075.1 Anaerolineales bacterium | reverse complement strand
TGCGAGGTATAGGCGCATTCGTCGGCGACGTTGGCGATCTGGGCTTCCAGGCTGCCGCGTTCCTCCGGACTGAATTCCGACATATCCGGTATGTCGAACGCGGTCTCATGTTTTACGATTCCCTCCCGGGTCTCCCAGGTGAGGTTCAATCCGGGAAAGTCCGGATACCTACGCTCCAGGATCGTCACGATCCGCAGGGATTGACGGTTGTGATCGAAGCCTCCGTGTCCTTCCATCAGGCGGGAGAGGGCCGTTTCTCCCGAATGGCCGAACGGCGGATGGCCCAGGTCGTGAGCCAGGCAGACGGCCTCCACCAGATCCTCGTTGGCGCCCAGTGACCGCGCCAGCGACCGTCCGATCTGCGAGACTTCCAAGGTATGGGTCAGCCGCGTGCGATAGTAATCCCCCTCGTAGGTGATGAATACCTGTGTCTTATGCTCCAGCCTGCGGAAAGCCGTGGTGTGGAGGATCCGGTCGCGGTCCCGCTGGAAGCGGGTCCGGTCATCCGGTTCGCGTTCGGAATGGGCTCTGCCTCGGGATTGTTTACTCAGCGAAGCATAGGGCGCCAGGGAGCGTTCTTCGAGATCTTCCAATGCAGAGCGGTCGTGTTTCATCGATGCGGCCCATTGAGCGTTCGATCGCGAGTGTATCAAGAGGATGTGGGCTTGTCAATCACAGGGCATTGAATTATCCTTGTTCGACAGACGGAGCATCCCATACCACGAGGCGGACGGCAACTTTCCGGATATGGCACGATGAGCACCCAGAGAATCATGTTGGTCGATGATCACGAAGTGGTTCGGCTGGGATTGAAATCCCTGCTGGAACGGCATCAGGGATTCGAAGTGGTGGCGGAAGCCGGCAATGCAATGGAAGCCGTGGAGAAGGCGCAACAGCTGACTCCGGACGTGATCCTGATGGATATCCGTCTCCCCGGTGTGTCCGGGATCGAAGCCTGTCAGGAGATCATACAGGAAAATCCGGATATCAAGGTGATCATGCTGACGTCGTACGCCGAGGATGATATGTTGTTTTCCGCCATCCGTGCCGGCGCCTCCGGGTATCTGCTGAAGCAGATCGGCGGCCAGGAGTTGGTCCGGGCCATTGAACGGGTCGGGCGCGGGGAAGCCTTGTTGGATCCCGCGGTGACCAAGCGGGTGTTCGCGGAAATGCGCAAGATCGCCCAGGAAGAGGAAGCTTCCACCTTCGCCGGGTTGACCCAGCAGGAAATGCACGTGCTCCAGTTGGTGGCGGAGGGGAAGACCAACCGCGAGATCTCCGAAGCCCTGTTCCTCGGCGAAGGCACGGTGCGGAATTATGTCTCTTCCATCCTGGCCAAGCTGAACGTCTCCAACCGCACCGAGGCGGCGGCTTATGCGGTATCCCATAACCTGAAATCGTATCTCTAGCGGTACACGGAACGCATTGTTGGAACTCCTGTTTCCGATTCTCCTGGCTGTTTTTTCCGGCTTGCTGCCCATGATGTGCTGGGCGGTCATGGTCTGGTGGTTCGACCGGTACGAGAAGGAACCGGTCCATCTGTTGGTGATCTCTTTCCTATGGGGCGTTGCGCCGGCTGTGGTCGTCTCGGGTGCCACGGAATTGATCCTGGGCCTGCTTTCCGGATACAACGGCGCGACAACGCCGGGCGGCCTTTCGTTTTTCAACCTGGGCGTGGTGGCGCCGCTGGTGGAAGAAGGGGTGAAACTGCTTGGATTGGCGGGTGTGTTTTGGATTGCGCAACGGGAGATCGACGGCCCGCTGGACGGTATTATTTACGGCGCGATGGTGGGGTTCGGCTTCGCCGCGACCGAGAACATGATGTCCTTCTTATCCAGCGGAACCATCGGCGACCTGGCCCTTCTGATTTTTCTGCGGACGATGGTGTTCGGTTCGATGCACGCAATGTTCACGTCCTTTTCCGGGTTGGGATTGGCCTTCGCCAAGTACGCCCGCAATACCCGGCGGGCGGTTCTCTGGGCGGCGGGAGGCTATCTGTCTGCCGTCGCTTTCCATAGTCTGCACAATATCGGGCTCGTCCTGGGGGAAAAAACACCTACCGTTTTG
>JBJYXS010000338.1:0-32820 GCA_046260075.1 Anaerolineales bacterium | reverse complement strand
CCAGCCGCAATTGGCGCTGGCGCTGGGCCTGCAGCGCGCCGGCCACTCTGCGAAGCTGGTCGCCCCGCCCGATCTCGCCGGATGGATCCGGTCGTACGGCGTAGATGTCCATATCATGCACTTCGACGTGCAAAACGTCATCCGCAGTCCGGAAATCACCTCCCTGTTAAACAGCCGCAACCTGCCGCGTCAACTGCGGACGGTCCGGCGCGTGATGGACACGCTGGTCGGCGGGGCATTGGATGACGCGATGAGGGCGGCGCAGGATGCGGATTTCCTGATCCTGCCGATCACCGAATGCGGCGGGGCGGATATCGCCTTCCGCCGAGCCATCCCGATGGCATATGTGTCCGCCCAGCCGATGTATCCGCCCACCCGCGCCTTCCCCGCGTTCTTCCTGCCGTTCCAGCCGTCCCTGGGCGGCGGGATCAACCGCCTGACGCATGAGTTGTTCCTGCGCATCGCCTGGCCGTTCCTCGGCGGGTCGTTCAACCGCTGGCGCGCCGAGCGATTTGGGCTTCCCCCGTGGCGTTCGATGCGGGAGATGCTCGATTCCCGCCGGAAGCTGCGGACGCCCTGGCTGTTCGCCTACAGCCCGCTGGTGGTTCCCAAACCGCCGGACTGGGAAGACGTCCACCACGTCACGGGCTATTGGTTCCTCGAAGCCCGGCCGGATTGGAGCCCGGACGCTTCGCTGGCGCGCTTCCTCGAGAGCGGACCCCCGCCGGTGTACATCGGATTCGGCAGCATGAGCGACAAGGAACCGGAGCGGCGGGGACGCATGGCATTGCGCGCATTGGAACTCTCCGGGCAGCGGGGTGTGATCTCCACGGGATGGGGCGGAATCGCCCGCCTGGAAACCTCGGCGGACGCGGTGTTCGTCGATGATGTTCCGCACAGCTGGCTGTTCCCGCGGATGGCGGCGGTCGTGCATCACGGCGGTGCGGGCACCACGGGTGCCGGCCTGCGATCCGGCGTGCCCAGCATCGTCGCCCCTTTTGCGGGCGATCAACACGCCTGGGCGAAACGGGTGGCGCAAATGGGCGCCGGTCCGCGGACGACGACCGCGAAGGGCATGACGGCCGAATCCCTGGCGAGCGCCATATCCGCCGCCGTTCACGACCGCGGCATCCGCGCGCGGGCCGCCGCGGTCGGCCGGGCCATCCGCGCCGAAGACGGCACGGCCCGCGCGGTGGAAGTGATTGAACGCCATGCGGCGGAGTTCGGCCGGCGGTGACCCGGCAGATGGGGACTTCTAAAAGCTAATTACACCCTTTTACTACTTTCCCCTCATCTTCCGACCGATAATAAAAAAACAGCAGCATCGTCGAGGCCGCGGTAAGGAAATGCCAGACGGCGTGCCACTGCAGCATACCGTCCGGGCGGCAGATCACCCCGCTCTCATCGAGCATATTGACGGCATAGGCGGCCAGGAAGCAGCCCAGCGCGGCCGTCAGGTATCGGGTGCGGATGCGCATCGGGCGCCGCAGCCGATGGGCGGCGGCTTCGACGGCGACGATTCCCAGGATCAAGGCGCCCAGCAGCGGCCTCCGGTATCCGGGCGCGACGAACCACAACACCCCAAGCGCCGCCAGCAGCAGGCCGTATAGGGTGATGAAAGCGGCTCCGTTCCAGCGGCGCAGGCGGGCCAGGCCGTAGAGCAGCGCGTAGGCGGAGAAGGCGTACATGCCCATGTAATCCAGCCAGCGGCCGACGCGGGTCAGCGAAACATGGAAGAACATCGACGTGGCGCCGATCGCGACGACCGCCCAGCCGAAGCCCGCGACATATCCCCTGCGGCGGGCCATGAGGTTTGAGCGCGGTTCCCGCCCCGCAAGTCCCCCGGCGCCGAGGATCAACAACCCGGCCAGGATGTAGAAAAGGTTGGAATAACTGCTCTGGGGCTGAACCACTCCCCCGGAGTGGAACGCCTCGCAGAAGCAGCCGGGGTAGCAGGAAGCCAAGCGCCAGCCGGGCCAGGGAAAGGGCAGCCGCTGCAGCGCGACGGTGGCCGCCGCCGCAAGGAGAAGGACCACACCCGGCCCGATAAACGGTCGGAGCTTTTTCATGTCGAGATTGGCAGACGAAAAAACAGTCGGCCTTCCACACATCATTGTATCCGGAATGGCAGCCGCCGGGTGTCCCGTGGAAGAGCCGCTTGGGCAAACATAAAAAAGTATCTCTGGAGCGGGAAAATGCGGGCTGCTCCATATGATTCGCGCCGACCCGGCCCCGTAATACCCTCTCCCGACCCGTCGAAAATGGTCACCTTGAAATCATGTGCCGGTACACGGTAATATTTATGGAATTCGTCTGAAAAGGCCGGCGGATGAATGTTACAGGAAAGAAGATAAACAGCCGGAAAACCGGCGTTTCCCAACCCCGGATGAAAAACCGCTCCGCGGGAAATCATGGAATCCGCCTTCCGGGGCGTCAATCGGGGTGGATCCTCCTGGGAACCTTCCTGCTGCTGCTTGCCCTTGCCTTGGGATGCGGCACACAGGCCTTCGTTGCCGGCGCACCCGCCGCCGAGGCGGAACCGACCGGCCACCGGACGGCGACGCATACGCCGTTCCAGCCCCAAGCCGCCACCGCCACAAGCATCCCGCCCACCGCCACCCCTTCCCCGACCGCGAGCCCGACCCTGACCCCGACCCGAGTCCGCCTGGAATGGTACGACTACCCGGTCGTTCCAGAGGTCAGCGACCGCGCCCGCGAGATCTTCGCCCTGGGGCAGTCCATGGGAAACGTCCGCAACGCCTTTTCGGTGATCGGCGATTGCGAGGGAACTCCCCCGCGCTTCCTCGGCATATTCGACCTGTCGACGGCCTATTACCGCCTGGGCGAATACGCCTACCTGCAAGACGCGATCGAGCACTTCGCCGGTTACTTCGGGCGGATCAGCCGCGCCGGCCACTACGGCTTCACCACCTCGGCGGTCCTTTCCCCATTGTGGGCCCATCCGGCCTACTGTTATGCCGGCGAGAGCCCGCTCCTGTGCGAGCTGCGGATCAACAAACCCAGCTTCGCCCTGGTGATGGTCGGCACGATGGACTACGCCAGCCCGTCGCTGTTCGAAACCCAGATGCGGACGATCGTCGACACGCTGATCCAGCACGGGACCGTCCCGATCATGTACACAAAGGCCAGCAATTGGGAGGGGAATTGGCGGATCAACGCCGCCGTCGGGCGGATGGCTTACGATTACGACATCCCGTTGTGGAACTTCTGGCGGGCCGTGCAGCCCCTTCCCTGGCACGGACTGCGCTCCGACGGGATGCACCTGACTTGGTGGTACAACTATTTCGACGACCCGTATGCCATGACCTTCGGCTGGCCGTGGCGCAATCTGACGGCATTGATGGCCCTCGACGCCGTCTGGCGGGGCGTCGACCCCCCGCCGTCGATCGACATCTCCGGGCCGCCCGACATCGCCGCCGGCGGATAGCGCGACTCCTCACACGCCGCCGGCCGCCTTCGTGCGGAACTGCGTTTCATATAAGTGCCGGTACAGGCCGCCGTGGGCCAGCAGCTCGGCATGCGTGCCGCGCTCGACGATGCGCCCGCGGTCTATCACCAGAATCAGATCGGCCGAAAGGATCGTGCTGAGCCGGTGGGCGATGACCACATTGGTCCGTCCGGCCATGACCCGCCGCAGCGCCTCCTGGATCAACGCCTCGGATTCGCTGTCGAGATGGCTGGTGGCCTCGTCGAGCACCAGAATGCGCGGATTTTTCAGGATCACGCGCGCCAGGGCAATGCGTTGTTTTTCCCCGCCCGAGAGGCGGTAGCCGCGCTCGCCGACGATCGTATCGTATCCATCGGGCAAGCCGGCGATGAAGGAATGGATGTTGGCCGTCCGCGCGGCCTGCTCCACGTCCTCTTGGGCCGCGTCGGGCCGGGCGTAGGTGATGTTGGTATGGACGGTATCGTGGAAGAGGTAGGCTTCCTGGGTCACCATCCCCACCGCAGCCGCCAGCGAATCGAGCCGCAGCTCGCGCAGATCGCGTCCGTCCAGGAGGATCCGCCCCGCATTCGGATCGTACAACCGCGGGATGAGGTAGGTGAGCGTCGTTTTTCCCGCGCCTGAAGGGCCGACCAAAGCAACCAGCTTTCCGGGTTCGACTCGGAAGGAAATATCCTCCAACACAGCCGCCCGGGCTTGTGATGCATCCTCTCCCTCGGCCGGGCCGGGCGCCGCCCGTTCCGGCGCCGCGGCGGAGAATACCGCCTCCACCGAATCCATCCGGAAACGCTTCACATCGCTCAACAGCCCGCCCTCGTCGGCGGTGTAGCGGAAGGAGACGTTCTCGAACACCAACTCGCCCCGCACCCTGCCGAGCGGAGCCGCATCCGCCCGTTCCGGAATATCCAGCGGCAGATCAAGCACCTCGAACACGCGCTCGAAGCTCACCACCGAAGTGGAAAACTCCACCGGCGCTCCGGCCAGGCCCTGCAGCGCACCGTACAGGCTGCCGAGGTAGGAACCGAAGGCGACGATCGTACCGACAGTGAAGGTTTTCTGGATCACCAGGTATCCGCCGACGCCGTACACCAATGCGGTCCCGACGGCGGTCAACAGCCCGAGGAACACGAAAAATGTGGCCCCGATCAGCGCCCGGCGCACGCCCAGATCGCGCACCTGAGCGGCCCGCTCGCGGAAGCGGGCCGCTTCGTCGCGGGCGCGTCCGAACAGTTTGACCAACAGCGCGCCCCCGATGTTCAGGGTCTCGTTCATATGGGCGTTCATGCGCGCGTTCATTTCCATCTGCCGCCGGGCGGCGTCGCGCAGGCTGGCGCCCAGCCGGCGCGAGATCAGGATGGCGAACGGCAGCACGAGCACGCTGACGATCGTCAGCCGCCACTCGAGCGAGATCATCACACCCAGCACGACCGCGGCCTGGATCGAATTGGTTACGATGTTTACGACGGTGTTGCTGATCGCATTCTGCGCGCCGACCACGTCGTTGTTCAGGCGGCTCATCAGCTCGCCCACCTTGGTGTGGGTGAAGAAACGCAGCGACATGCGCTGCAATTTTTCGAACAGCGCCGCACGCAGGTCGTAGATCACCCCTTCGCCGACGGCGGCGTTTAAGCGGCGCTGGAGCACGCCCGCCCCTCCGCGCAGGAGGGGTACGAGGAACAGGCCCAGCGAAAGCAGGATCAGCCGCGGGAGATCGCCCGCCGGAAGCACGCGGTCAATCATCTCGCGGAATATCAACGGGGACACGAGCGACAGGGATGCAGTGAAGAGGATCAGCAGCAGCATCCCGGCGATCGTCCGCGCGTACGGCCGGGCGTAGGCCGCCACGCGCAACAGCAAGGCCCGGTTGACCGCGGGGCGCTTTTCCTCGGGGTTGAGCATCGCCGACCGGCCGAAGCCATGGTGGCCGTGCATGGAGCCTCCTTTGCAAAGTTACCGATGGTGGTATTGTAGCCCCCTTTCCCGCCTGTACGGCCCGGCGGTTCCGTGCGGGCGACCGGCCGTGGAAAGCCATATCCCGCCGAACCTGTATAATTCGATCCCCGCAGGCGGCAGTCCCCTGACGTTCGGGAACAATCCGGCAGGGGAGTCCCCGGTCGATGGGACAACAGCAGACTGCGGAACGGCAGCCGATATGTCACTCCGTCACAGCTTGGGAAAGCCTTCCTTCCGTTGGGGCATTCTCGCGGTCGTACCGTGGTTGGCTGCAGCCTGCGCTCCGCAAACCCAGCCGTCGCCCCTGGTTGCGGAAAGCACCGGGCCGCCAATGACGCACACCGCCTCCCGTATCTTCACGGCCAGCCCCACCGCGACAGCCGACGCGTCCCCGTCCCCGGCTCCGGAGGGATGGTGCTCGCCCCCCGGCGGATTGCCGGATGGATTTCTCGTGGCCGGGTATCTGCCGGAATACCGGTTGCTCGAACCGTCCTGGGGCAATTGCCTTTCCGACTTCATTTATTTTTCCGCAGAACCCGATCCGAACGGCTCACTGGACACCAGCCGGCTGGATCCGCTCACGTTGGACCGCATGCGGGAAATGAAAATCCGCTACGGAACGCGACTGCACGTCTCGGTAGGCGGATATGGCCGGTCGGAAAACTTCGCCAAGGCGGTCTCCCACCCGCTGCAGCGGCAAAGGTTCTTCGACGAGCTGATGACATTCGCGGCCGCCAACGACCTCGACGGCTTCGATTTCGACTGGGAATTTCCGCAAAGCCCGTCGGAAATCAGCGGATACGTTTCCCTCATCGAAGCCGTCCAGCAGGCCGGGCTGACCGCCAGCGTCGCCATCATCCCGCTTCCCGGGATAGACCTTGCCCCATACCAGGGAATCGACCGCATTCATGTGATGTCGTACGACAACGGACCGCGCCACTCGACCTACGAGCAGGCTATCTCCGATCTGGGAGTATTTCTTCGGGCCGGATATGCACGATCCCAATTGGTATTGGGCATTCCGTTCTACGGCCGGAAGATGTCCAGCCCGTTCACCGGTTATCCGTATTCCGATATCCGGAAAACGTTCGAACCGCCGCCGGAAACGGACGAAGTGGAAGACATCTTCTTTAATGGAATCGCCACCGTTCAGAAGAAAGTATGTTATGCGAAAAACTACGGCTTCGGGGGAATCATGATGTGGGAACTTGGCCAGGACAGCGCGGACGATGCCTCGCTGTTGCGGGCCGTATATTCGGCCTTGGCGAACGGCTGTCCGCCGTAGGAAAGATCTCCGCGGAAGGACGATCCACCCCTCCGGAATATCCGCTCAAACCGCATACGAAAATCCGCCGTCTTCCATCCACTCGCAATCACAGACAGGGTTCATCAATGGGCATTCGCGAAATCCAAGCCAAGGGCATCCTCCAAAAAAGCCGCCTGCCCGGCATCGAGTATGTGATCAACCCGTACACCGGCTGCGTGCACGGCTGCGTCTACTGCTATGCCGCCTTCATGAAACGGTTCACCGATCATCCCGAACCGTGGGGATCCTTCCTCGACGCCAAGTCGAACGCCCCCCAGCTCCTCGAACGGCAGCTGACGCGGCGGCGCCGGCCGCTGACGGAGTGCGTGTTGCTCTCCAGCGTGACCGATCCCTACCAGCCGCCGGAACGGACGATCGGATTGACAAGAAAGATATTGGAAGTATTGGCGCGGCACGGGGTGCCGGTCGAAATCCTGACCAAATCCGATTTGGTGCTGCGGGATGCGGATCTGCTGGGGTGTGCGCCCGCCGCCACCGTCGGCCTCAGCCTTGGGACAACAGACGACGGCTGGGCGCAACTGCTGGAACCCCGCGCCGCGCCGCCTTCCCGGCGGCTGGCCGCACTCGCGGCATTGCGCGAACGCGGAATCCGCACCTATGCCTTTATCAGCCCGTACATACCCGGTCTATCCGACATCCGCCGGATCGTCGACGCGCTGTACGGCATCACCGACTCCTTTGCCGTGGAGGCCATCAATACGGCAGCGGGCAGCTGGAATCGGACCCTGGAAGCGATCGCCCGTCGCGACCCGTCGGTCGCCGAAACCGCCAAACACTGCGCTGCGGATTCCGCCTACTGGCGGGATGTGGCGGCTCGCGCCGGATCAGAATCCGAACGGACGGGTATGCGGATGACAGGTTTCTACCGCCATAAAAATTGACGGCGAGAGTCCGGAAGGGATAAACGGGGTCATCCCCATCCCCTCCGCGGATATTTGTAACCTTCGTGCACCGTGATAAGATCACACCCAACCAATGGCAAGGAGACCCCCGATGGCCGAACCGAAATTACGCAAAGTCGCCTGCCCCTCCTGTGGAGCGCCGCTGCTGTTCGGAGCCGGCGAGATCACCACGCGATGCCAATTTTGCAATTCCGTTGTGGAACGGCCGTTGCAGCCCGATCAACCCGCCAAATTGAAAGACCGCCCCGTAAAGGAACGGCCGTCTGAATGGCCCCCGCCGTTTTCCCCCAGCCCCGCGCGCGCTCAGGGGTTCCGCGGTCTGGCAACTATGCTGGGATTAATCCTGGTCGCCGGTTTGGGTGTATTGACGGTGGTCCTCGTCACAGATCAAGCCATCCAGTTGGGATTCGAACCGGCCGTTTATGGACCGGCTGCGCTGCTGCCCACGGATTCGCCGGGGGACCCGGATTTCATCGTCTTTTCGTACGATCGCGGAAAAGAAATTTATCAACTCCTGCGGGTGAATCCCTTCGAAGGGAAAGTGATCTGGCGCGGAAAGCCGTTCGAGAGCATTTCCGATCTGCAGCGAATCGCCGTGGAAGGCTCGGTTTTTTTCACCGTGGAAGGCGAGGAACTGCACGCCTATCACTCCGCGGACGGCACGCCCCTATGGCAAGCCCAACTTTCGGACGAGCTGGGGTATTGCGAAGAATGTCTGAGCATTACGGACGGCCGGGTGGTCGTTCTGACTAAGGATTACATGATCGAAGCGTTCGATTCCCAAACCGGGGAATCCGCCTGGAAGCGCAGGATGGACGGATACACCAATGGTTTCGTCATCGCCGACGGCGGCCTATGGGTGATCGACACGGAGGAGGATACCGCCCTTTTCCAATTGGGCCTCGCGGACGGGATCGTCGAGCAACGGATCGTTCCCGGGTGCTCGCTTCCGGACGGCTATCCGTCAAGTACGCTGAGCGCCAGCTCGATGTTTCTTTTCGACCCGGACCCTTCGATCCCGTCGACGGACCGGTCGCTGTACCTTTTCTACGGGTGGCACCCGAGCTGCATTGAACGCAGAGACGCCGCGGGCGGCGGGCGTATCTGGCAGACGGTGGAGGAGGACGGGTTTTCTTCATCGCAGGATTACCGCACCCTGTTCACCGCGGAGACTTTATTTTTCGCCGACGAAGATATACTTTGGTCCCTCTCCAAGGCGGACGGACAGGTGCGCAAGGTGATGGAGGACGAGGACTACGAACTGGTGCCGCTGGCCCTTGAACAAGGCGTTCTGATCCTCCGCACCAAGCGCACCCGCGGGACCGAACAATACGGATTGCGCGGGATCGATCCGCAATCGGGCGCCACCGTATGGGACTACATGATGGAGAATGCGGAACCGCTCGATCCGCCGGACGCCGCCTTCGCCCACGTGGACGACGACCGGTCGATCTGGACCTGGCGGCTGATCGACGGCCGGATCCGTCTGGCTGTTTTCCGGGCCAATCCCAACCGGATCACATTCGACACGATCGATCCGACAGACGGAAGCACTATCGGACAAGAAACACTTGATCTGGATATATCCGGCGATTCTTTCTTCGGACCCGAGGTCGTCGCCTGGAAGGATACGACGGTTTGGTTTATCGCGGCCACGAAACTGATGTCAGTGGATATCTCCTCGATGATATTGCTGCAATCCTTCCCTTGAGACAGCGGCCATGAAAGCCGGCGACAATCCGCGCTCCTTGTCAATTCAGTATCGGCGGATCACCACCGCAGATCCGGAATACGAAGGCGAGAAGGATCTTCGCAACCGGGTGTTGCGGACGCCGTTGGGGATGACGCTTTCCGAACGCGATATAAACGGCGAAGACGCCCAGATTCATTGGGTGGCGGAGGATGAAGGCGGCCGAATCGTCGGCTGCGTCCTGCTGGCCGTTCCGGGCGACGGAACAGCCGATCTGCGCCAGATGGCGGTGGATCCGGCGTACCGCGGCCGGGGGATCGGCGCCGCGCTGGTTGAACGGGCGGAACGATCCGCGCGAAAAAGGAACATTTCCAAGCTGACGCTGAACGCGCGCCTGTACGCGCGCGGATTCTACGAACGACTCGGCTACCGGGCCGTATCCGAAATATTCACACTGGTGACCATTCCGCACATCAGGATGGAAAAAACGCTGGCGGCGGGGAAGTGACCATATGTCATGGTTTCGTCGGGATGCCGGCGGTTCGCCGGCATCCCGACGAAGTGTATCCCGGTGCCTTTCAGGGGCCATCCGCCGAAACCCGCAAAACCTTCCGCCCGGTGGACCGGGAGATTGCTTCGGGGGCGAAGCCGCAAGATCGCCGTCTTCTCCCCCTCGCAATGACAATCGAAAGGACGCATCCGATGCCATACCGCCAACCCGCATCCCGGCTCATCCCGCAGCGCTTTTCCTGCCGGACGTACGCCCCTGAACCGATCGGGGCCGGGGAACGGCGCCGGATCGAGAAGGCCATGGCGGCGGCTGTTTGCGGGCCGTTGGGCGGGCGGATGCGTTTCCGCCTGATCGCCGCATCCGAAGAGGATACCGATTCCCTGAGAGGATTGGGCACCTACGGATTCATCCGCGGGGCAACCGGGTTTCTCATCGGCGCCGTCCGGCCGTCCGAGAAATGCCTGGCGGATTTCGGCTACCGCATGGAGGAATTGGTCCTGCTGGCAACCGACCTGGGTTTGGGAAGTTGCTGGCTGGGCGGGACGTTCACCCACAGCACATTCGCCGGCAAGATCTCCCTTGCCCCGGAGGAGGAACTCCCGGCGGTGGTTGCCACCGGACGCATGGCGGCGGATCCGGAGCGGGCAAAACGCGGGCCGATCCGCGCCATAGCCGGCTCGGCGCGCCGGTTGCCTTGGGAAAAATTGTTTTTCGACGGTTCGTTTTCCACGCCGCTCTCCCCCGAGGCGGCCGGCATGTACGCGCAGCCCTTGGAAATGGTCCGCCTGGGCCCGTCCGCATCGAATAATCAACCCTGGCGGATTCTGCGGACGGGCAACGACTGGCATTTCCATCTGCAGCGGACTCCGGGATACCGCAAGGGGTTCTTCCAGCGCATCCTGCGCCTGGCCGATCTGCAGCAAATCGACATGGGCATCGCCATGTGCCACTTCGAACTCTCCGCTGCGGAAAAGGGAATGCGCGGGGAATGGGCCGTCCGCGAAGGGCCGATCGGCCGCGCGGACGATCGGATGGAATACATCGTCACCTGGTCCGGCCCGGGAGGATCCCCGGCCGGAGGGTAGACGGCCTTGCCGGTCAGTTTTTCCTCAGCGGCTGAACTGGATCGTCCAATAATACCGGTAGGGCGAACCGATCACGTTTGCGTATCCGACCCCGCACTTGTAATAATACCGGCCGAGGATGTTGTCGTGGTGCGGCTTGCTGTTCCACCACCAATTCCACGCCTGTTCCACCGTGTTATACCCGCCCAGGATGTTCTCGTACACGCCGCCGGTATGGGCGAAATACCGGTTGCAGCCCATGTCGATGCTGTGGTACCGGGCGCCGTAGGCCAGCGGGCCGTACCAGGAGAGCGACCACAATCCCTCGTCGGCACGGGCCTGGTTGATGCGCTGGTAGATCTGTTGCTCGAAATCCTCATTTAATATCCACGTGCAGCCCGGGAAGTTGTATTCGCCTTCGGCGGTTGCGGTGTGTGTATGGGTCGGCGACGGTGTGTTCGTCGGGAGAGGCGTTTCGGTGAAGGTCGGCGTGGCGGTTTCGCTTCCCGAAAGAGTCGGGGACGCGGTCGGCGAAAGCGTTTCCGTCGGAGTGGCGCTTGGGGTTTCGGGCGTTGCCGTCAGCGTGATGGTCGGCGAGTAGTAGGGAACCACCGGTTTGCTGGTTCGCGTGACGGTCGGATATACCTTCGGGACATACGTCTTTGTCGGGGAGGGAAGAACAGGGGCGACCGATGTGGGCGTCACCGACGGGAGGATGATCACGGTAAATGTCTCCGTCGGCGTGTCCGTTTCGGTCATTATTTCCACGATCGTGAACTCGGGCGTTTTCGTCACCTCAACGGTCGGCGACGATGCGGCGGCGGGAAAATCCGTCGGGGTCCGCGTGGCGAATATCGGAAGGAACGGCGTATGGGAAGGCGGGAGGAAGGCGCTAAAATCCTCAACGGCCTCTTGATGCTGCCGCGCCGCAGGAATTGAGCCGACCGCCCCCGTACAACCGACGGCCAGCACGGTGGAAAGCGATACGATCACACCGCGCAGCCTTCCATTGCGTACCACGTTTGCCTCCTGTTATCCGGACGGGAATCTCTTCCGTACCTTCATTGTATGCGGAAACCGATCGGTAAAGGTGCCTTCCTTCCCTTACATTCGTCTTGTTCCGGTTCGATTCGAAGTGCCGTCGGGACCAATGGGTCACATCGAAAGTACCAGTTCGGCCGGCGGCATCCATCTTTCGTACTACAACGGCTCCTTCGGCCCGGCCGTCGCCGTCACGGGGCTCCGAAATCCACCGTAAACCATCCCTGCCCCGGGCAATAGGCATACCCGACGCCGTAATCCACATACGGCCAATTCGTGCCCAGGACCATGTCCCGGTGTCCGGGCTCGTTCATCCACCACGTCACCGAAATCGTCGGCGTGCCGCCGCCGATGATCTCGCCCCAATACCGTCCGTAATATCCCACTCTGCGTTCCCGCTCCTGCACCGTCGAACCGTCCGATCCGGTGTGGGACATGAATTTGTTGACCACCATGTCGACGCTGTGGGCGCGCGCGGATTGAGTCAATTTGTCGTTCATGATCAAGGGATACTTCCCGTATTTGGCGCGCTCCTCGTTGAGCATCACAGCCACCTCGGCTTCCCATTCGAAGTTGAACGTTGCGCATCCCATCGTGGTCGGAGCGGGCGTAGGGGTGGCCGACGGCAAGGGCGTTTGCGTCACCGTCGGGACTTCGGTCGGCGTGGCGGTGATCGTCGGCGTGGAGGTGATGGTGCGGGTAGGCGTTGCCGTCTCGCTGCCCGAAAGGGTTGCCGACGGCGTCGGACTGCACGGATCCGATGTTGCCGTGGGAGTCTCGCTGGGCAGCGGCGTCGCGGTGTAGGTCGGAAGGGGCGTGGCGGTGGCCGTTATTTGAACTTCCGTCTTCGGGCTTGCGGTGGCGGTCGGCTTTTTGTACGGCAGTTTGGTTTTGGTGACCGTGGGCGAAAGGTAGGGCGGAATGGTTACCGAAGGAAGGAGAGTCAGTGTCACGGTCACCGTCATCGTCGGCGTCTCCGTCGGCGTCGGCGTGGCGGCCGGAGATTCGGTGACGGTGATCCGGATGGTAACGGCCGGCGCGGCCGTATCCGCCGGCGGGTATGCGGAGGGAATCGGCGCAGAGAACATCATTGCAGAGTCGAGATCCGGCTGAAACGGCGTCTTCGACGGCGGGAGAAAGGCGTTGAGATCATCGACGGCCTGCTGGCGGAAGGCGCCCGAAACCGCACCGCTCACGGACGAACAACCTATCGCGAGAGCAGCGGCTGCGAGGAGCGGGATCCTGCGATATCCGGAAACGGAGGGCATGCGAAAACCTTCGACCGGCGGCCGTTTCCGCCGTGTGATCTTATGGTAATGCGAAACGTCGCGACGAATGTCACTTCTTCTCCCATACATTGGTCCGGATTTGAAAATTCCGCGGAACCGGTAGTACCAACGGGGAGGGCCATTCGTCCTGTCCGCTCGCGGCCGATGACCGAAAGTACCAGCGGTAAAGATGCCGTGACCGTGGATCGTTCGTATGTACCGCGCGGCACGGATGCGGGCTGCCCGACTCTGGAAATCCCCCTGACGGGCTGATGTCCTTCGATCTATAATCCGGTGATCTCAATATCTGTGAGGATCGCCCCGGCGGTCCGAAAGGACAACGATGACTCATCCATTGGTAACCCAATTACGGTTTGCACGGAAGGAATTTCAACGGGGGTTGACCGGGCTGTCGGCGGCCGACGCCCAACGGCGGCTGCCGCCGATGAACTGCATCAGCTGGAACGTCGGGCATCTGGCATGGCAGGAACAGAAATGCTTCCTCTTCGGCGGGCAGAAGAGAATTCTGTTTCCGGACGTGGACGTGGAATTTGCCTATGGAGCGCCGGCCAGCACGCCGGAGTTCGGGAGGGTGCAGAAGGCCTGGAAGGCCGTCACCGAAGCGGTTGACCCGTGGCTGGACGGGCTTTCCGAGAGCGATATGAAGGCCGAACTCGACCGGGGCGAGGGATTCGGGCGGTACAGGATCGGCAATCTTCTGTTGCGCGTGATCTACCATTATTGGTACCACAACGGCGAGAACCTGGGGATCCGCCAGGCGCTTGGACACACGGACTTGCCGCAATTCGTGGGCAACATCGACGAGGAAGCGCCGTATCGGGCGGCATAACGACCCCTCCCTTTTTCCCTCCTCGTATCCGCTGCACGGATTCGAGGAGGGAAAAAGGGAAACGCATCGCAAAGCAGAGACGGCATGGGGCCGGGTTGGGCGCGCCGGCGGATTAATTATTGATAAGTCCTTTCCCGTCCAACCGAAAAAATATCCTGTTTTACAAAACCGGACAGCATCCTCCAAATCGGAACTCTTCATTTGGATGTATATATATAAGAGGAAACGCATCGGCCCCCATTGCCTGCACGTCGGAGGTCGTTTCCTTCCGGCAAGGCGTATCCGTCGCATCCCGCGGACACCTTCCATTCCCAGGAGAATGCCATGAACACCAAACCCCTCTCCATCGGAGATCCGGCACCGGATTTCGTATTGCCCGGCGACTCCGGAAAGGCGGTGACCCTTTCGGAGTTCCGCGGCCGGCGCGTGATCCTGTACTTCTACCCCAAGGACGACACCCCCGGCTGCACCACCCAAGCCTGCGGATTCCGCGATCACTATCCGGAGATAACGGAACGCAACGCGGTCGTCCTGGGAATCAGCCCGGACGGGGTCGAATCCCACCGGAGGTTCAAAACCCGACACGGCCTTCCGTTTCTGCTCCTGGCGGATTCGGATCACAGCGTCGCGAAATCCTACGGCGCCTGGAGCGGGCTCCGCCTGATCCGCAGCCACTTTGTGATCGACGAGCACGGCAACTTGGCGGATATCCGAATCCGCATCGATCCGGAGGAAAGCGTCGCAGAGGCATTGAAAGCCGTCGGCGCGTGATAAAAGGTCATTGCGAGGAGAGGCAATGCGGCGGTCTTTCGCCATCGCCTCGACGAAACCATCTTCTTTTTGCAATCAACACGAAATTGCTTCGTCGGCGGACAGCCGCAAGATCATCGGCTTTCCGCCTCCTCGCAATGACTAAGGAATGCTACAATCCCGCGAAGCATGCGGAGGTGCCGCACCGTGAAAAAACCCCTTCTGCAAAAAGTAGACTGCGTTGAGCTGCCCGTACCGGACTTGGATGCCGCAATCGGCTTTTACCGCGACCGGTTGGGCCATGAGTTGATCTGGCGCAGCCCGACCCAGGCCGGTTTGCGTCTTCCCCGATCGGATACGGAAATTCTCCTGCAAACCGAGCGTCCGAACGCGGAAGTGGACTGGCTGGTCGAATCCGCCGACCGGGCGGCGGCGGAGTTCGTGCAAGCCGGCGGAACCCTCGTCGAACCGCCGTTCGACATTCCCGTCGGACGCTGCGCCGTGGTGTGCGATCCCTGGGACAACCGGCTGGTTCTGTTGGATTTAAACAAAGGAACCTACCGGACCGATTCGGAAGGCAACATCATCGGGTTGAACAAACCGCCGCCGGCCGGCGGCGGATAAGGCGCATCATGGAAGACGTCGTCATACGGGAAGAATATCCCGCGCCGGAGGAATATCAAGCCGTGCGCCAAGCCGTCGGCTGGACGCTGCCCGAATCGCAGGCGATCGCGGACTGCCTGCGCCGTTCGTCGTATTGCCTCTGCGCCCGCCGGAACGGCGAGCTGGTGGGCATGGCGCGGGTCGTCGGCGACGGGGAACTCGTACATTATATACAAGACGTGATCGTCGTCCCGGCGTGCCAGGGCATGGGAATCGGAAAACGGCTGATGGACAGGATCATGGAGTACGTCCGCCGGCACGCCGTCCGGCACACGATCGTCGGCCTGATGGCCGCCCAAGGCAAGGAACCGTTCTACGAACGGTACGGTTTTTTCACCCGGCCGAGTGGAAAGTTCGGCGCCGGAATGACGATGTTCTGGGATGAGGATGCCTCAGTCGCCGGGACCGAAAAGGATACGCCATGACCGGAGAGAAAGAAAAAATCACCCTCACCGCCGAACAGGAAACCCTGATGATCACGCTGTACTGCAAGACCCTCGGCGTTCCCAAAGGCTTGTTCCCGGACGACGCGGCCTGGAAGATCGTGGAACGGGTCGACTACGATTTTGCACGCCTGCGGGTCGCCACCGGGACCCGTCTGACGGTCTTCATGCGCGCCAAACGGATCGACGGCTACATCCGGGATTTCCTCACCCGCCGGCCGGACGGAGTGGTGCTGCACCTCGGCTGCGGGCTGGATACGCGCTGCTTCCGGGTTAATAACGGCACGGTCCGCTGGTTCGACGTGGACCTTCCGGACGCGATCGCCCTCCGCCGGAAATTCTTCGCCGAAACCGGAAACTACCATATGATCGCCTCCGATGTGCTTGCCTATGGCTGGATGGACGCTGTGCCGCGCGGCGCGCCCGTGTTCATCGCCGCGGAAGGGCTGATGATGTATCTGCCCGAGGAAAAGGTGAAGGAGCTGATCCTCCGGCTGCGGGAAACGTTCCCCGACAGCGAGCTGGCCTTCGACGCCTTCAGCACCCTGACCGCCCGGAACGTCAAGCGAGCGGCCTCGCTGCGGCGGACCGGCGCGGTCGTCCGTTGGGGAATCGACGATCCCAAGGACCTTGAGGCGTGGGCGCCGGGGATCCGCCTGCTGGAAGAGTGGACCTTCACCCAATCGGAAGATATCGGTAAGCTGGGTTGGGCGAATGCCTTGATGTTCCGTTTGGCCGGCCTGTTCCCGGCCGCAGCGAAGGCCCACCGGCTGTTGTATTACAAGCTGTCCTAACCCCCCCTTTTCCATACTACGGAAAGGGGGAATGGGGCACCTGCGGTCTTCCGGGAGCAGGCGGGGATAGAGGATTAGGATAGAAAGCAGGAAAACACCATGTCCAAAAAAACCGAAACCGCTACCTTCGCCGCCGGCTGCTTCTGGTGCGTCGAAGCCGTCTTCCAGGACGTGCGCGGCGTAATAGACGTCGTTCCCGGCTATGCCGGCGGGAAAAAGACGGATCCGACCTACGAGGAAGTCTGCACCGGCATGACCGGCCACGCCGAAGCCGTGCAGATCACGTTTCATCCGGATGACATCACCTACCGGGACCTGCTGGAGATTTTCTGGCACACGCACGATCCGACAACGCCCAACCGGCAGGGAGCGGACGTGGGGACCCAATACCGGTCGGCGGTTTTTTATCACAGCCCGGCCCAGCGGAAGGCAGCCGAGGAAGTCAAACGCCGGATCGAAGCGGAGAAGGTTTGGCCGCTGCCGATCGTCACCGAGATCGCCCCGTTTTCTCATTTTTACAAAGCCGAGGAGTACCACCGCAACTACTTCAGAAACAATCCGAACCAGATATATTGTGTGTTGACGATCAATCCGAAAGTCCGAAAATTCCGGATTGCCTTCCGCGACAAATTAAAAATACCGGATGAGAAATCCTGATCCGCAGGATTTCATCCCTGCACCACCTGATACAAATCCCTGTAGATGACATAATTCTCATAAATCCGCCGCACGTAATTTCTGGTTTCCTCGTAGCGGATCACCTCCACCAATAAGTCGTCGTCGCCGCCGGCCAGGTCGTTCCAGAACGCGGCGCTTCCCGGTCCGGCGTTGTAGGCCGCCAAGGCCAGGAAGAGATTCCCGCCGAACGTATCGCGCTGCCGGGCGATGTACTCCGCGCCGAGTTGAACGTTGATGATGGGCCGGTAGAGATCGGCGATCCCCAGCGAACCCAACCCCAATTGGGCCGCCATCGCCTCGGCGGTCGAGGGGATCAGCTGCATCAAGCCGTGGGCGTTGGCGGCGGATGCGGCCGACACGCCGAAGAGCGATTCCTGGCGCACCAGCGCGAACAGGAGCAGCGGATCGAGCCCGCGCGCGGCGGCCTGCGGGACGATGAGATCGGCGAAGTGCGGTCCGAACCGGATGTGGCTGAAGTACGCCGGCGCGGCGAGAGTCTGGGCGTCGTTGAACCCGGCCGCATCGAGCACCTTGCGCGCAGCCTGGATCGCTCCCGGGTAGTATCCGATCGTCTGGAAATAACGGCTCAGGTACAGCGAACCGGCCGGGTCGCCCGCTGCGGAGTACCACAGGCCGTCGAACTCCGCGCGCGCATCGTCGTACAGGCCGAGATCCCACAGGATCCGCCCGCGCTGCAGGCGGGGATCATTCTGCACGGCGGCGTAGCGCTGCTCCATCGCCGCTTCCGACGCAAAGACCGATTGCACCCAGGCTTCGGCCTGCAGGAATTCCGCATCCGAATCGAACGAAATATTGATATCCCTCACGCGGGTGAAGGCCGCCATCCCTTCGAGCACATCGGCGGCCCGTTCGGAATAATAATCGGTCGGCGAAGCGGCGGCGGCCTGCTCTAGGAACGTGCGGGCGGCGCCGGCATCGCCGCGCTGCCCGCGGGCCTTGGCGGTCCAGAACAGAGCCCGCGATCGGGCCCACCCGTCGCCGGAGGAAAGGCCCGCCGACCAGGCGTCCTCTGCGCCGGCGTAATCGCCCGCGCGGTAGAGCGCGACGCCGGCCTGATGGCGCGACTCCGCGGCCCCCGAATCGGCCGGGTAATCCGCGGCCGTGCGCAACCACAACTGGGCCGCCAAAACCAGGTCGCCGCCGCGCTCGGAGATCCGGGCGGCCGTGTAGAGCGCCTCCGGCGCGCGCGGATGGGCCGGCGCCGCGTCCGCCAATCCGACCAGGATCGCGGAGGCGCCGGCGTAATCGTCGAGCCACGCCCAGAGCGTGTACGCCCATTCGAACAGGGCGGCATCCCAAAAACCGGTCTCCGTCCCGAGCGCGACCGCGGTTTCGAAATCGCCCGCCGCTTCCGCCGCCGCGCCGCCGGCCCGCGCAGCCAGACCGCGGAAATAGTGCGCCTTGGCCGGTTCGGCGGGGTTTTGAGCCAGGTAATCGCTGAGGACCACCAGGGTCGTGTCGTACACCCCCTCGTAATAATCGATGATCCCCCGCGTCAGGTTGTCGACCGCATACCCGGCATACAGCAACTCCGAAAGGCACAGGAAGGCGTCGTGCGACATGGGATATTGCAGGGCGGTCTGATAGCGGGCATACCCTTCTTCCGCCCGCCCCAGGGCGATGAGCGCCCCCCCGATCTTGCGGTTCAGCCGCGCCCTCGCGTAATCGTTCGACGTCGCCGCCAGCACCTGCTCGTAGAGGGCGATCGCCGGCTCCGCCAGGCGCGCGCCGGAAAGCGCATCGGCCTGTTTTTCCCACAGCCAGATCCTCGCCCCGGGCGCGGCGGCTTCGGCGGCGGCGGCGTAGGCCTGCACCGCCTGATCCGTCCAGCCGCCCGCGAGCGAGGAATCGCCGACCCGTTCCTGGACGATGTCGTTGAGAAGACCGGGAGCCAAAGCGAGGAATTGCTGGTAGGCCGCGACCGAACCCGCCCAATCCCCCTGTGCGGCGGCGATCTCCCCCTGCAGGAAACGGACGCGCGAAACGTACGGCCCCGCCGGAGCCGTCGCCGCCAGGCTGTCCAGCATGGCCTGCGCCCCGGCGGGATCCCCCGATTCCCACATCGCCCGCGCGAGGAAAAAGGCCGCGCGCTCCCCTTCCGCCCCCGCCGCAAGCGCCGCATTGTACTGCGCGATCGCCGTGGGATAGTCCCCGTTGAGCAATGCCCGGTCGCCGAGGACGAGGAAATCGCTTGCGGCGGATGTCGCCGTCGGAATCACGGCCGGCGAAGGCGGCACGCCGGCGTTCGTGGCGGCGGGAAAGGGGGAAGGCGTAAGCGTAGCCGGCGGCCCGCCGGCGGGAAGCGTGCAGGCCGTGAGCGCCAGCAGGATGGGGATCGGAATCCGGCGGAGAAGATGCATATCCAAAGGATAACCGCGGCCCGCTTTTTTGACAAAGCCGCCTGCGCATGTTACCATACACCGGCTGCGCTCTCGCGAAGGGAGCGTTTTTTTACTGGAGAGATCATGAACGTTGTCCTCACCGGATCCATCGCCTTCGATTGCCTGATGACCTTTCCGGGCCTCTTTCGCGAACAGATCCTCCCCGAAAAATTGGAATCGCTCAGCCTGTCGTTTCTGGTGGACAGCCTGGCCCGGCACCGCGGCGGGATCGCCGGAAATATCGCCTACACGCTGGCGCTGCTCGGCGAGCAGCCGCGGCTGATGGCCACCGTGGGCAAGGATTTCGGCGAATACCGGACGGCGCTCGAATCCGCGGGGGTCGACACCTCGCTGACCGTTCCATACGATGATTGCTATACCGGTTCGTTCTTCGCCACCACCGACAAGGCAAACTGCCAACTGGCTTCGTTCTACCCCGGGGCGATGGCCCGGGCCGCCGAACTCTCCCTGCACGGCGTGGAGCCGCGGCCGGATTGGGTGGTGATCTCGCCCAACGATCCCGCCGCCATGGTCAAGCACGCCCGCGAGTGCCGGGAACTCGGTTTGGCCCTGATATACGATCCCTCCCAGCAGGCGGCCCGGATGGACGGACCGGACATCGCGGTCGGAATCGACGCCTGCCGGATCCTGATTTGCAACGAATATGAATTCGGACTCATCGCCCGCAAGACCGGCCGCAGCGAGGCGGAGCTCGAGCAAACCGTCCCGGTCGTGATCGTCACCCTCGGCGAAAAGGGATCGCGGATCAAAACCGAAAAGGAGACCTTCGAGATACCGATCGTCGCGCCGCGGCGCGTGGCCGATCCGACCGGCGTGGGCGATGCTTTCCGCGGCGGATTGCTCAAGGGTTTGTTGCACAATGCCTCCTGGCCTCTCTGCGGCCAACTCGGCGCACTGGCGGCCACGTATTGCCTTGAGGAGGTGGGAACCCAAAACCATACCTACTCGCGGGCGGAATTCCTCGCGCGGTATACGGAAACCTTCGGAAAAGACACAACAGCCGAAAAAATTCTGTCCTAACTCCCTCACCCCGCCCGACATTCGTCGGTCACCCCTCTCCCCCTTCCCGCAATGCGGGAAGGGGGAGAGGGGAATGGGGAGCGGGGGTTGGGACAGCGCATAGGAGCTTTCATGAAACACGAATTCGACATTAAGAATCCCAAACTGGCGGACGGCGGACGGCTGCGGATCGAGTGGGCCGAGCAGGAAATGCCCGTGCTGCGCCAAATCCGCGAACGCTTCGCCAAGGACCGCCCGCTGAAGGGTCTGCGGCTGGCCGCCTGCCTGCACGTGACGACCGAAACCGCCAACCTGATGCACACGCTGCAACTGGGCGGAGCGGATGTGGTGGTATGCGCGTCCAACCCGCTCTCCACGCAGGACGACGTGGCCGCCTCGCTGGTGACGCACTTCGAGATCCCCGTCTTCGCCATCAAGGGCGAGGACAACACCACCTATTACCAGCACATCCACGCCGCGCTCGACACCCATCCCCACATGACCATGGATGACGGCGCGGATCTGGTCTCGACGCTGCACAAGGAACGGCCCGATCAATGCACCGAGGTGGCCGGCGGAACGGAGGAAACCACCACCGGCGTTATCCGCCTTAAAGCGATGGCCGCCGCCGGCGCCCTGCGCTTCCCGGTGATCGCGGTGAACGATTCGATGACCAAGCACTTTTTCGACAACCGCTACGGCACCGGCCAATCGACGATCGACGGAATCGTGCGCGCCACCAACGTCCTGCTGGCCGGCAAGAACTTCGTCGTGGTCGGCTACGGATGGTGCGGCAAGGGGCTGGCCATGCGCGCGCGCGGGATCGGCGCCAATGTGATCGTCACCGAAGTCGACCCGGTGGCCGCGGTGGAGGCGGTGATGGACGGTTTCCGCGTGATGCCGATGGATGACGCCGCCCCGATCGGCGACGTCTTCTGCAGCGTCACCGGCGACATTAATGTGATCGACGGTCCGGACTTCGAAAAAATGAAGGACGGCGCGATCGTCGCCAATTCCGGCCACTTTAATGTGGAGATCAACATCCCGGCCTTGGAGGAACTCGCAACCGAAAAACGCAGGGTCCGCGAGTTCGTCGACCAATTCACGCTGCCCAACGGCCGCAAGGTTAATCTGCTGGCCGAGGGACGGCTGATCAACCTGTCCGCCGCCGAGGGGCACCCGGCCAGCGTGATGGATATGTCGTTCGCCAACCAAGCCCTCAGCGCGGAGTACATGGCCCAGAATTCCGGAAAATTGGAGAAGATCGTCCACCGCCTTCCGGAGGAATTGGACCGCGAAATCGCGCGCATCAAGCTGGAAGGGATGGGCATCCGGATCGACACCCTGACCGCGGAACAGGAGAAGTACCTGAATTCGTGGGAAGAGGGGACGTAACCCCCTCCCCTGCCCTCCCCCGTTCTCCGCCCATGCGGATTGCGGGGGAGGATCGAGAGGGTGAATCGGCATCGGTGTATGGAAAACGGCGGGCAGCCATCAGGCCGCCCGTTTTTTTTCGCAATCGCGATGGATCGGATAACCCCTGCGGGTTATTGCTCCTTCCAGTATTTCTCTACTACCCCCGCCAAATCCTTCCGCACCCGGCAGTTGCGGAAGGCGAACGACGGC
Organism: Anaerolineales bacterium; assembly: GCA_046260075.1. GTDB lineage: Bacteria > Chloroflexota > Anaerolineae > Anaerolineales > RBG-16-64-43 > JAFGKK01. The sequence continues at coordinate 10,372 of JBJYXS010000338.1, read as the reverse complement.
ATCACCTCGTCGATCCGCGATTCCGACAGGCCCTTGAACCGCTTGGCGAACGCCGGCTGCATCAGGCCGGCGAAATAGCCCGCCTGGCCCAGGAACAACCGGTTGGAGGAATGGTCGATGTCCGGATCGCGGATCGCGCGCTCGGCCGTCGCCGCCAGCCGGCGGACCGACTTCTGGAGATCGGTCTTCGGCGGGTCCTTTTCCAGCCAGCCGTCGGTCCCCAGGATTTTCTTGGCGCGCAGGACCGGCCGCATTAAATTCATATACTCGCTGCGCGGATCCACCTCCGTCAGGCCCATCACGCCGATGTCTTTATAGGTCCAAATCGTCCAGTGGGTCCGGTGGTCCTCGAAGATGGATATCTGATGCTCGAGCGATCGAAGGCGGTGAGGCGCATCCGCAGCCCCGCCGGTCAGCACCGCGCCGAATTCCCCCACCCACAGCGGCACGCGGTTCTCCTCCGCGAACCGGGTGCCCTGAAGTTAACGGAAGGCATCCGCCTGCCTTTTCTTATTCCACGTCTTGCCGTCGAAGCTTCCCGGATATTTCCCCGGCAGCGTCGACGGGGGGCTGTAGTTGTGGCTGCTGTACACCAGATTGGGGGCGAAGGGCGGATCCAGCTTCTTGAAATTCGCCGAAAAGAAATCCCCCTCCAGAAAGATGACGTGATCGGGGTCGGCGTCGCGGATGGAAGCCGCCGCCCGCCGGTACGGCGCATTGATGGCCTTCCAATCGGTCCGGTACTTGGCTTTGAATCAGCCAGCCGGAGCGCCCGTCACCGGTTCGATCATCAGGTGACACCCCGCCACGGTGTCCACACGGCGGTAACGGCGGCCGATCTCCCGCCGCAGGACGACGAACCGCTCCGGGAACTGCGGGCGCCGCCACCGCAGCACATGCCGTGCGGCGGCCGAACAGGATCCGGGCCCGCTCCGGCCCCAGGATGTCCGCCGCCGCGCGGCGCAATCCGCTTTCATCACCGGGGTAGCCATCGAGGTAATTTCCCATGCTCACCCATCCGCCGACGCGCCCCCCCCCAGACGGACCGGACGGCCTTGGGCATCGACGATTTCCGCATCCCGAATCTTCGGCATATGCCTTCTTTTCCTTCCCTTTCCGCTGCCGTGACGGACGTATGGCGGAACATCCGGTCGGCATCCCGGATTTCGTACGGCGGCATTTCCTCCGCGTGCGTTCCCGCCGGCCCCCGGGAGGGACGCCCGTACGACGACTAGGCAGCCCCGGCCCGATCCCGCCGCGGAAAGCGGGGCGGTACGGCCGGCAGGATCGGCAGGTTGCTAAGGTGCGTCATTCCGTATAAAATCCTTCCCTATACACGGTGTTCGGCCCGCCTCGGGGCCGAACAGCAATGTTGCGTCGCAAGGAGTCGAAGCCACAAGGATTTTTCATGGGCAAGATACTCGAGGCGGTAAAAAAATTTTTACGCGAAGACGATTGGCCCTTCACCGAGATGGAAGGCAAGCCCATCCTGCGGACCGGCTTTTCCGGCAAGAACGGGAAATGGACCTGTTTCGCGCAGGCCCGGGAACAACAGCAGCAATTCATCTTCTACTCCATCTGCCCCAACCCCGCCCCCGAGGAACGCCGCGAGGCGGCGATGGAATACATCACCCGCGCCAATTACGGTTTGGTGATCGGCAACTTCGAAATGGACGTGAGCGACGGGGATATCCGCTGTAAAACCAGCATCGATGTGGAGGGCACCGACCTGAACCACATCCTGATCCGCCAGGTGGTGTATTCCAACGTCATGACGATGAATAAATACCTGCCCGGCCTGATGTCGGTCCTGTACGCCAATGTCACGGCCGAACAGGCGATCCAATCGGTCGAAGGCAAATCCCGTTGACGCGCCGCATTCTCCGCCATCCGCGGGCCGGGGAAGCGAATCCCCCGGCCCGTTTGCTGCATGCCGCAAGCGTGAGCAGGCCGTGAGGATCCTTTGCCTTGTCGCGCATCCCGACGACGAAACGGTTTTCGCCGGCGGGACGCTGGCGCTGCTGGCCGAACGCGGCGCCGAGGTGAGGATCCTGTGTTGCACCCGCGGCGAGGGAGGCGAGGCGGGGGAGCCGCCGCTCTGCCCGCGGGCGGAATTGGGCGACTTCCGTGAAGCCGAGCTGCGCTGCGCCGCTCGCGCCCTCGGTTGCGTTTCGGCGGACTGCCTGCCGTTCCGCGATCCGGACGTCGGACCGGACGGGGCATTGCACCCCTTTGCCGCTTCGCCCCGGGAAATCCTCCCGGAAATCCTCCGCCGTCTCAGCCCGATGGGGATCGACGTCCTGATCACCCACGGATCCAACGGCGAGTACGGGCATCCGGCCCACCTTCTGACCCACCGTGCCGGATGCCAAGCGGCGCAGCTTGGCGGCATCCCTTTCCTGTATTCCTTCAACGCGGATTACGACGATCACCCGCGCAAGCGGTCGGCCAACCGGGACGATCCGGCGGATTTCATCGTTCCCGTTAATTCCGTATTCGACCGCAAGTTGGCGGCGATGGCGTGCCACCGCACCCAGAGAGCACTCTTCGTCCGCCGCGCGTCGGCCGAGGCCGGGCATCCCGTGCCGCTGCGGGACGTCATCCTGCGCAGGGAATCCTTCCACCGGATCCCCGCTCACGCTTCCGACGAAACCGGCGCGCAGGATGTCGCGGTTTTCCTGCAAGACATCCTCGTGCCCGGATAAGGAGCCGGCGTCGCTCCCAATGATCCGGCCGGCGGGTATTCTCCCGCAGCCGCGGCCGGCACGAATCCAAGGAACGATATGAACTGGACCGGAATTTCCAACGCCTCGCTGATCGGAAGAATCCTGCGCTTTCCCTTAAGGCTTATACCGCCCCAGACCGTGCTGCCCATTCTGCAGGGCCCCGTGCGGGGAAGGAAATGGATCGTCGGATCCGGCAATCACGGATACTGGCTGGGAAGTTACGAAATAGGAAAAACCGCCCTGTTCGCCGCATCCGTTCCCTCCGGCGGAGTAGTGTACGACCTGGGAGCCAACGTCGGGTATTACACGCTGATCTCCTCCTTCGCCGCCGGCGCCGCAGGGCGGGTGTTCGCCTTTGAGCCGCTGCCCCGCAACGCGGGTTTCCTTCGAAGGCATCTGAAGCTAAACCGGATCGAAAACGCAACCGTGATCGAAGCGGCGGTCGCCGAACGGAGCGGGACGATTCGTTTCGAGCCGGATTCCAGCACATCCCGGGGCCGGATCGGCGGACAGGGGACGCTGGAGGTGCGCGCCGTCGCAGTAGACGAGTGGATGGAACAGGAAGACGCGCCCGCGCCGGACCTGCTGAAAATCGACATCGAGGGCGCCGAAGCCCTGGCGCTGCGGGGAGCCCGACGGATCCTCGCCGGCCGGCGCCCGCCCATCTTTCTCTCCACCCATTCCGGGAACGTCCACCGGGAATGTCTGGAGCTGTTGGATTCCTTCGGATACCGGGTGCGGGCGATCGACGGCCGGCCGCTGGAACGATCCCGCGATCTGTTGGCCGAGGCGGATTCCGGGTAATATCTCCATCTCGCTCCCGCAGAGGAGCCGGGCTGCGAGACCGGCCATCCGCGGAACAGCGAAATCCGGTTTCCCAAGCCTTCACGGATTATGCGGGTGACCTTCGTAAGGCTTCATCATACGACGGCAAGCCGCCAATCGCTGCTATTCCACCCTCCCCTCCCCCGAAAGTCAAGTGGCCTTTTTTCATTATTGACATATAATTAACCCATGCGGGTAAACGAGCCATATCCCGCTTCCGTCCTGTCCGGGATCGACCGTAAAGCCCAAAGAGAGCACGTCCTGTACACGCTTAAAGAGGAGGGTTCGCATGTCCATTGAGAAATTCCACAGCCTTCTGCGCTCGGAAGAAAAGAGCTCCTTAATTGAGGCGCTATTCGGCCTGACCGAAATCGAGGAACCAGAGGAATTAATGAAGGCCACCAGTCTGGTCGGCTGGGACTACTGGCGCTGAGATCAAATCCATCACAACTTGCGGCATCAGGCGACTGACCAGGGGGGATTTGGCCGGTCGACGGTCAGGGACGGCAGAAAGCACCGGATGCGCCGCTTTCCAGGCGGAATTCACCGTAGCGCGGACGGCTCTCCGCGCTACGGACTTTAAACGGACCGCCGGTTTTTCCCTGTTGCCAAATCGCCGGTTTTCACCATAATTATGACGGAGGGAACCCATGGATATAGAGGATGTCAAGAAACAGGTCATGGACCTGCCGGAAGTGGCGGACTGGCCGGCCATAGCGGATATTTTCGAACGGCATATCGCCCGGCCCCATCAGGTTTGGGAATGGCCGTTGCGCGCCTGCCGGGCGGTGGGAGGCGACGAATCGGCGGTGGCTCCCGGATCGGCCGCCATCCTGTGCATGATCTTGAGCATCCTGTTGGTGGACGACATGCTGGATGAGGATCCGCGGGGGGAGCATCTCAAGATCGGCGACGCCATGGCCGCCAACCTCTCATTCGGTTTCCAGTCGATCGCCTTCCGCGTCATCGCCAATGCCCCGGTGGACGCCGCCCGGCGGGCGGCGGTGATGGACGCCTTGGCGCAAATGGCGCTGACCATGGCCTACGGCCAGGACCTCGACGCGCGCAATCTCACCGGCGAGGAGAATTACTGGAAGGTGACCCACGCGAAAAGCTCTTCGTATTTCGGCACGGCCATGCACATCGGCGGGATTCTCGGCAAGGCGAAGAAAAAAACCATCGAGAGCCTCCGCCGGCTGGGGGCGATAACCGGCGACGCGATCCAAATCCACGACGACATCCAGGACGCCCTTGACACTCCGGCCAATCCGGATTGGATACAGGGACGCAACAACCTGTTGTTCCTGTACGCACTGACCGCCGACCACCCCGACCGGGAACGGTTTCGGGACATCCGGACTCAAGTTGACGATCCGGCCGTCCTGAAATCCGCCCAGCAGATCCTGATCCGCTCCGGAGCCGTGAGCTATGCGATGTACCGATTGTGTCAAAGCTATCAGGAGGCGCGCAAGATCCTTAAAGAGACGCCGTTTGACGATCCGTCGCCGCTTCACGCGGTGATCCATCAGTACATCGTGCCATTGGTGCACCTATTGCAGAATCTTGGGATTCCGGTTCCGCCGGAAATCACTGCGGTTGCCTGATGGATGATAAAAGACCCGGCCTGCAGCAATTCGTCGATGCATTCCTGTTGCTGGTGTCGATCCTGGCGTTGCTGATCTGCCTGTTTTACGCCGTCGCCGCCACGTACCTCTCCCCGATTCCGGGCGTCGAGTACGATGCGAACTGGACGGTCACGGGATTTGCCGACTGCCAGAACAACAAGGACAATCAACTGCAATGGTGCCTGGAAAACGAAGCGACGTTGCAGGTCGGCGACCAATTGCTGTCGGTCGGCGGGATGACGCTCGAGCAGTATTTACAGAACCCCAATGTTGTCCCGTTCACCGGATACCGTCCGGGGGATTCGGCCACCATAACCTTCCTGCACGACGGCGTCGCCAGCGCCGGGCAGTGGATCCTCGTCCATCCCACTTTTTCCGACCGGTTCGAAAACCTGATCCAAGCATTGGTCTATCTGCCCTTCTGGATGGCGGGAACGGCCGTGCTGATCCTCATCCGGCCGCGCGACCGGCGGTGGCTGCTGCTGGTCATCTTCAACTACATCACCGCAATCTATCTGGCGGTCGGCATGTCGCTGTCGCTCGTCCCCTACTCGTCCCTGATCATCCATATGCTGACCTGGCTGATCGCGCCGCTCTACATCCACCTCCACCTGGAAATCCCCAGCCCGCTTTTCCGCTCCCAACGGCGGCCCTTCCTGCTCCTGTTCTACATCGCCGGTGCGACGCTCGGCGTCCTCGAGATATTCCAAGTACTGCCCGGGCTGATGTTTTATTTGGGCCTGATCATCGCCATCCTCGGCAGCCTGGGGCTGCTGATGTATCGCCTGTTGGCCCGTCTCACCGCGCCGGAGCGGCTGGCGCTGCGGTTGATTTTCCTCGGCATCGGATTGGCGTTCCTGCCCGGCCTGCTGTTCGTGATCACCCCGGCCTTGACCCGCGGGAATCCCCCGCCCGAAACGGCCCTGATCGCAACCTATCTGGCCATCCCCTTACTGCCGGCGTTCTATTTTTATGCGATATATAAACGCAATTTGGGCGGTCTGGAATTCCGCGCCAACCGGGCATTGAGCCTGTACAGCTTCATCCTGCTGTACAGCCTGGCGATCATCTTCGTGTTCTCCATCGCCAGCCAATCCCTGCGCCTCGCCGACGAATCGCTGGCTTTCAGCCTGCTGGTGACGCTGGTGTTTGTCATCGCCGCGCCGGGCCTGCGGGCCCGCTTCCAGCAATGGTTCGACACCATGGCCTACGGAGCCCGCCACAATCCGCAGGATATCGTCCGCGATTTCGCGCTGCAGCTGCCGGCGGCGTTCGAACCCGCGCTGCTGATCCGCCTGCTCGGCCGCGACGTGACGCCCAGCCTGTTGATCCGCGAATCGGCGTTGTACCAGAAAACGGAAAACGGTTTTGCGCTGTTTTACGCGGATGGAATCAACCTCCCCGAAAAGCCCCTTGAATTCGGGGAAATGGAAACGTTGATCCGGTCGGCCGGCCGGTACCGGCCGGCCGACCGGGCCGCCGCCGCCCCCATCTCCAGGGTCCGGTTGGGCAACGCCCTGAAAACCCGCGGAAAAACCCGCGGGGGTTGGCTGTTCGGGCGGCGCGATCCGGACGATTTTTACCCTCACGCCGACATCCTGTTGCTGCGCACCCTCGGCAGCCAGGTCGCTCCCATGCTGGAAAACCTGCGCCTGTACGACGAAACCCAGCGCCGGCTCGAGCGGCTGCAGACATTGCGCGACATCGATATAACCATCAGCTCCAGCCTGGACCTGCACTTCACGCTGGAAATCCTGCTCGACCAAGTATCGCGGCGTTCGAACGTGGACGCGGTGGACGTTTTACTGCTGAATTCCAAGACCACGCTTCTGGAATTCGTCGCCGGAAAGGGCTTCCGTTCCGACGCCCTGCACCACACCCATCTGCGCCTGGGCGAAGGATACGCCGGCCAGGCGGCGCATGAACGGCGGCTGATCTTCATTCAGAACCTGGAAGTGGACGTGGGGAGCCTCGCCCGCTCGCCGAAATTCTCCTCCGAGAAGTTCAAGTCGTACTGCGCCGCGCCGCTGATCGTCAAAGGACAGGTGAAGGGCGTGCTGGAGGTGTTCTTCCGCACGACTCTGGCGGCGGACGCGGACTGGTTCGACTTCCTGGAATCCCTTACGGTCCAGGCCGCCATCGCCATCGATAATGCCGCGCTCTTCGACGACCTGCAGCGTTCCAACGCCGAGCTGAATCTCGCCTACGACACCACGATCGAAGGCTGGTCGCGGGCGCTCGACCTGCGCGACGAGGGCACCGAAGGCCACACCGAACGCGTCACCGAAATGACCGAACGGTTGGCGCGCGCGATGGGAGTCGAGGAATCGCATATCGTCCACATCCGCCGCGGCGCGCTGCTGCACGACATGGGGAAGATGGGCATCCCCGACAGCATCCTGCTCAAACGCGACGCCCTGACCCACGAAGAGTGGGATATCATGCGCCGCCACCCGCTGTACGCTTACGAGATGCTCTCCCCGATCATCTACCTCCGCCAAGCGCTCGACATCCCCTATTGCCACCACGAGAAATGGGACGGGACGGGGTATCCGCGCGGTCTGAAGGGCGAACAGATCCCCTTGGCGGCGAGGATCTTCGCCGTCGTCGACGTCTGGGACGCCACGACGTCGGACCGTCCATACCGCCAAGCCTGGACGAAAGAGCAGGCGCGCGAGTACATCATCGCGCAATCCGGCAAGCACTTCGATCCGCAGGTCGCCGAAACCTTCATGGCGATTATGGATTGACTTTGATTAACGGAATCGGACGGGTTCACGCTCCCGTCTCGGTGCGCGCCAGAGCGCGAGCCGTGCGCCAGATCCGGTCGAACATCGCCCGCGTCAGCCGCCCGGTCTGCGTGTTCTGCCGGCTGGGATGATACGAAGCAAGGATCCACGACGGTCCTCCGCCGTCCTCCGCCGGCCGGCGGATCCTCCAAAGCCGGCCGTGCGAAAATGCCGGACGCCCGGAGGGAGAACGTCGTTTGGATCCATCCGGACGGATTTTCATCCCCGACAGACCGGGTTCCGTTACGGGATACATACGGCCCAACGAATCATAGGCGATCTTCCCCAACGCCACTATCCCGCACAACCCGCCCAGCAACCGGATTTCCTCTTCCAGGAACGGAAGGCAATTGCGGATCTCCTCCGGAGTGGGTTTGTTTCCCGGCGGAACACAACGGCACACCGCGGTGATGAACAGGCCGCGCAGCTCCAACCCATCGTCGCGCGCGACGGACTCCGGGCGGGATGAGAATCCGGCCCGAAACAGAGCGGGGAACAGGAAATCCCCGGATGCGTCGCCGGTGAACATGCGCCCGGTGCGATTCGATCCATGCGCTCCCGGCGCAAGCCCCACAGCCAGCACGCGAGCGCGTTCGTCGCCGAAACCGGGAAGCGGCCGGGCCCAATATATCTCCGCGCGGTAGGCGCGCCGCTTTTCGCGCCCCACCTGTTCGCGCCATTCCACCAATCGCGGGCAGCGGCGGCAGCGGACGATTTCCCGCTCCAGATCAGCCATTTTTCCGGTCAACACCGGCCCCGTATAGGTTCTATGGAGGTTTTTTGGATTCGTTCCCGGCACTTTAAGGGTACACTTTGCACACCGGTATTGTACTCTTCCACAGCCGGTCGGCCGGCGATTCCGGCGTCTTCGGCCCTTCACAGACCGCCGTTGCAGGAGGATGGAGAACGATGATGCTGCTAAAAAAAATCATCCGCGGATCGGTTTTCATCGGACTTTCACAAGCCGTGTTCTTCCTGGCCGGCTGCAGCCCTTCCACCGCGCCGCTGCCCTGCTCCACGCTGAGCGTCACGGTCACCAAGACCGCCGATACCAACGATGGAGTTTGCTCGGCGGCGGACTGCTCGCTGCGCGAAGCGGTGATCTTCACCAACACCTGCCCCGGTCAGCAGGAAATCCGGATTCCGGCCGGGACATACACCCTCACTATCCCGGGCGCCGGCGAGGACGCCGCCGCGACAGGCGATCTGGACGTGACCGACGAAACCATCTTTTCCGGGATCGGCAACCCCGTCATCGACGGCAACCAACTGGACCGGGTGTTCCAGATACAAAATCACCCGGCCCACGCCACCATGCTGAACCTGATCGTCCAAAACGGACGCGCCAAGGAGGGGGCCGGTATCCTCAACACCGGGTACTTGCGCCTGGCGGATAACTCCACCGTCCGCCACAACACGGCCGTCGCGGCGCCGGGCCCCGGAACCTCCCACGGCGGCGGGATTCTCAGCGAGGGGTACGGCGTGCTTCTCGTCGACCATTCGACCGTCACCGGCAACAGCGCCGATATGGGCGCGGGAATCGTGGTGATCGCCAACCTGATGTACGGCGCCATCACGCCCGGCGGCGGCATTTGGGACAGCACCGTTTCGGATAACATCTCCGCGCTGACCGGCGGCGGATTGGACCTGCAGCAGAACGTGGGGGTCGACGGATTCATCATCTCCCGTTCCCGGGTCGTCAACAACAGCGCCGGAACCGACGGCGGCGGAATTCGCAACAGCGGGAGAATTCTCCTCTATCAAAGCACGCTCCAGGGCAACACCGCCGGGGGCGTCGGCGGCGGCGTTTTCAACACGGAAGACGGATTCGTCAAATCCAGCGAGAGCGCGCTCACCGCCAACCAGTCCGTTTCCGGCGGCGGGATCTACAATGAAGGCCGCGCGGAGTTCGCCCAAAGCCTGCTCAACGGCAACCAGGCCTCGGGCGAGGGGGGCGCGATTCTCCAAACCGGCGTGCTGGGGGAGGTGGACCTGGACCATTCCACCGTCAGCGGAAACCAGGCCGCCCAGGGCGGCGCCGCGCAGGTTGCCAACGGGAAGCTGGAAGCGACCTACTCGACCATCGCCGAAAACGCCGTCGACGGCGTCCATCACGTCATGGGAACGGTCTGGTTCCAAAACACGATCCTTTCCCGCAACGGCACGGACAACTGCTCGGGGCTGATCCCCTCCTCGAGCGGGTACAACATCGACAGCGCCGACACCTGCTCCTTTACGCATGCCGGCGACCTGGTCAACACGGATCCGATGCTCGATCCGCTGGCGATGAACGGCGGCCTGACGCTCACCCACGCGCTCGACGCCGTCAGCCCGGCGATCGACTCCGCCGCGCCGCCGACCTGTTCGGGAACCGACCAGCGCGGCGTGACGCGCCCGCAGGGGCCCG
>JBJYXS010000337.1:0-4531 GCA_046260075.1 Anaerolineales bacterium | reverse complement strand
ACCATCGTCCTGCCCAGCGGCGGAGCCCGCGCGGCCGAAATGCCCGACGACGCTCCGATCCGCGACCTGATGACCGAGCTGGCTTCGCTGCTCAAGCTGCCGACGGTCGGCCCCGACGGCCGGCCGATGGGATACCGGATCGACAGCAAGGCGCTCGGCCGCGAGTTGCGCGAGGAGGAAACGCTCGCTTCGGCCGGGGTGCCCGCCGGCGACCGGCTGATCCTGACGGCCGACATCACCGCGGGCGGGACGGCCGTCAGCCAAAGCCCGCGCGTGCGGCGCCTGAAGGCGGATTACCAGCTGATGCGGGAATTGGCCGCCCAGAGCCGGCTGATCGAGTTCGAAACGCGCGGCGTCCGCGGCACACCGGTCCCCGAGCGGTACATCGTCACCTATAAGTGCAAGGGAATCGTCGGGATCGACCGGCGGGGCGAACCGAAATACGGGACCAAACACCAGGTTCAGATCTACCTGCACAACCAATATCCGCAGCGCTGGCCGGGATTGAAGTGGCTGACCCCGATCTGGCACCCCAATATCCACCACCTGAACAAGACCGTCTGCATCGACGCCGCCTGGTGGACGGCCAGCCGCTCGCTGGACCGGCTGGTGATCATGCTGGGGGAGATGGTGCAATACAAAAATTTCCACGACGACCCGACCCGGCCGCCGTTTCCCTGGGACGCGGACGCCGCCCGCTGGTGCCGGGCGTACCGGATGTCGCACCCGAACGTCTTCCCGGTGGATTCCCGGGAACTGCTGCGTCCGGGGAGGATCAAGGTCGCCAAAACCCCCGCCCCGCGCATCCGGTTGAAATAATCCGTCGGACTTCATCGATAAGGAGGCATCATGAATATTTCATTGCGCAAACCATCCATCACCCGGTTTCCGACGGTCCGCACCGGCATGGATGAAACCGAAGACGGCGGGCCGTACCACGAGTTCTTTTCGGGCATGCAATACCTGCTGGCCGGAAAATGGGATGAGAAAAATCCGCACGCCGGCGAACTCTCCGCCTTCCCGCCCGAACGGTGCGGGATGGACGGGCGACCCGTCAAGCAACTGCAGACCATCGAAATCGACGACCGCGAACGTTTGCAATCCGCAATCCATCACAAGGAGATGACAAAATGGCAGACACATCCGTAACCATGGTGCTTCCCTCCGGCGGCTCCCGCAGCGCGGAAGTTCCCAACGACGTGCCGGTCAGGGATCTGATCCCGGAACTGACGACCTCGCTGGAACTGCCGACCACCGGCCCCGACGGCCGTCCGATGAGCTACCGGATCGACAGCAAGGCTCTGGGCCGCGAACTCCAGGAGGAAGAAACCCTCATATCAGCCCAGGTCCCGGAAGGCGATCGTCTCATCCTGACCGCCGACGTGACCGCCGGCTGAGGAGTGGCGGATTTGTCAGCGTCCGAATCCGAAGCCCCCGCCCGGATGGACGGACCGCGAGTCCGGCTCGGGCCGCCCGAGGCGGCCGGCCCGAGCCCCTCGCGGATGCCGATCGCCCGGGCCCGGCGGTGGCTCTCCCCCTTCGAGCGGGACGGAATGCCCTCCGCGGTGTCGGTGTTCTTCACCCAGCCGGCCTTCGTGCGCGTGTGCGCGCTGGCCGGCAGGGATACCGACAACGAGGTCGGCGGGGTGCTGATCGGCCGCTGGCGGATCGACAAACACAGCGGCGAGCAGTACATCGTGGCGGAAGCCGCGCTCCCCGCCCGCCACACCCGGCAGGGCAGCGCGTTCCTCACCTTCACCCAGGACACCCTCGTCGACCTTCACCAGGAACAGGAGGACCGCTACCCGGGCAAGCGCATCGTGGGCTGGTTCCACACCCATCCGCGAATGGGGGTGTTCCTCTCGGATTACGACATCTGGCTGCACCGGCATTTCTTCGGGGAGCCCTGGCAGGTGGCGCTGGTGATCGAGCCCTGCTCGCAAATCGGCGGTTTCTTCATATGGACGGAAGACGGCCGCTTGGACGGACATGCCTACCGCGGATTCCACGAAATCCTCGGACGCTCCGGGAAAAGCCTGGTGTTCTGGAACAACCTCGAACCGGAAGCGGCCGCACCGGAAGGAGCAAATGCAGATGAATAGGAAGTTGCGCACTTACTACTACGGCGTGCTGGGGGCGATCGGCGGCCTGCTCGGCTGGCAGATCAGCAACCTGACCGGATTGTCGTTCACCGGCAGCGTATACCTGAGCGAAGTGTTCCTCGGCGCGCTGATCGGCCTGTGCGTCGGGCTGATGATCGGCATCGCCGAAGGTTTGTTCACCCTCAATTTCCCGCGGATGCTGCGTTCGGGATTGATCGCGGCGGGGCTTGGACTGGCGGCGGGAGCCGTCGGCTTGCCCTTCGCGGAGGCGCTGTTCCAGTTCGTGGGAGCCGGCTGGTTCGGCCGCGCCCTGGGACTGGGGCTCTTCGGATTGCTGATCGGCCTGGCGGAGGGCATCACCGGCGGCAGCCAGATGTGGAAAGGCGCCCTGGGCGGCCTGATGGGCGGAATCATCGGCGGGCTGCTCCTGGAAGGTGTGCGCGACATCCTGGGAAGTCCGGTAGCCGGCAAGGCGCTCGGCCTGGTGCTGCTGGGAGCCTCGGTCGGCGCGCTGATTGCGTTGATCGTCGTCCTCCTTTCCCGGGCCTGGCTCGAGGTGACGTCGGGGAAGCTGCGCGGCAGCGAGTTCATCCTCGATAAATTCATGAAGAAAACCGGCCCCAGCGTGATCCTCGGCAGCGACGCCCTGAAGTCCGACATCGTCTTTCCCGATCCCGATATCGATCCGCAGCACGCGATGCTGACCGGCACCGGGTCCCATTTCCTGATCAAGGATATGAGTTCATCGGGAACGTTCCTGAACAACCGGCGCGTGGAGATGACCGAATTGATGGATCGGCAGCAACTGCGCCTCGGCAACACGGAAATGATCTATCACGAAAAGAGGTGACCCATGGCACATCCACGCGACCTTCTCAGGCTCTGCCTTCTGCCCGTGCTGTTGGCCGGGCTCTGCGCACCGCTTCGCCCGGCCCGCGCCCAGGAGACCGACCCGCTGCAGGTGCACATCACCCAAATCGACGCATCGGACTTCCCGACGGTAAGGGTGTACGTTTCGGTGACCGACGCCGCGGGAGAACCCTCTCCGGTGAATCTGGACCGCATCCGCCTGTACGAAGACGGAAAATACATGACCCCGGACGACATCAGCGGAATCGGCGAAAGCTCTCCGCTGACGACCATGCTGGTGATGGACATCTCCGGCAGCATGAAGTATGCGGAAAAGATGGATTCGGCGAAGGCCGCCGCGATCGCCTATGTGGATCAGATGCGCCCCGGCGACGAGGCGGGCTTGGTTTCCTTCGACACCGAGATCCAGTACGTACAACCGACGACCTCCGACCACGGCCGGCTGAAGACGGCGATCGACGGCCTGGAGACCGGCACCGATACGGCGATGTACGACGCGGTCTACGAGGCCATCGGCCTGTTGCAGGCGATCAGCGGCCGCAAGGCGGTCATCGTCCTGACCGACGGCATGGACAACCGCAGCGCCCACACCGTCGACGAAATCATCGGACAGATCGGACCGGCCGGCCTTTCGATCTCGACCATCGGGCTAGGCGATCCGGCCCAAAAAACCGAGTCGTACGCGGGGATCGACGAACCGGCTCTGCAGCGGCTGGCCGCACAGGCCGGCGGGACGTACGGCTACGCCGACGATTCCGAAGCGTTGCTCGCGCTGTATGAACAATACGGCCGCGCGCTGCAAAGCGAGTACGTGATCACCTATACCTCCCCCGCCGATCTGCGGGACGGGCTGAACCGCTCCCTGAGCGTCGTCCTCTCGGAGGACATCCCCTCCGTCGCGGGCGAGGGCGGCTTCAACCCCGGCGGATTGGTCCCGGAAACCGTGTCTTCTCCTTCCGACACATGGGGCTTGTTCCTCGCACTGTTGGCCGTCCTGCTCGCGATGCTGTTGGCTCCAATGGGCATCCAATGGGCAGCCGCCACTGTGCAGCATATCGGCCGGCCGAAGCCGGCCAAGACCGCCGGCAAGAAGAAGGCTCGGCCGAAAATAAAAATGGCCAAGGGGAAAAAGAAGAAACCGCGCATTAAGTTGAAGTAGCCCGGCCGGTGCCTTTCACGCCTTGTCGCGGCCCCCTACCCCGTAATCCCGCCGAAAGAACTACCGGTTGACGGCGCTCCTCTCCCCTTTCCCGGATGATGGGAAGGGGGAGAGGAGGATAGGGACGGGATGCTATAATCCCCCGCGGCTGTCGACAGGACGGCCCGTCAAACATGCGAATTCCGCGATGTGCCCTTGCCGTTGCCTGCGCCGCTTGGCTCCTTTCCGCCTGTGTAGCGAATGGCACAACGCCGTCGGCACTTCCTGCCACTCAAACCGCTTCCGCCGAACAACAAGCCTCACCCACCCAAAAGGCCCCGGATACACCGATCCCGCCGACGGCGGCGACGCCCACCCGGACCGAGCCGGCGCCGACCGGCTTGAATCCGGAAGGCCCGTA
>JBJYXS010000336.1:0-3176 GCA_046260075.1 Anaerolineales bacterium | reverse complement strand
GTGCGTGAATGGATCGGAATTATCTTACGTTTGCACAAGAAATTCCAGCCCCGGCAGCCGATGCCCCGCGATTCCACATGATATCCTGGTGTGCCGGGATGGAATGGAGTGTTTGCGGCGGAAGGAATATGTTGTTATCTCGATCCAAATCCCCTATACTAAAAATACATTTTAGGATTGAATGCACCATTGGTAAAGCCGATCGGAAAAAAGGAGGAGTTAACGTTGATGATCGCCGTTGATGGATTCATTGGTGAAAACCGAAAGATATATTTGTCCCGTCAAGTCGATCAATCCCCAGGGGGCTTTATCGTAGGTCTGCTGTTGAATCGGATCGCTTTACCGGCCGCCTTTTTTATCTGGATGGCGTTGGCGGGCTGCAGCGTCCGGCAATCTGTTGCCCAAAACGTGGTACCGGAAAACCCCGCCGCCGAGGCATCTCCCGATCCCGCGGTTACGAACACCGCCCCTCCGACGGTCACGCCTTCGCAGCCCGTCGTCGTTGATTGGTGGTTCAACGCGGGTTCCGCGGAGCATGATGACTTCTGGCGGAAGTTCGCCGATGAATACATGGCGCTTCACCCGAACGTCATCATCCGCGTCGAGGCGCTGATAGATGGAGTCCGATGGGAGATATCGAAGACATCCGGGGAATCCGGTGAACTTCCGGATATCTTCGAAGGCTCGGGCGGATTTAATTTTTACGAATACGCCAAGCAGGGTTTGCTGAAGGACATCACGGCGGATCTGGATGCCGACGGCGGGGTCTGGCGCAGCACCTTCGCACCCGGCCCGCTCGGTGTGTTCTCGTACAAGGGAAAGCAGTATGGCGTGCCGACGCATATGAGCATATTCGGTTGGTGGTACAACAAGGCGCTTTTCCGGCAGGCGGGAATCTCCGCCCCGCCGGCGAGTTGGGGCGAATTCCTGCAGGATGTGGAAAAGCTGCGGGCAACCGGCATCACCCCCATCGCACTCGGGGAAGGGGACCGATGGCCGGGAGAGCATTTGTGGGCGTATTTGGCTACTCGAATCGGCGGAAGGGAAGCCTTCGAAGGCGCAGTGTACCGCACCGGTTCCTTCAGCGACGCTCCCTTTATCGAGGCGGGATGGAAGGTGCGGGAACTCGCAGCGCTGGATCCGTTTCCGGCCGATTACCTGACCGCGACCTACGGCGATCAGGAGGCGGCAATGGGAAACGGCCAAGCCGCCATGGAGTTGATGGGGGAGTGGGCGCCTTCGGTTATGAAAAACAACAGCGCCGATGGGATGGAAATCGGCGACGATCTCGGCTGGTTTCCCTTTCCGACGGTCGCGGGCGGCGCCGGCGGCGTTCACGACGTCCTCGGCGGCGGCAGTGGATTCTGGATCAGCAGGAATGCCCCGCCGGAAGCCGTCGACTTCCTGAAGTACCTGACCCGTGCGGAAAGCCAAAAGCAATTCGCGGCCGCTTTTCATTTTTCCGGGCTTCCGGTGGTCAAGGGCGGCGAAGCCGGGTTGACCGATCCCTTGGATATCCTGGTGCAGCGGGAAATCGCCGCCGCGGAGTATTTCCAGTTGTATTACGAAACGGTGCTTCCTCTGGAGATGGAATCCGTGCTTCTGGATAGCGTGCAAGGTTTGCTCGACGGCACCCTGACGCCGGAAGAAGCCGCGCAAGCCATTGAAAACGCAGCGGCGGATAATCTGGGGTAAATTGCCGAACCGTATCCGAAGTATTGAGATAATACTCCCATGATGGGATGCAATCCGGTATACCGCAGCCCGCATAATCCTTTTTTATCCTATGGGGTCCGGTTTCCCGGTGTTTTTATTGTGCCGAAGCCAGTTTTCCTCTATACTCCGCGCAAAGGATGATGAAATGAAACCATCGCTGGAACAGCGACTTGGGGAAAAACTGAAGGAGTTGGGCTTGACGATCGCCGTCGCCGAATCCGTGACCGGCGGGCTGATCGGTTCGCGGCTGACCGACGTGGCGGGATCGTCGATCTATTTCATGGGCGGCGTGGTGGCGTATTCCAACGATGCCAAAATCAAACTCCTGGGGGTGAAGAAGGAAACCCTCGCCCAATACGGCGCCGTCAGCGAAAAGGTCGCGCTGGAAATGGCGGAGGGTGTGCGCACCTCCTTCGGGACAGATATCGGTCTGGCCATCAGCGGCATCGCCGGGCCGGGCGGCGCAACCAAGGACAAGCCGGTGGGGCTGATGTGGTTCGCACTCTCCGCCGAAGGCGGCGCCCGGGCCCGCTCGATCCGCCTGGCGGGAAACCGCCTGCAGAACAAGGCCGGCGCGGCCGATCGCTTGCTGTCTCTCCTGGAAGAGCACGTCGATTCCCTCATGCCGGGATGATTTTCGCACCGGATCCCATTCCTTGCCCGGTCGAGCAGCCTGCCTTCTTCGCAGGCATATCGGGGCCGTTCTTGAACGATGGCATCGCCCGCATTTTTCCACATGGGCCGCAGCAATAAGGAGAATTCCTGCATGCCGATCCGTACGTTGATCATGGGCGCCGCCGGAAGGGATTTCCATAATTTCAATGTTTTCTTCCGCGACAACCCGGAGTACGACGTGGTGGCGTTTACCGCGACACAGATTCCGGAAATCGCCGGCCGCACCTACCCGGCCGCTTTAGCGGGCGCGCGGTATCCCGAAGGCATTCCGATCGTCCCGGAGGATGATCTGGCGGAATGGATTGAGAAACGGAAGGTGGACCAGGTGGTGTTCGCCTATAGCGACGTGCCCCATGAATACGTCATGCACAAGGCCTCCCTGGTGCTCGCCGCCGGGGCCGATTTCCGCCTGATGGGCAAACGGACGACCCAGCTGGCGTCCGAGAAGCCGGTCGTTTCGGTATGCGCGGTGCGCACCGGCGCGGGGAAAAGCCAAACCACCCGGCGGGTGTCGTTGGTCCTGCGCGGCATGGGATTCCGGGTGGCCGTCGTCCGTCATCCGATGCCCTACGGCGATTTGGTTCGCCAGGAGGTGCAGCGCTTCGCCGCGTACGACGATCTGGACGCCAACGCCTGCACGATCGAGGAGCGCGAAGAGTACGAACCGCACATCGACAACGGCATCGTCGTGTATGCCGGCGTGGATTACGGCAAAATCCTCCGCCGGGCGGAGCAGGAGGCCGACGTCATCCTATGGGACGGCGGTAACAACGACTTTTCGTTTT
>JBJYXS010000335.1:6448-14947 GCA_046260075.1 Anaerolineales bacterium | reverse complement strand
CACCCGTGCCGGCGCACGCCCGCGTCCGCCAGCCCGTTCCAGAGGAACTCGCCGGCGTTGCCGAGCGCCGCGTACTTTAGCGCCAACCGGACCTTCGATCCGCCCTCGATTTGGCGGATCCACGCCAGGTCCGGGTCCGCCCCCTGCCCGTCGGCAACCAGCTTCTCGTCGTACCCGTCCGCGTTCGGATTGGGGGGATCGCCGACCTGCGGTGTCGCCCCTCCGACGTCGTTGTTGGAATCCTGCCACACTTCCACCCCCTCGGTTGTCCACTCCCCGTCCGACGGCGTGACGCCCCAGGCCAGGATCTCGCCGCGTCCGTCGCGGTCGGGGTGGCCGTCGGGGAGAGGGTCGCGGTCCGGCTCGGTGCCCGGGTGCGCGTCGCCGCGGGCGTCGCACTGCCCGCCGCCGCGCCGGCCGAGCAGCCGGCCGGTAAAACCAACCCCGCCGCCAGCAATCCCCAAAACGCCGCCCGTTTCCCCCATGCCGCCATCTCCGCTCCCCTCCCCTCTCCTCCTCCGCCGCCCGCGCGGGCGCGGCCCGTCAATCCGTCCCCCAGTTCGCCGGCGATCCGTACTTGGCCTTGACCGTGACGGTCTTGGCCACGGTGAATTCGGCCAGGCCGGCCAGGATCACCGGCCGGATGCCCGCCCGGCCGCTGCAGGTGGCGGTCACCAGCGCCAGACCCGGCGTCTCCTCCACCGCAAAGCTCATCCCCGTCAGCGCGCCGCCGGAGGGCATATTGTAGCCGAACAGCCGGCGGCCTTCGCTGCGCGCCTCGGCCCCCAGCACC
The DNA here is from genome assembly GCA_046260075.1 of Anaerolineales bacterium. Classification (GTDB taxonomy): domain Bacteria; phylum Chloroflexota; class Anaerolineae; order Anaerolineales; family RBG-16-64-43; genus JAFGKK01. The sequence goes on along the minus strand of JBJYXS010000335.1, from coordinate 14,154 downwards.
GTCCGCCCGCTCTCGATGAAGACCGCCGTATCCGGCGTGTTGACATAGGCCGAGCAGGCCGCCTCCACCGCGTTGGCCAGCTCAGCCTGCTTCACCCACATCCGGGAAATATCGACCGTGGCCGCCAGCAGCGGGACGCATACCGTGCCGATGAACATGGCGTAGAGCGCCATCGCCGAGCCGCGCGCCTTCCTCCTTTTGCTCACCGCGTCCATCCTTCCCGCCGCCAGACGGCCGTCGCCTCGCCGCCGACCGACGCCGGGCAGCCCTCGCCGAAGGCTTGGCAGATCCCGGCCAGGATCGTCGGCGTGCTCCAGCCCACCGTCACGGAGACCACGCTGCCCGGCCCGGATCCGCTGACGGTCACATCGACGTTGAACCCGCCGTCGACCCCCGATTGTTCGAGCGAGGCTTTGGCCGCCGCCTCGCCGTACACCTTGGCATTGCTTCCCGCCACCGAGGCCACCCGGGCTCCGTAGTTGGCCGCGTTCCGCGCCGCCAGCGCGGCGAATCCGGCCCGCGAGACGTTCAACGCCAGCACCAGGATCAGCAGCACCGCCGGTATCGAAACCGCCGCTTCCGCCATCTGGCCGGCCCGTCTGTCCGTCAGCATGGTCCCTCCCCTTCCCTACCAGCCTTCCCGTTTCCGGGTCGCCGTCGTCACACCGCCGAAATGCTCCGGGCAATCCCCGCCGAAATACCGGCACAATCCGGAAAGCACCGAGGGGTAGCTCCAGGCCACCAACACCTTCACCGCCCCGCCCGGCTCCTCGTCGACCTTAACGCTGTAGGTGAAGCTTCCGCCCATCCCGGCCCGTTCCAGCGCGGCGGAGGTAGCGGCCGCCGCCCACATCTCCGGATGCTCGCGCGCCGCCGCGCCCGCCCGCGCTCCCGCCTCCGCCGCCTGCGCGGCCGCCATCGCGGTGTAGCCCGCCAGCGTCCCGTTGAGGACGAACAACAGCACCAGGATCACCACCGGCAGCGCCACCGCCGCCTCGGCCATCTCCGCGCCGCTCCGGTCGGCGATCATCCCGCCCGGGCCCGGTCTTTCCGAAGCGAAACGAAAAAAAGGCGCCCGGCTCCGCTTGCGCGCGCCGAGACGCCTTCGTGTTCGGTTCATCATTCCGATCGCTTTTTCGGTCCGGTCGGAGTTCATCCGTGTCCCCCTTCCCTACAAACGGAATATACCGCCCTTCCCCTGAAGTGTCAAACGGCGGCGGCCGATTCCTTCCTCAGCGGCCTTTCCTAGAATCCGCCCGGTGGGCAGCCCAATTCCACGAAGATGCCGAAGTTCACCACGATGCTCGCACCCGCGGTCACGTTCACCGTCGCTTCATACGGCGTGGTGTATTCGATGTAATCCGGATATTCGTGTCGCACGCAATACGTCCCGGCCGGAACCCCGGCGAAGAGGTAACTCCCGTCCGCGCCCGGCACGGCGCTCCGATAACCGGTCGAGGGGCATGCTCCCTGCCCCAGCAAGACCTCGCCGATGCTCGCGCCCGGTTCGCCGGGGTCGAGGATCCCGTTGTGCCAGCCGGAAAGGTCGTCGCAGGTTCCGTCGTAGAAGACGGTTCCCGAAATATCGCCGGTGTACAGGCACAGCCCCGGTTCGAGCCCCGTCGGGTCGAAGCCGTAAGCGTCGCGGCAGGTGTTATCTACCCCCCACAGCCCCTTCAACGGATACAGTTCCGCCTCGGCCGGCAGCGGGGAGCCGGCTTCGGCGGCGGTGAAATGATCGTTGTAGTCGAACCATTCGTGCCGGCGCACCCCCGCGTCCGCCAGCCCGTTCCACAGGAACTCGCCGGCGTTGGCGAGCGCCGAGTACTTCAGCGCCAGTTGGACCTTCGTTCCACCCTCGATCCGGCGGATCCACGCCAGGTCCGGGTCCGCCCCCTGCCCGTCGGCGACCAGCTTCTCATCGTATCCGTCCGCGTTCGGATTGGGCGGATCGCCCGCCTGCGGCGTGGCCCCGCCGACGTCATTGTTGGAATCCTTCCACACTTCCACGCCCGTCGACGTCCATTCACCGCCGGGCGGCGAAACGCCCCAGGCCAGGATCTCCCCGCGGCCGTCCTTATCCGTGTCGAATTCCGCGCCGTAGACCGTCTGCCCGATCCCCTCCGCGCGCGCGGAAGAAAAGAAGAAGGTGACGTACACCCACGGCGCCTCGATCTTCAGCTCCACCCGCGTCAGGTCGACGTCGGAAAGGTATTCCATCGTCTCGGCGGTGAAGGGGCGTTCGAACCGGTTGCTGTTGAAGTAGTCGGTTCCCGAGGGGGCCTTCTTTTGCGGGGCGTAGTCCTTGCTCTCCGGATCGGTGATGTAGCGCGTCGTCCCGGCGGCTCCCGGCGGGGTGGCCAGGTGGGCCACCGTGAAGGTGGGGGTGGCCGGCGATTCCGTCGTATCGGGCGGCGCGCCCCCGCCGGACGAATCCGGCGAGGCCGTGACCACGAGGACGGTCACGTTGGAGGCCGCCTGGTCCGAAACAATGCACGCCGGCGCGAATAGGGCGGCGATCAGGAGGATAAGGGATGGTTTGCGGTTTTTACTCTGCATCTATTCGCTTTCTCCGAAAAAGAAGATTGCCGGACCCGGAAATTCCGCCCATTGCAGGGGAGAACCCATCCGGCGCCCAACCCCGCAACCCGCATCACAGGCACTGGCAGACCCCCGAATCGTTAAAGAACCCGAAATCCACCACCTCGTGCGCCCCCGGTGCGAGGTCGACGGTCACGGCCGCGGGCGTGGTAAGGCTATACCACGGATCGAGCGAATCGATGGCCACGCAATACCGGCCGAACTGAATGTCCGCGAAGGCGTACCGGCCCTCGGAATCCGGATCGGCCGTCCGAAAATCGGAGACCGGACAGGCGCCCTCGCTCAACAGCACCCGGCCTTCGGGAAATCCCATTTCCACGGGATCCATGATGCCGTTCCCGGTGGTGGTATCGGGATCGAGACAACACGTATGATCCCGGAATACCGTTCCGGAGATGGTGCCAGGGTACAGGCACAGCCCCGGTTCATCGCCGGCCGGATCGAATCCGTACGCGTCGCGGCAGGTGTTGTCGATCCCGTACAGGCCCTTCAGCGGATACCGGTCCCCGTCGTAGGTGTTCGGCGAGCCCGCCTCGGCCGCCGTGAAGTGATCGTTGTAATCGAACCACCCCGGGTTCCGCAGGCCCGCATCCGCCAAACCGTTCCACAGGAACTGCGGCGCATTGCCGATCGCGCTGTATTTGAACGCCAGCTGCACCTTCCCGCCGGCCGCCGCCTGCCTCGTCCACGCCAGATCCGGGTCCGCCCCCTGCCCGCCTGAAAAGACCTGCTCGTCGTATCCGTCGGCGCTTGGGTTCGGCGCGTCGTCTTCTTGCGGCCTTGCTCCGCCCACGTCCCCGTTCGAATCCTTCCACACCGCCACCCCGTCGGTAGTCCACTCCGTACCCGCCGGCGAGGCGCCCCAGATCAGGTAGTCCCCCCGGCCGTCCCTATCCGTATCGAACTCCGCCCCGTACATCGTCTCGCCGATCCCCTCCGTGCGCCCGCCCTCGAACTCGAAGGTGAGGTAGACCCACGGCGCGGCGATCTTCATCTCCACCCGCTTCAGGTCGACGTCCGGCAGGTAGTCCATCGCCAGCTCCGCGAACGGCCGCTCGTAGCGGTTTTCGGCGAACACGTCCGCCCCCGGATTGGCCCGTTTCTGCGGCGCGTAATCCCGGCTCTCCGGATCGGTGATGTAGCGCGTCGTCCCGGAAAATTCCGAAGGCCGCATCACGTGCACGACGGTTAGGGTCGGCGTGGCCGGAGCCGGTTCATCGGACGGCATTTCATCTCCGGCCGGCGTGCCGGATTCGGACGTGACGACGATCACGGTCACTCCGGCGGCGGCATCCTGTGAAAGGATGCATGAAAAGACGGGAAACGAGAGGAACAGCAACAACCCGAGGGCGCTCAGGGAACGCTTGCGGTGCGGCATGGCAACCTCCTTCTCCGTGTGCGGCCGGTCAATCGTCAACCTCTGCTTCGCCGTCACACCTGCTTCCGAGGACCGGGAGACCGGCGCGCAGCAGCGGCTCACACGCCGGCCGGCGGATCAATACAATAGCCCAGGCGACCGCGGGGATACGGACGGGTTTATTGCGGACCGCCGGTTCCGGCCATCATGCCTTCCCCGGCCGGCGGCCTGGGCGGAACGGCCGTTCATTACCATTTTACTGGCAAAGACCGATTTCCATCCCGGTCGGCTCGTAGCCGTAGGCATCGCGGCAGGTATTGTCGATACCGAACAGGGATTTCAACGGGTACAAATTCGTCTGGATGGGCAGCGGCGAACCGGCTTCGCTCTGGGTGAAACGATCGTTGTAATCGAACCACTCCGGATGCCGCATGCCGAAATCGGCTACCCCGTTCCACAGAAACCACGGCGCATTGCCGATCGCCAGGTATTTGAACGCCAGTTGGACCTTCCGCCCGCCGTCGATCTGGCGGATCCAGGCCAGGTCCGGATCGTCGCCATGGCCGGAAGCAAACAGCACCCGGTCGTATCCGTCCCCGTCCGTCCACGGGGCGTCGGCCCATTGCGGCGTGGCCCCGCCGACGTCGGCGTTGGTGTCGCGGCGCACCTCCACCCCCTCCGCCGTCCACTCCTCCCCGGCGGGCGATGCCCCCCAGACCAGGTACTCGCCGCGTCCGTCGCGGTTGGTGTCGAATTCGACCCCGTACATCGTCACGCCGATCCCCTCAGCTCGCGGCTGGGCGATGTGGAAGGTCAGGTAGACCCACGGCGGGCTGATCGAAAGATCCACCTGCATCAGATCGACGTCGGAGAGATATTCCATCCGTTCGGCGGTGTACGGCCGCTCGTAGCGATTGTGCAGGTGGACGTCCGAACCGGAGGCGACCCTTTGCTCCGGCGCGTAATCCCGTGTAACCGCATCGATGATGAACCGCGTTACGCCGCCCGGATCGGGCGGAGCGGCCGTATGGACGACGGTTCCGGTGGGGGACGGCGCGTGAGTATGGCTGGGACCGGGCGTATCGTCCGCCGGAGGCGTCTCGCTCACGGTCGGCGTGTTCGGCCGGACGCCCCACGGCGTATGGGAGGCCGACGGGAACCGCGCGGCGGCCAGGGTGGAATACTGGATGATGGATCCCGCCAGAGCGGTCAGCGTGGCGGGATGGATCCCGGGCACGGTGGCGGTCAGCGAGCATCCGAGCAGGAAGAACAGGACGGGAAGAAAAAAACCGATAGGCTGTCTGTGGATGTGCTTTTTCGACATATCTCGATGTCCCCGCGCAGGCGAAGGAAACGCCGCCGGCGCGCCCATTGTAGGATTTCTCCGCCGGGGGTGCAAACGCAAACCGCCGGCCGGTATGCGGAGGATCTGCAGTCCTCCTGCTTCCGGCCGGCGGCGGTCGTGTGTTGCGGCGGTTCGCTACGGAGTCGAAGTCGGCGAAGCGGTCTCGGTTTCCGCAGCGGTTTCGGTGGGCGTGGGCGTCGGCGTCTCGATCGGGGTCTGGGTCGGCGTCGGGGTTGCGGTTTTGGTCGGAGCCACGCCCCAGTCGATGATCTGGATCGACTGGATGTGATCTTCGGTGGTTAACTTATTGGCCAGTTCCAGATCGCCCTCCCCAATCAGCCGTCCGAAGGCCGTGTATTCGCCGTCCAGAGCCTGATTGGTCACCAGCAGCAGGTACAGTTGGCCGGCGCTGGATTCCTCCGAGCCCTCGCTCGTCCAATATCCGAGCGCTCCGGCTTCGTTGAGAATGCCCTCTTCATGCGGGATGGTGTACCCGATGTCGTAATCCTGGAAGCCGGTGGGCTGTCCGGTAAGGAGGAACTTGTGCCCTTCGACGTAATTGATGGGGAAGCCGTCCCAGTATCCCATCCGGGCCAGCACGACGAAGTTATTCACGCTCAGCGGCGCTTCTTCCGTCGCCAGTTCGACCGTCAGCCTGCCCTTGGTCGTGTAGATCAACGCCTGGTAGGCGTGGGTCTCATCGATCATCGTCTCGGGAGGTCCGGTGAACAGGTCTCCGCGCGCGGTCACTTCCAGGGTCGCCAGCGAGCGCGCGTTCGGCGTCGGCTGGGGAATGACCGGCGTGGCGGTCGGCGTGGGCGGCGGCAACAGGCTGATCGGGCTCTCATCGATGACGACCGAGTAGAGCGCGTCGCCCGGTTTGGTGGGGTTGGTCGCAGGATCCCGCAACGTAAGCGACTGGACGACCTCCATACCGGAGATCACCTGCCCGAAGATCGTATACCGGCCGTCCAGATCCGGATTCTCCTTGAAGGTAATGAAGAATTGGCTGCCGTTGGTGTCCTCGCCGTAGTTGGCCATCGCCAACACGCCGGGTTTGTCGAACAGCAGGTCCTCGCTGATCTCGTCGTCGAAGGTGTACCCGGGCCCGCCGGTGCCGGTGCCGGTCGGATCGCCGCCCTGGGCCATGAAATCCTCGATCACGCGATGGAACGTGGAATGGTTGTAATATCCCTGGCGGGCCAGAAACACGAAGTTGTTCACCGCATAGGGGGCTTTTTCGGCGTACAGCTGGACGCGGAAATCGCCTTTGGCCGTATGGAACGTCGCGATGTAATACGTGTTCTGGTCGATCAGCATCGGCGGAGGATTGCTCCACTTCATGGCGGTGGGGATCGGCGTCCCCAACCCGAGCAATTCCCGTGGAGTCGGTGAAGCGTCCGCGGATTGGCAGGCCGCCAGCACGGCAAGTGCCGGCAGGGCAAGCATCATCCGCCAGTGTTTTCGGATTTCGCGTCGAATCAACGTTCCTCCTTCGTCGTACGGGATGTCGGCAGTTTCGGCAGCTCCGGCCCCGGCATGCCCAGCAATTCAGCCAGGACCGCCCGCAGCGCCGTCCGGTCATCCCATGGATATTCTACCTCTCCAAAACACATCGACTGCTCGTGGCCCTTCCCGCAGGTAATGACCACGTCGCCCTTGCGGGCCGTCCGGACGGCCCGGCGCAACGCCTCCCCGCGGTCCGGAACTCTCACGAAGTCCTTGCCTTCCACCCCTCCGCGGGAACAGGCGCCGTCGGCCATCGCCTTCAGAATATCCGCAAGATCCTCGGTGCGCGGATCCTCGGCGGTCAAAATCGAGAGATCCGCCAGCTCGACCCCCGTCGCCGACATCAGGCGCCGCTTCTTGCGGTCGCGCAAGCCGGCCGAACCGAAGACGGCGATCACCCGCCCGCCGTCGCCCGCCATCGTGCGGGCGTCTTCCAACGCATGTCGCAGGGCGTTGGGCGTGTGGGCGAAATCCACGATCGCCAGAAATTCCTGGCCCGCCTCGATCGATTCCATCCGCCCGGGGACTCCGGGCATCTTCGCCACGGCGTCCGCCGCCGTCCGCAGATCGACGCCAAATCCGGCTTTCGCCGCGGCGACGGCGGCCAGGATATTGCCGGCATTATAAACGCCCCGCAATCCGGAGCGAAACGCGACCGATTCCTCCCCCCGCCGCACCGTCAGGGAAAGACCCCGCGCATCCGCGGAGATATCCGTTGCGGTGAAATCCGCCGGCCGGGCGTTGCCGTAGGTCGCCGTGCGGACCGGCGTCTGCCCGCGGTCTTGCGTGAGGATCCCGAGCTGTATGGGGAATGTCTCAGCGGGGCGCTCTACGACCAGGACTTTCGCCGCATCATGGCGCGTCTGGGTTGCGCCGATGTGCGCGAGGTGAGCG